>NZ_AP025292.1:1929749-2251374 GCF_036492425.1 Persicobacter psychrovividus
AAACCAACCGTTATACTCCTTTAAAATTAGCAGAGGCCGTGCAATGGGTTGCGCAAATATTACCGAAATTTGAAGCGGCAGGCATAAAGGTGTTGAGAACAGGATTGCACCCTTCGGAAGACCTCAGAAGTGGAAAAGCTATGGTTGCGGGACCTTTTCATCCTGCATTTAAAGAATTGGTGCAAACGCAAATTTGGGCTGAAGAATTTGAGAAAAACCTGGAAGTCTTCCCCAAAAACAGTACGGTTGCCGTAGAGGTCCCTGAATCGCAGATCAACTTTGCCGTGGGCTTCAAGAAAGCCAATAAATTGAAAATGGAGCAATACCTAAAAAGCCGATTTAAAGTCAGGGGGAACAAAAATTTGATGGGCTATCAATGGTCAATCATTGAGAGTGCTGAAAAAAGGGGCTAAATGATAAAAAAAAGCACGCCTATGACTTGTCAAAACAAGCCCCTAACGGCGGGTAAGACAGTTTAACGGCTTTTATTCTCTTATTTTCAGCACAAAAATATTACAGTATTCAAAACGCAGCAACCTATCAAATCAGGCGGGGTCATACGTATATTCTCCAAACCCAATAAAACGCTATGACAACACTGGTTAATGATTTTGAAGTCCCTGTTTGCGGATACAATACCCGTGGGAAATTTCTCACCATTATTATCGACCGAATTCTTTCCTATAATGCACGCTTATTAATTCAAAAAAACATCCAGCAATTGCTGTGGGTCTCCAACTGCAAAGGTTGTTTAGTTGATGTCAAGTTCACCAATGAACTCAGCTGTGTTCAGCTCGACTGGCTATGGAGTTTAGCACAAAAACAAATCAGGGAAAAGCCCAGCAAGCTTGACAAAATTGCGATCCTTCATGACAACCCCACCTCGATTACCCTGTTGTTCAAAGAAGTGAAGTCACCGATAAAGATTGAATTCTTTAAAGACTATTCGTCTGCGGCAGCCTGGCTACAAGAAGAAAACAGCCATGGTTGAAAACTGTCTCCAGGAAGTTCTTCAGCACTTACAGCTCGAGCATGCTTTCTTCCGTGAAAACCCGTTGTTTTCCTTACTAAAAAACAAGCTCGTCAGTCGCGATGAAAAGCTGGCCATTGTACCAAAGCTTCATTTTCTAATGATGGGCCTTCAGGATATTTTCCTGCTTTCAGAGGATCACAGAAAGCAGTCCGATTTAATTCAGTCGCAGATCAATCGCCATTGCCTTGCTCATTTTTCCAGCTGGCAGCAGTATATGCATGATGCTGAGCTACTCGCCAGCAATGGACACTTCTGCTACCCACCATGCAGTACTGCGCTATTTCAGCAAGATGACCTCCACTTACGGAGAACACAATATTTGGCCGTCCATCATATTGTAAAAAATGAACATCAGCCCTTTTTCAAGCTGATTGTACTGATGACCCTTGAAACCTCCCTGAGGAAAATTATCGAGGAGTTGCATTGCATTACCAAAAAGCTACCGATCAGTCGAAAACTTCAATTTATACAACCACAATCTGTCAATACCAGCCTGCTCTTCTGGCTGATGCAAAAAAATCAGGAAAAGGGTCTTCACTGTTCAAGTGCACAGGCACTGATTTCCACTGAAATAATGTCAGAAATATATAGCCTCCTGAACCAAACCCTCCACCAATGGAGCACGACAAGTTCCCCTTCGATTCCCTTATAAAAAAAATGACGCCCCCAATTACGGAGGCGTCATTTTTTATAAATATCAATCGCAATTACTTAGGCGATTTCCAAGGCAATTTCCATCATCTGCGTAAAGGTCTTTTCACGGTCTTCGGCAGGTAACCCTTGCTGTGTTACCAGGGAATCCGAAACGGTAAGGATCGTCAGGGCCTGCACGCCGAATTTTGCGGCAATAGTGTACAGGGCTGTTGTTTCCATTTCAACGGCCAACACGCCGTATTTCGCCCATTGTTTCCAGAATTCCGGTTCATCGTCATAGAAAACATCCGAAGAAAGAATGTTTCCCACGTGTGGATTAATCCCCATGTCCATAGCTTTGGCAACAGCACCCATAATCAGGTCAAAACTCCCCACAGGGGCAAAATCCATTCCTTTAAATCGGTTTTTATTGATTGATGAGTTGGTTGAGGCGGCCTGTGCAATCACAATATCTCGCAATTCAACCTCAGGCTGAAATGAGCCACAACTTCCAACACGGATCAGTTTTTTCACCATGAACTCATTCACCAGTTCGTGGGCATAAATACTTAAAGAAGGCAGCCCCATCCCAGAACCCTGAACAGATACACGTTTACCTTTATAGGTCCCTGTATAGCCATACATGCCACGAACCTTATTGTAACACACGACATCCTCTAAAAAATTGTCAGCAATGTATTTTGCTCTTAACGGGTCTCCAGGCATTAATACCGTTTCGGCAATATCACCCTGCTTTGCTCCTATATGTACACTCATAATTGAAATCAGTTAAAATGATAAAATCTCATTGGCGAAAGAACCTTCCTTAGGCTCCTGAAGCAAAATATGCTCGATGGTTTCCCCAATGTCTTTGAATGAAGGCCTCAGCCCTAAGTTTACGGCTTTGACTTTCTGCCCAGCCACCAATAATGGAATATGCTCACGGGTATGGTCTGTTCCTTTAAAAATAGGATCGTTTCCATGATCAGCACTGATGATCAGTACATCATCCTCTTTCATTGCTGCCAATATTTCTGGAATTCTCGCGTCCCATTCCTGCAATGCATTCTGGTAACCGTACACATCTCGGCGATGGCCAAAATGCATGTCAAAATCTACCAGATTGGTGAATATCAGCCCTTTATTTTCTTCTTTTATCCACTCAATGGTACGGTCAACACCTTCCATATTATTTTTGGTGGAGACGCTATGGGTGATGCCTTTTCCTGCAAAAATATCGCTGATTTTCCCTACGCCCCGAACATCCAGCCCTGCTGCCTGAATGCGGCTAAGCATGTTTTCACCCGGCTCCAAAGCGTAATCATGTCGCCCTGAAGTTCTGGTATATTGCCCCGAAGTACCAACAAATGGCCGAGCAATCACTCGTCCGACCGAAAGCATTTCCCGAGCGATTTCACAATATCTGTATAAATCCTCGAGAGGAACAACCTCCTCATGGGCGGCAATCTGAAAAACGGAATCGGCAGAGGTATAAACAATCAAATCGCCTGTGGCCACATGCTGATCGCCAAGTTCATTGATAATGGCAGTTCCTGAAGCCACTTTGTTGCCGAAGGTTTTTTTCCCCGTTTTCTGCTCAAACTCACTGATAATTTCTTCAGGAAAACCGTCAGGGTAAGTCGGTAGAGCTGTTGTAATTAACTCTCCCGCAATTTCCCAGTGTCCAGTGGTGGTATCCTTACCTTTGGAAACTTCCTTGGCTTTACCAAAGGCGCCCTCAGCATTAGCGATGGGTGCAATTCCTTTGAAATCGCCAATATTCCCCAGCCCCATTCGTTGCATATTGGGTACATTCAGCCCTACGGCATCTGCAATATGCCCGAGTGTGTTGGCACCTAAATCTCCATATTCATGGGCATCTGCGGCAAAGCCTACGCCTACAGAATCCAGAATAATAAGAATTACTCTATTCACTTCTTTCATTGGTGCAAAAATTAGTATGCTGAATCAGACGCTTCGCCTTTAACAATTTTGATCCCAGAGCTGGTCCCCAATCGGCTCACTCCCATGGCAATATATTTCTCGGCAACCTCCTTGGAACGTACACCTCCAGAAGCTTTCAGTTTTGCATTGCCCTTAACGGCATCTTTCATCAGCTGAATATCTTCATAGGTTGCTCCTGCAGTCCCGAAACCAGTGGATGTTTTCACAAAATCAGCCTTCGCCTCCACACTCAATTCACTGGCTTTAATTTTTTGCTCATCTGTCAGGTAACAAGTTTCAATAATCACCTTCAACACACGATCTCCACAAGCCGCTTTAATCAATTCAATTTCATTTTTCACCAAATCAAATTTCCCATCCTTCAGCCAGCCGACATTAATCACCATATCGATCTCATCAGCACCATCCTTAATGGCCTGCTGCGTTTCAAAAACTTTGGCTGCTGTGGACATCATCCCCAAAGGAAAGCCGACCACCGAACAAACTGCTACCTCAGTACCTTTTACCTGTTCAGCGGCAAAAGCAACATAAGCACTGTTTACACAAACTGAAAAGAAATTATAGGCTTTAGCTTCCTCGCATAATTGCTTTACCTCGGCCTCCGTTGCTGTAGCAGCAAGAATCGTATGATCGATAAATTTACTGATTTCCATAAATGTAATTTTTATTGTACATGATTGGCGCTTGGGGGATCACAGGTTATATGAATCATGATAGTGAGGTGCAACGCCTTTAAACCTATTGAGATCAAAATTAATAGAAACTCCATAAATCCAATTCATTCTGGCGTATTTTGTCCGCACATTAATAAATAAATATCCCCTCGGCACCCAATACCTATAAGTTATAACATTCAAAAAATAATAATGTGAAAAATTTCATCAAATTAAATCCGATTGATGAACTGCATTTGGCTTTTTTTCCTGACTTTCTGGATCAGCAACAGGCCGATGCTTTCTTCAAGGACTTAAAATCCTCTATTGAATGGGAACAGCCTATTGTAAAAATTTTCGGAAAGGAACACCCTGTACCGCGAAAGGTGGCATTTTATGGTGAGCCCGACGTTCAGTATCGCTATTCTGGCCAAACCCATACGGCAATACCATGGACTGAAAGCCTACAGGCAATAAAATCCAAAATTCAGGAAAGCACCCCTTATGAGTTCAACAGCGTTTTATTGAATTTTTACCGAAGTGGTGCCGATAAAATGGGATGGCATGCCGACGATGAAAAAGTGCTGGGCAGCAACCCCGTCATCATTTCCCTGAACCTCGGTGCTGAACGACGCATGGACTTTCGGGACAAGAAAGACCATCAAAAAAAATGCAGCATTCAGCTACCTGTTGGCTCATTGCTGATTATGCTGGAAGATTGCCAACATCGGTTTCACCATCAGATACCGATGCAAAAACGCATTAAAGAGGAGAGGATAAATCTTACTTTTCGTCAAATTAAATATTAAATTAAGCCTTTATCTCGATAAGACCGAAAACATGAAAAAACAAAAAATTGCCGTTTTAACAGGCGCAGGAATCAGTGCTGAAAGTGGGCTGAAAACTTTCCGTGATGCTGACGGCCTTTGGGAAGGCCACCATGTAGAGGAAGTAGCCACCCCCGAGGGCTTTCGGAAAAACCCTGATCTGGTATTGGAATTCTATAACCAGCGGTTTCATCAGGCTCGTGAGGCACAGCCCAATCAGGCGCACCTTGCACTGAAAAAACTGGAGGAAAAATATGAGGTGGTCGTGATTACCCAAAATGTGGATGACCTCCATGAACGCGCAGGCTCCAGCAACATCATTCACCTGCATGGCAGCCTGAACACCTGCCGATCGTCAGCGAATGAAGATATGGTTTTTGAAATGCCCGAGGAAGGTTTGAAGATGGGGGATTTGTGTCCGCTGAACAGTCAGTTAAGGCCCAATATTGTCTGGTTTGGAGAAGCCGTACCCATGATTGAACGTGCAGCGGCAGAAATGAGTACCGCCGACATTGCGGTCATTATCGGCACCTCGATGCAGGTGTACCCTGCCGCAGGGCTTATTGATTACCTCCCCGACGGCCACCCCGTATATATTATCGACCCCAATGCAGACCAACTGCCTGCACAGAAAAACTACACGGCAATCAATGAAAAGGCGACCCTCGGCGTCCAGCAATTACTTCAGCAACTTCTTGACTGATTTCAGGGCGGACTCGAAAGTTCATAATTCATCAATAATTGCAAAATGACCAAAAACATTACATCCGCCTTAATTTGGTCAAAATCACCCAAATAAGGTAATTCACTGATAAACAAACCCATATACCCACCTCCTTTTTAATCGAAAAGCGATAAAATGCTCCGAAGGGCCACCCCTGCCCTCAACTTCTCATAATTGATTACATCAGGCAACTAACTTTTAAGGATTTATTAAAGTCTAAGAAATGAAACAATGAGATCTACCTTGATGAACAATTTAGAGCAAAACGCTGATCCAAGCAATCCTTACGCCTCCTTGCCTGAGCAATTGCACATCTTGACCATAGATGATGAATTAAGTATCCGTAAGCTTCTCAATTTCACCTTGAGAACTGACTATAAGATTACCGAAAAAGAAAATGGTATTGAGGCCATGATGTGGCTGGAAGATGGCAACGTACCTGACCTGATTGTAACCGATATTGAAATGCCTGAAATGAACGGCTACACTTTAGTGGAAATATTGCGCAAATCTGGTTTCTATCGGGAAATCCCTATCATTATGCTTTCTGCAAGGGAAACGAGTGAAGAGCGCATAAAATGTCTTGAACTGGGGGCTGATGATTATGTGCTGAAACCCTTCAATCCCCATGAACTAAAATTAAGAATTTCAAGACTTCTCGACCATATCAAAAGGTATAAATATCATGCTTGATAAAGCTCCCACCCCTTCGACAGATATGACTCACTTCATCACTCAAAAAACCCAGTATAAAATTTTTATGCTGGGGCAGCGGCATATAAGCCTTGAGATGGCCTCCCGAGCGAAATTTATCCCCCTTACTTATAGTTCGAATATCGACCAGGTTTCGCTTGGGCTTAAAATCCATGTGGAGCAAGAGGAGAAAGCGGTACTCATTATCAATGATCCGAAAGGAACTGTTTTATTCTCCAACACAGAGTTTATTGAACTGAAAGAATATTGTATTAGAAATGGTATTCCGACGATTTTGGTTTCCAAGGGCTTTCGCTTAAAAGTATTTAATGAAGCGTTGGCGCATCAGTTGGATGATATCTATTTTGAGCCCCTTAATTATGAAGACCTGTTCTACAGGGTCAATTTTCTTTTCAATTTCAGAAAAAGTAAAATTGAATACCTTCAGCAAAGCACCCAAACGCAGCATGAAATCTATATCTCACCACTGAAACGTGCAATGGATATCATCATCAGTGGTGGCGTATTGTTGGCGCTTAGCCCTTTGCTGTTAATCATTGTTGGCCTGATTTATCTGGAATCGCCAGGGCCCGTATTTTATGCTTCTAAACGTGTTGGTGCTGGTTATCGGATTTTTGATTTCTACAAGTTGCGCAGCATGCGGATTGGCGCAGACAAGCTGCTGAGCAGTATTAAAGGGCAGAATCAGTACGCCCAAAGGGCGGAGCAGGAAACCTTTCAACACTGTGATGGCTGCCTTGAAGGACAGGGAACCTGCAGTTCCTATTTGTTCTCCAATGAGGGTAAAACCCTGTGTGAAAAACATATTCAGTTCCTGAAAGAACAAGAAAAATTAAACACCTTTATTAAAATTGAACAAGACCCACGCATCACCAAGGTCGGGCAATTTATAAGAAATACATCCATTGATGAATTACCACAATTAATCAATGTACTCAAGGGAGATATGTCTATTGTTGGCAACCGACCACTTCCCCTTTATGAAGCAGAACGACTAACCACCGACAGCTCATCAAAAAGATTTTTAGCACCCGCAGGTATCACCGGACTAT
The DNA here is from genome assembly GCF_036492425.1 of Persicobacter psychrovividus. Classification (NCBI taxonomy): domain Bacteria; kingdom Pseudomonadati; phylum Bacteroidota; class Cytophagia; order Cytophagales; family Persicobacteraceae; genus Persicobacter; species Persicobacter psychrovividus. The sequence goes on from NZ_AP025292.1 coordinate 1,937,351, forward strand.
GGCAGGTTAGTAAGCGAGGAAAAGGAGGAGAGCTTTCTCCTGAAGAGAGAATTGCCTTAGATAACGAGTATGCTGACAAACACAATGTATGGTATGATATCAAGCTTATTCTCCGAACAATCCCTGCTCTTTTTCAAAGTGAAAACGTTTAAGTTTTTACTTTTCACCTTTTTATTCATCAGTAGTTCACCAATTCAAGCCCAGGATGTAGAAATTTTCAACAACCGAATTTTTGAAAGCCTTCCTAATCGGGAAACCCTGATCGACTCGGCGCAGTACCACTCTCCATTACTGGAGGCCCAAAAAGTGGAAATCGAGCGCATGGAGTTGGAGCTCCGTCTCAACCGCCATGATATCTGGAAGGACTTTCGTCTGTTCAATCAAGCTTTTTACACCAATTCTTCCGCCGTCGTATATAATGACATTTCCACAGGGGGGGGCACCAGTGTTCCTACCGATGCCCGACAGTCGGGCTATCAGGGGAGAGTGTTGTTTGGCATCAATTTCCAGTTTTCATTAATCGATTTAATCGACCGCCCAAAGCAGCTGAAAAAAGACCACCTTGAACTTCAGTTGTCCAACCTTGAATATCAAGGGAAAATCACCGAAGTGCGCACAAAGTTAATGAAACAATATTTTAGCCTTGCCAAAGCTCAAATTCAACTTAAAAAAACGATTCGTGAAGAAGGGCAGCTCGACTACCTCTTCAAAAAATCCAAGAATGATTTTGATGCAGGACTCATCGAGCTCGGTGAACTTTTGGAACAAGAAGCCAAACTTGAACAGGTACGTGTCAATTTAGAACAGGATAAAATTAATGTCCTGATGGAATACCTCATTCTTGAGGAATTCGCAGGCATTCCTTTGTCCAACTTTTACGACTAACCTACATGGAATTAATTAACCTCATACGCCTACTCACCTCCAATTGGCGATACTTAGTTTTTCTGCCCGTGCTGGTAACAGCAGGGGTTATTTATGCAACTAAGGGAGAGGTTCGTTCATTCACTACTTCATCACAAATATATACTGGCCTTGCCTCAGGTTATGATATAGAAACCCACAGCGAAGACAAATTCAATTATAAGCTCTCACAGGTAATCTTCGACAATGCCATTAACCTGATCAAAACAGATAAGATGGCCGAAGAAGTCTCCATACGTTTGATGGCCCAACACTTGGCTATGCCTGCGCCAGACCATCTGATTGTAAAAGATGAAAACTGGTCTAAAGCCAAAAAATTATTCACCCCTGCCTTCAGTAAAAAATATATTAAAGTGGGTAATGCGGAACAGACTTATGAAAACCTGAAGAAGGTACGCTATGAATCTGTGAGCAATGAAGTGATTGATATTCTGCAAAGTGAGCACCCATTTTATGGTATTGAAAAACTTAAATCCTATTCTGTAAAAAGACTTCAGGGAAGTGATTTAATCAAATTTGAATATTCCAATACCGACCCTGGAGTCGCGCAAAATGTCTTGCTATTTTTGGGTAAAGCTTTCGAGGAAATCTACAACCACCTGAAGGCGCGGCAAGCCAAGCAGGTGGTCAAATATTTTCAGGCACAACTTGACAGTACTTACAGTGCATTAACCACCACCGAGGAGGATTTGATGAACCTGAAAGCGGACAATCAGATCCTTCTGCTCGAAGATCAGCTGCAATTGATGGAGGCAAAAAAGGATGAGCTCATCAAGGGACAGGAACACCTTGAGTTGGAACTGTCAGCAAAAAAAGCACAATTGAAATCCATGAATGTTTCTTTGCCTCAAACGAAGAATGCTTCCAACACGAACCGACAATCCGCTAATGTCATCAAGATCAAAAACCAACTGACCGATGACAACTTTAAGCTGTCATTGCTTGAACTGACCACTGCAGACGTGGAGGTGGAACGTGAGCGCCTGACGCAACGGATTGAACGCAATCAAAAAAAACTGGAGGCCTCTATTGACTTGGGAAAAGTGCGAAAAATGCCTCAAGGTTCAAATAAAGAACTTGCAGCAGAACTTATCGCCAATATTGCTTCTTTGGAAGCCCGACTCAGGGTAACGGAGCGAATCATCGGTAATTTTTACAATAATTACCGTTCTGCCACCGCCCTGAAACTGGAAATCAATAAAATGGAACGACGGATCACCATTGCCCAGGAAAACTATTTCGCCTTATTAAAAGACCTGCAGCGATCGAAAACCAAGCTAAAAAACCTTTCGGTGAGTCACTCCATTACGGTGGTAGATTACCCATTTTACCCGGTCAATCCAGACCCTTCCATGCGGAAATTACTGATTGTTGCGGGTTTTGCAGGCACACTGATTTTTGTTGTTTCCATCATTATTGTGGGTTATTTATTTGATGCTTCCATCGCTACAATTGCCAAGGCAGAGAAGCTGGCAAAATCCGAAGTGGTTGGGGGAATGCCTGATATGAGTAAAATTTACAAAGAAGTTGTTATTCATAAGGTAAAGTCCAAACTCATCAAACAGCTCGAAGCCGATATTCAACAAACGAAAACGGCTAAACAACTATCGACAATGTTTATTTCGGTGGTGAGCTTACGTCCGCAGGAAGGGAAGTCAAGAATTGCTTATGAAATTGCACAAAAGTTATCGGCCTACAATAAGGTTTTGCTGATCAGGAATGGTTCCACCGAAGGAGAGCCTCGAGATATTCGCTCCAAAAATTTAGAGGCCTGGTATTATTCCACGGCGGAATCGCTGAACCAGTCAAAGGATATGGACAAATTCCTGGAGAACCCTTTAATTCAGGAGGAGTATGATTTTATTATTCTGGAGCTGGGGGCCATCTTAAATTTCGATTACCCGATTCAGCTGCTGGCCAAATCAGACCACAATTTTCTGGTGATAGATTCCCACCGTTCATGGTCGGAAGCCGACGGAAAATCCATTGACAAGATCAAAAAATTAAAGCAGGTAAGTTTCGATGTTATCCTCAATAATATCGACCTCTTTGAAGCGGAAAAGTTAATCAGCGAATTACCGAAAAAGCGTACCCGCTTCAGACAGACCATCAAAAATATTATTCAGTTTAAATTTAGAAATAATAAGTTTTGGGTAAAGAGCAAGAAGTAATCGTATGTATTGGCTTCCCTACCTGGGAGGACAATTACACCAAATCGACGGTAGAACTGATGAAGGTGATCAGCAAACATATTCCTGTGGTCTATGTCAATTATCCCTTCACTTTTAAGGATGTTTTTTCAGGAATGAAAGGACAGCACCGTATCCCGTGGAAAGCTATTCTCGGCTGGGCACCCAGCACGCAGCAAGATGGCAAGGTTACCGTCCTCTACCCTCCCGCTTTTCTTCCGAATCAATTTTTGAGTAAGGGCTTCCTTTTTAACTGGAGTTCCCAGTGGAATGCCAAAAGACTGATTGGTCGCCTCACCAAACATTTAGCCGCCAAACAGCTAAAGCCACTGGCGATTGTCAATGCCTTCAATCCATTTGTTGGGGCGTATTACCCTGACGGCTTTCGGGAAAAATATCCGCAAATTTACTACTGCTATGATGAGATCAACCAAACGCAGTGGTCGGGCAAGCATGGCGGGTACCTCGAAACGCTTTTCCTGACCCAGACCCAGGGGCATATTTTTAGCTCCGCCCCATTACAGAAAAGTAAATCTACGCCTGGAAAGCCCTCTTTTTTGGTGAAAAACGGGGTCGATTTCTCCCTTTTCAACCAGGCAAACATTCCGATTTCAAAAAGGGGGGAACAGGACCGTGCATTATATATTGGGGCAATGGACGACCGCCTTGACTATCCCCTGTTAAATTACCTTGCAGCACAATTACCCAAGTGGCAATTTGATTTTTTTGGCCCTGTAAAAAGTGACGCTTTCCACCAATTGGTACAGCAGCATCAAAACATCAATTACAAGGGGAATTTTCCTGCTGCCGAAATTCCCGTACAAATCACCAAACACCACATCGGCCTTATTCCTTTTGTGCGCAATGCATTTACCAAAAATATTTATCCGCTAAAAATCAATGAATATCTGGCCGCAGGGCTCAATGTCGTCACTACACCCTTTGGGGACTTGTCGGATTTTGAATCCACGGTCTATTTTGGCAATAGCCACGAAAGTTTCCTCAGCAGCCTCCGACAAGCACGGAAGCAACTGAATGACGAACAGGTGCTGAAAAATGCGTCCTTTGCCAGCCACAACAGCTGGAGCAGTCGTGGAGAAGCCTTTTTGAAAGCAGTAGCGGAAATCACACAAAATAACCAAGGGATTATCAATGAGAAAAAAAATATTGAAACTGCAAAATTCAAGTAATTTTGGTGCCCTTTTAACCAACGGCCTTCTGGCGAGCATGCGTTTGCTGAACTTCACATTACTTGCCCGGGCCCTGAGCACAGAAAATTTCGGTATATGGGTAATTTACCTGACCACCGTAAACTTCATGGAGATGCTGCGTTTTGGCTTACTCAGAACCGCTTTCATTAAATTTACCAGTGGATTGGCGGAAGTTGAGCAGCGCATTGTTGAGGGCAGCAGCTGGTTGATCGCCCTCGCTTTCTGCCTGCTGATTGGCCTGCTTGCGCTTCTTTTTCATTTTCTTCAGCCACTGATTCCATTGAGTGAAAGCTTCAGGCTGTTTTTCGTGTATTATCCGGCCTATGCCTTGTTGGTCCTTCCCTATCATTATGCCACTTTCAAATTACAGGCCGCAAAGCGCTTCATGGCTATTTTTGCCTTAACGGTTACCCACACTACCTCTTGGGCGTCGATCCTGATCTTTAACTTATTTTACCCTTTGTCCCTTCAGCAGCTGGTATGGGGACACATTGCGGCCATCAGCATGGCCAGTGGTTTGGCACTACTGTTAGGTTGGAGTAATGTCAGCGCTATTCCTGCCGCCAGTAAAGCGTGGATCATGAAACTGCTTCATTTCGGAAAATACAGCATCGGTACCCTCATCGGCTCGAACCTGCTGAAAAGTGCCGACACCTATCTGATCAATCTATTCCTCGGCCCTGCGGCCACTGCGCTGTACAATATTCCGCTCAGGCTTACTGAAATGCTCGAAATTCCCTTGCGAGCACTGGCCCAAACGGCCTTGCCTAAGATCTCTGCGGCAGCCAATCAAAATCAGAAAACAAGAATCAGCGAACTGTTTGCCCAATATACCTCATTTGCAAGTTTAATCTACCTGCCCCTGTTATCAGCCGCTTTCATCTTTGCGCCGCAATTGGTTACCCTTATCGGTGGGGAACAATATACAGGCACCCATTCCATCTTCAGGATTTTCCTTGTGGCGTCGGTATTTTTGCCTGCTGACCGTTTTGCAGGAGTTACCCTCGATGCCATCGGTCTCCCGCAAATCAACCTGAGGAAGGTGGTCGTCATGGCATTGGTGAATATTGCTGGCGATTACCTGGTACTGCAATATTCTACAAACCTGAGCCTTGTGGCTTTGGTAACGATCAATACCCTTTTTATCGGTATGAGCTATGGATTATATCAGCTGATCAGACTGAAGATCATAAAAATGGCGCATTTCAAGGCATACCTTTTCAAATATGGAAGAAGACTCAAGTTGAGCAAAAATACCCCCTGACCAACACAACCAAGACCTTCGACAGGAAGTCTTGAACTCTAAGGCTAAAACATTATTTTATTATGGCAAAAAAAACCGTGGACCTCAAAGAAAAAATCAAGCATGAGTATCTTGATTATTACCTGACCAAAGGTCATGATCCCAAGACCGTCTATCATTTTTGCAAAGAACTGAAAATAAAGGAAGAAGCGTATTATGAGCATTATAATTCCTTTGCGCAGATCAGGGCTGATATATGGAGAAGCCTATTTTTAGAGACCAAAAAAGGTATTATGGAGGATGATGTTTACAGCAGTTATTCCGTGCGGGAAAAATTGCTCGCTTTCTATTATACCCTCGGGGAAATGCTCAAATCGAAAAGAAGTTTCGTGGTGCAGGACTTCCCCCGATCGCCAAAGGAGTTCATTAAAAAGAGCCAGATAAAAGCTTTCAAGGAACCTTACCTGCTGTTTGTGCAGGATCTGGTTCAGGAAGGTATAGAAACAGGAGAAATTAAAAGCCGATCGAAACTCGAAGCCAAATACAAGGAGGCTTTGTGGGCGCAATGTGTTTTTATCATTGACTTCTGGACCAAGGACGACAGCGAACAGTTTGAAGCCACGGACGCCGCCATTGAAAAGGCCGTCAATCTTAGCTTTGAACTCATGGGCGCTTCCGCTTTGGACAGCATCCTTGATTTCGGAAAATTTCTTTTTCACAACAGAGATAAAATGCGTTACCAATAATGAAAGAACAGTCAAAAATCCCAACCACAAAGGTAGAACGTGCTTCAAAGTTTATGAAAGCGGGAGTGAAGGTCGGAGGAAACTATATTAAGCATTATGCCAAGCGTGTGATAGGTAATGATGCTGACCGTTCCGAACTGAATGAAGACAATGCCAAAGTGATTTATGGTTCCCTGAGCGAGCTGAAAGGCAGTGCCCTGAAGGTGGCACAGATGATGGCCATGGACAAAAATCTTTTGCCTACTGCCTACCAGAACCAATTTGCCATGGCACAGTACAGCGCCCCACCGTTGTCTTATCCTCTGGTGGTGAAAACATTCAGAAAATTCTTCAAAAAGACCCCTTCACAATTATTCGACAGCTTCAGTCAGTCGGCGATAAATGCGGCCTCTATTGGGCAGGTTCATGAAGCCTTCCTGAATGAAAAACGCCTTGCCGTGAAAATTCAATATCCTGGAGTGGCTGATTCCGTCACGTCGGATTTGAAAATTGCCCGTCCACTTGCGGCAAAATTACTTAATATGAGTGATGCTGAAATCAGTCAGTATATGAGCGAGGTCGAGGAAAAATTATTGGAGGAAACCGATTACGTGCTTGAGCTGAAACGATCCCAGGAGATTACCTCTGCTTGTGCACATATCGAAAATACACACTTCCCAACCTATCACCCACAATTTTCCTGTGAGCGCGTCCTGACGATGGACTGGATGCCTGGCGACCACCTGAAAGAATTTTTGCAGAAGCAACCTTCGCAGGAAGTCAGAAATAAAATAGGCCAGGCATTATGGGATTTCTATGATTATCAAATCCATTCCATGCAGCAGGTACATGCCGATCCGCATCCTGGTAATTTTTTATTGCAGATGGATGGTACCCTTGGCGTCATTGATTTTGGCTGTGTGAAAGTCATTCCACCAAAATTCTATCATGCTTATTTCAGTTTATTAGCCAAGGATCTCATCAAAGACAGCAAACGCTATGAGGAGCTGTTGTATGAGCTGGAGTTCTTGCTTCATGACGATACCGAAGAGGAAAAACTTTTCTTCAGCAAAATTTTCGAAGAAATGATTGACCTGCTCGGACGACCATTCCATTATGATGAGTTTGATTTTGCCGATGAATCCTATTTTATGCAAATTTATGAGTTAGGAGAAAAAATTAAAACCATGAAGGAATTGCGCAAATCAAGAACCGCCAGAGGCTCAAGACATGGTTTGTACATTAACAGGACCTATTTCGGCCTTTATAACTTGTTACATGATTTAGGCGCAAAAATTAATACAAAGACCCTCAGTAAATTAGCCCTGATTGCATAAATTTTATGAAAAAATATCATAAAGCCGTTTGGCAGACTGTAAAATTAGCCCTAATATTGCACAGCAAAACGGTGATAACAGCCGTTGAGCAGGGCCTATAGCTCAGTTGGTTAGAGCTTCTGACTCATAATCAGGAGGTCGCTGGTTCGAGCCCAGCTGGGCCCACCACATCATTTATGATATTAAAAATTTATAGAATGTTTATACATTCAGGGCCTATAGCTCAGTTGGTTAGAGCTTCTGACTCATAATCAGGAGGTCGCTGGTTCGAGCCCAGCTGGGCCCACAAGTTTTTCAAGTCGCTTTTTGAGCGACTTTTTTTTGTCCAAAAAATCAGGAACTCTCCCTAAACACTATTCGGCGCATTTATGGCTGAAACACCCTACGATTTCTGATGGAACTTTCATTTTGGCAATGAATATTAATTCCTAAATTGCGGTCAATCGGCCCCAAAGGCAACAATCAACAAAAATCAAAAGTATGCTACTTCCTGCTATCAATAATATTGTTGAAGTCTGTGCGAAACAACAACTCGAAGATGTTATCCTCTCTCCAGGATCGCGCTGTGCCCCTCTAACAATCGCATTTAATCGACACGAACATTTCAACCCGCTTTCGATTCCTGATGAGCGTGCTGCTGCTTTTACCGCTTTGGGGATGAGCCTGAAAAGTCAAAAAGCAAGTATATTGGTTTGCACCAGCGGAAGTGCAGCGCTAAACTATGCACCTGCTGTTGCTGAAGGGTATTTTCAGCAAATACCCATGATTGTCATGACGGCCGACAGACCTCCGGAGTGGATCGATCAACTGGATGGACAAACCATCAGGCAAACCAATGTATTCGGCAATCATGTTAAAAAATCTTACGACTTGCCCGTCGATTATACCCACCCCGACGCCCAATGGCAAATCAATCGGATCATCAATGATGCCATCAATCTGGCGCATCAGGCTCCTGCCGGCCCGGTGCATCTCAATATTCCTTTTCGCGAACCCTTCTACCCTACTGTTTCCGAAACCGTAACGTTTGATGAAAACAGTAGAACCATCAAGCAGTGGGCCGTGAAAAAAGACCTTGCACAAGATCAGTGGCAGTTGGTGAAGGAGCAATTTGAATCTTTTGACCGTCCGCTGATTGTTGTTGGACAGGCCCCACTGAATGATAGCCTGATTCGCATCATTGACGAGTTCTCCAAGAAATACCATATTCCCGTTGTTGCGGATGGCATCAGTAATTTTCAAAGCCTTGAAAATGCTATTGGACTGATTGATAACATTCTAATGGGAGCCAACAATAAAGCCAATCTTCAGCCCGACTTACTCATCACCTTTGGGAAGTCGGTGATTTCTAAACCGCTGAAAATCTTTTTACGCCAGCACAAGGCTCAAAAACATTGGCATATTCAGGAAGAAGGCATTCCTGCGGATACCTTTCAGCAACTTACCGATACATTCAACATCAGCCCGACGACCTTTTTCTCCAACATGAACTCAGGTATTGGGACTACGGCTGACATTAACTGGTTTGAAGCTTGGGCAACACATGAACAGCACCAGCGGAACATTCTTTCGCAGCATTTTGCGAAGGAAACTGCTTTTCATGAATTGGCCATTGTGCATCAGATTCTTCAGGCTTTGCCTGCTGGCTCAGACCTACACCTGGCCAACTCCATGACGGTGCGCAACGCAAATTTTGTCGGTATTCCTACTGACAGCGATTTGGAGGTTTTCTGTAACAGGGGGACAAGCGGCATCGATGGTTCCAACTCCACAGCCATTGGCTCGGCGATCAAAAGTGGGAACATCACCACCCTGATTACGGGTGATCTCGCATTTTTTTATGACCGAAATGGCTTCTGGAACAATTACCTGCCAAAAAATTTGCGGGTCATTGTGATCAATAACCATTGTGGCGGAATTTTCGGCGTGATTCAAGGGCCAAGTCAATTGCCTGAACTGGAGGACTATTTTGAAACCCATCAGCCGTTGGATGCCCAAAAATTAGCCTCAGACCATCAAATGGAATATGCCTGCGCGCAGGATGCGACGACCCTGAAAAACAGCCTCGAAGACTTTTATCAAGCTGGAAACGGGCCGAAAATTCTGGAAATTAATGTGGACAAAGCCCTCAATAAAGCAGCTTTTTCAGCCTTCAAAACGCTCATCAAGACAAGCCCATGCAACTGATCATTGAAGGACAAAAAATCGATAAAAAAAGCATTGCCACCACCGTACTCGAAGAAAAAATAGGTCGATTTATTGCCGCATGGCAAAGTGGTCAGCAACAATTCTCCTTGCAGACTTCTGGCTCAACGGGGAAACCCAAGATCATTGAAGTACACCGCCAGCAAATGCAAAAAAGTGCCGCATTAACAGCGCAGGCATTAGGATTGAAAGCCGGCGAAACCGCTTTGTTGGGCATGAATCCTGAAATGATCGGTGGACGGATGATGATTGTCAGGGCTTTGGAATTGAACCTAAACCTTGAGGTGGTACGGGCTCAGCTTAACCCCGTACTCCAAGCCACCACCGACTTTGACTTCGTTGCGCTCGTCCCTGCACAATTGCAGGAAGCGCTGCAGAACCCTGTCAGCAAGGCAAAAATCAACCAGTGTAAAAATGTGATTATCGGCGGTGCCCCGATGTCTTATGGACTGAAACAGGCCTGTCAGTCGCTCCAGTGTCAGGTATTTGCCACCTACGGCATGACCGAAACGGTGAGCCATATCGCCCTGCAAAAAATCAATGGGATAGATGCCTCAAAAACATTTAATGCCCTGCCCGATGTCAAGCTGCAAACTGACCATAGGGGTTGCCTGGTGATAGACAGTCCCACGGCCAAGGGGCAAATTATTACCAACGATTTGGTGCGTCTGACCTCCCCAAGCACTTTCATCTGGCAAGGAAGAGCCGATTTCACCATCAACACTGGAGGGGTTAAAGTTCAGGTGGAAACCATAGAACAGGCGATTGAAAAATTATTTTTCGATCATCAAATACTTGACCGCTTCATCATTACAAGCCAACAGGATGACCGATGGGGCGAGAAAATATGCCTGATCATTGAAACCTCCAAAATCAACAATGAGTTGTTGCAATTGATTACCCATCAGTTACAACCTTATCTGCCCGACCAATATTACCGCCCCAAGTGTGTTGCCGTGATTCCTTCTTTTGATGAATTAGCTTCAGGAAAATTGAATCGGTCAGCGATAAAAAACCAACTCAACAATGCGCCTGACTCTTTTATTGATTTGCATTACCCTGTTTGCTAACCTTGCCCATGGGCAAAATCAACTGAACATTGATATTTCCGGCCTCCGGAATCAGACAGGAACGCTGAACGTATTAATTTATGATAATGGTAACGGTTTCCCCGATGATATTCAGCTCGCGGTGAAGAAAATCATTGTTGACGCCTCTTCTCCGACGATCCGGATTGATGATTTGAGTTTTGGGCAATATGCAATCGCGATTCTTCATGATGAAAATAAGGACCTGGCCATGAATTTCAACTGGCTTGGACTGCCCAAGGAAGGCTTTGGTTTTTCAAATAATAAACCCATTCTTGCTGGCCCACCGAATTTCGATGCCGCTGCCATCACGTTTAAGCAACACCAGCAGAATGTTAATATTAAACTGAAATACCTCTAAAACCACACTCGGTATTCTATCCTTCCCCATCGGTGCCATTGCCCCCCATGAAATTCAGGGCTTGTCATGGTCAGCCTACCCAAAATCTGATGATTCCGATACGTCAGCCCCAATTCTGTAAAATAAACCTGCACCAGACGCTCCACCTTTGCCCGATCAAAAGTATGCGGGCTCTCATCGTAGTTAACCACCAGCCCTCCCTGCATCGTCGCATCATAACCGATCAGTTTCACCTCTGCTCCCGTCATGCTATACACTTCAACCGATCGGCGTTTCACCGTTTCAGGCGATAACCGCTCGAACCAGCTGTTCATTTTCCCAAATCGTATTTTGGAGCCCAAACCGACATGATCCTGCCATGACCCTACCGCAAGCTTTCCACTGGCCATCCACTCGAAATAATCAGAAACCACCAAGCCCTTGTCTGCCTCCACAAAATAATTGATCAGAAAATCATTCTTAATTTGTTGCTCCCAGCCCAAGGGCGGATGCGATGGCGTAATTTTATGCACCAAACCCTGTGTCAGTCCACCCAAAGCGTGCTGCCCCACCAGTCCCATAACAAATTCTGTTTTTATCCGCCATTGTTGTTCTGGCAAAAAAACATACGCAAACTGACTCAAGGTTAAAGTACTCGCATAAGGGCGATCGAAGGATTTGTCGTCAGGCAGGTGGGTGTTGTTGGGCGTGTACATATCCTGGCGGAACTGAATACCCGTAACCATTTGCTCCTTATGCTTTGCAAAGAGCCCTAATGGATACATCAATGGGCTTTTTCGGAACAGGGGATCGATATAGGAAAACCGCACACCATTGGTGTAATACATGTCTGTAAAAAAGAAAAAATCATTATCAAAGATCGTCTGAAACGAACGATAATCATGCGTTTGCCGTTCCTGTGCCAAGCATCGAGAAGAATGATGGATACAGGCGAAAAACAAGAAAAGAAAATAGACTATGCGCATAATACTCAACAATTAAGCAGTTCCCCAACTGCATGAATTTGTATTAATGCCTTCCAAATATGGTGTTAATATCTTACGATTTTATTGTTTTAACAAATGAATTAGCAATAATCATCTGAAAAAATGATGAATACTGTAATTTTTTTCCAATACCAAACATTCATTCTCATCATCAGTAATATGTATAAATAACCTGACTGAACAATATGGTAGCGATTGAGATTTCTCCGATGATTAAATTGGTCCCTTTAAATTTTACACACACTGAAGACTTACTGAGTCTTATTGATAAAAATCGAAACTTCCTGCGGCAGCACTTCCCCTGGGTGGAAATTCAGAAAAACCAAAAGCAAATTGCGCATTTCATTTCTACTTACGACCAAAAAATGAAAAACGAGCAGGGCATTATGTATGGGATATTTAAGCAGGATCAGCTCATTGGCAATGTAGGAATCTATGACATCGATCAGCACAATAAAACAGGCCAGCTGAGTATTTGGCTTGACCAGGAAGCCCAGAAAAAAGGGATTGCCAAAAATGCCACCCAGCAGGTGATTCAGTTTGGCTTTATGAACTGGAAGCTGAACCGCCTGGAGATCAGATGTAAAAGTGGACATCAGGACACCCTCCGTTTTGCAGAAAGACTTGGCTTTAATATTGAAGGTAAACTGCGGCAATCAGAATGGTTTTACGACCGATATGAAGATTTAATTATATTAGGTTTACTCGAGCAAGAAATCACAGCTAAAATGGCCTGATATTTTGGATAATTGATCTGTTGAATCTAATTTACGCCAATAGCAATTATTAGAACATCATATGATGCTTAACATATCAATCACGCAGATGGAGTACATTGTGGCGGTGGATACCCACCGCCATTTTGTTACGGCTGCCGAACACTGCTTTGTTACTCAGCCTACTTTGAGTATGCAGATCAAAAAGCTCGAAGACCAATTAGGGGTAACGATTTTTGACCGTACAAAGCAACCCATCATTCCGACGGACGCCGGTGCAAAAATCATCGCACAATCGCGAACGGTACTGAATGAGGTGGAAAGAATCAACGATATTCTTCAGGATTACCGCGAAACTGTTTCAGGAGAGCTGAAAGTGGGAATTATTCCAACGATCGCCCCTTACCTGATCCCTAGATTCATTGGGAATTTTTATAAAGCTTTTCCGAACGTTAAGCTGACCATCAAGGAAATGCTTACTGACAACATCCTGAAATCATTGAAGAATGATACCCTGGATGTTGCGATTTTGGTGACACCACTCGACGAGGCTGAGGTAGAAGAAATTCCTTTATTTTACGAAGAGTTATTTTTATACTTCAACGAGCAGCATATCAATCAAATTGATACGCCGATCACGCCTGAATACCTGAAAGGGGAAAGAATTTGGTTACTTTCTGAAGGCCACTGTTTCCGGAATCAGATGCTGAATATTTGTAAGATCAGCAAAAACAACAGCTTGCCAGGCTTTGAATTTGAGAGCGGTTCTTTAGAGACGCTTCGAAAAATTGTTGATACCGAAGGAGGCTTTACGGTACTGCCTGAACTGGGCACTGAAGGCATTAAAGCCGAGCAACTCAAGGTAATGGGAGAACAGAAACAATACCGCGAGATCAGTATGATTTATACACGCAACTTTGCGAAAAAGAAGCTGATAAAATTACTGGAAGAGGAACTTAAAAAATCAGTTCCTGAAAGTATGCTCTCTGCCAATGGAGGCAACATTGTAGAATGGAAATAAATGACAAAAAGAAGATCGGTTAGGCCGATCTTCTTTTATTTTAGGGATAAACTCCCCTCATACACCTGCCGATCGCCGGGCTTTCTGCTGAGCCATTTTTCCAGGGCGTATTTGGTGCTTTCAAAAGCAATCTCGTCCCATGGAATTTCCGACTTGGCGAAAAATCGGGCTTCAAGCGTTTCTTCTCCCGCGCCAAACCTGCCCTGTGGCAAAGCACCATAATAAATCAGATACACCTGATGAAATTGCGGAAGATTATACACCACATGTAAATACTGCAAGTCTACTTCAGCCATTGCCTCCTCACGTGTTTCCCGCATGGCCCCTTCCCGAACGGTTTCCCCATTTTCAAGAAAACCCGCGGGTAAATTCCACAAGCCTGCCTGTGGTGCTATTTCACGGCGCAAAAGCAGCACTTTTTCGTCCTGTTCAATCAGGCAACCAGCGATTACCCGAGGATTTTGATAATGAATGGCACCACAATCGTCACACGTAAAACGGCGCCGATGATCTCCAACAGGTGTTTTCATGACCATATTGGAACTGCCACAATGACTGCAAAATTTCATATTTACCCGAAAATTTTCCTCCAAAAACTCTTTTCCTGTTTATAATTCTGATGGGCCTCAAAATCCACAAAATGCATCTCAGGCTGGTCAGCATTCAATAGTTCCCAAACTTTACTCCAGCCCAGAAAACCGCCAATATTACGGTCATCGATAAATATCTCCGCATCAATTTTACGACTGATGCCCTCCATAGATTCTCCGGGGTAACTTTCATTCACAGCATAAAAATTAATCCCATGCTCTTCACAGAAGGCCACCGCATCCCGTAATGGTTGCCCCCTGCGGTAAGTCCATAACACCAACTGATGCCCCTGTTTTTGCAACTCCTTCATGGTTTCAAAAGCAAACATCATAGGTCGGCCTATTTCAGGATAAGCATCCTCTACAATTGTTCCGTCAAAATCTATCGCTATTTTCATAATTCAACTGATACATGGCCCGCTTTTAAGATCAACAAAAAATATAACTAATTCAATATATAAATTGGTTTGCTAAAGTGTACTGCTTTTTATTGATTCCTCACTTAGACCTATTTTTACTTTCTTTATACTTTATAAAATGAATTTACCGAATATGGTCATCTTTTTCCTTTCCAATCAGACAAAATCCCTTTAATGCGTGTTGATATACAGAACTCGGTTAATAAAATACGCATGGAGCCTACCTTAGTCATATTCGATTTGGACAATGTTATCCCACCTTCCAAATTCCTATCTTCTTTCATTCCATTCCTGAAGGGAAGAAAACATGGATTTATTGATCGGACAACATTGTATTTTTATAAGAAATTAATTCAAGCAAATTTAATTTCTGAAAAGCAAATGCTCACAGAGCTTGCTGCTAAATACTTTAAGGGTGTCAATCAATATATACTTGAAGAACAATCGAAAAGATTCTTTGATGCTCATGAATCGTTATTACTTCCAGACACTACGGTCAATAAAATTCGATTTCACCAGCTTTTGGAACATCAAATCGTTTTCATGACCTCCTTGCCCAAAAACCTACTCTTTAGTTGGTGCCGAGAAAAACTCGGCTTACTATTGGGTAACGAACTGGAGCAAAAAAACGACTTGCTGACGGGAACACTCAGGTATTCCTCCATCAACGATACCCTTCAGATGAATTGGATTAAACAAAAGATCACTCCTGAATATTACTCAGAAGTGATCATTTATTCAAATAATCAACAGACCTCACAGCAGTGGGTTACTTACCGTCGGCCATAAATTGACCCTGTTGCAATCCAATAATATTGCTAAACAGTCGATATGCGCCATTTACTCCAGCGGGAAGCTCCCGAAAGAAGCTTAATGAGGTATAGACAAAAACACCTTTTCCGTGCTGAGCAACCAACAAGGCGGATTCAAGAGGGCTTTCTCCATCATCTGCCATCCGGAGTATTGGCTGATAAGCTTTGTCCCATTCCTGAGGAAAATACAACCCTCTTTCCTGTACCCAGCCACTGAAATCATCCTGCCCAATTTTATTGAAGTTATTCAGTACGGGGTGCTTAGCATCTACAAAAGACACCTTTGCCAATTCATTCGTAACACGGTTTCTGCCTAATTTCAGCGGATAAGGCCCAATTTGATCTGTTTTTAACCTGTGCGAAGTATTGTATTGCGTGATCACCGTACCGCCCTGAGCTACAAATTCGATTAACGAAGGCATCCAATCCTTCATTTGTGGCAGGGTATTTAAAGCACGCACGCCCAGAATCACCACATCGAGTCCTTGTAGCTGCACGCGCTTGTTTTTATCGACATCGATCATTTTTACTGACATCCCCACTTCCCTGAGTGCTTCAGGAATCAGATCCCCTGCCCCCATGATATAACCAATCTCACGGTCAGGCACTTCAAGTTTCATTTTCTTCAGACTGACTTTCGCATCCTTTACCATCATTTGGGTAGGGATATGATCGTATTCAATTCGCTGAACATACTGATCGAAAATTGCGCCCTGATCCGAAACAAAAGTAAACTTCAAGAAACCGTTTGCCGCTTTTTCAGGGCTGTTGATTTTCACGGTAATCGATTGGGATTGGCTATTTAGCGTCAATGGAAATTCAGCAGTGGTTACCCCCCAATTCTTTGGCGATTCCACTTTTAGTATCCCCTTCACCTTTTGCTTTGACTTCAACTTCACCTGCAAAGTTTTCTGCTGCTGATTACCAAAAATCACCTCTTGAACGTTTGGCTGAATTTCCACCATTGGCGTTACCAACACTGGTTTTCTGATTAATCCCTTAACAGGGTCTGATGACTGATAAACGACAGGAATATTCAGGCTGAATTCCTGCCCTGAAACCTTCACTAACAGTTTCGCTAAAAATGTTGGTGCATTCTGGGCATCACCAATAAGTTGTGCATTAGTCACCTTAAACATTCCTGCAGAATGCGCATTTCTTAACCAATAAGGTTGGGACAGTGGAAAATTGGCAGGTATTGTAAAATCTATTTTTTGTTGGTACAACTCGTTCGCTGAAAGTTTTTCATCAATCTGCCATTCCCCGATTTGAGAAACCTTGATTTTATCTACCTTCACATCAACATCAAAAGGTGTCGATAGCTTTAATGTCGCTTTCAATTGTTCAGCAGGATATACTTCCGCAGCAGGCAATTCCAGCTGCGCAAATAGGCCAAGGCAGTCGGTAATAATCCCATCCACCTCTTGCAGCTTTTGCTGTTGCCAAAAACTTGATGGCGACTTCTGAAGAGCAGTCCTTAATTGCAATAAATCTTTTACAGAAGCTGCTGGATTCACCACCGAGAAGGAAGATAAAATTTTGTTCACCAATGGCATGAGAGCCTCTCCCCCAGCAAACCGCCCCCAGGACTGATCAACACTCTCCATTATTGAAGCAGGAAGCGCCTGCCCATCAAGTGCCTGAAAATATTCTGGCATTTCCCCAGGGTAGGCCATCGTCCCAAAACCCTGACTTTTATGCTGACTCCTACTCAGGGCCGCCAATTCAGCCACCGATGTTCCCAACAAAGGCTGATAGCGTCCAATATCCACTTTCAGGGTTTCCAACTTCTTAAAATCCTCTTCATGATCTCGGTAAAACCAGGAAGAAGTGTTCCATAAAACACGCTTCACCTGGTGCGCCGCGCCCCACTGCTTGAACAATTTTGGGTTTGCTGCAGCTTCCGCACCTTCAAGAGCCAAAATCGCCGATGCCGTATGGTGGCCGTGCGTTATCCCGGGGATCGTCGGAAATCGGGTAATGATAACGTCAGGTCGAAACTCACGAATCACCTTTACCACATCACTCAGAACAGCATCTTTCTTCCAGAACTCAAACGTTTCGTCAGGGTGTTTTGAGTAGCCAAAATCATACGCTCGGGAAAAAAACTGCTGCCCATGATCCACTGAACGGGCGGCAAGCAACTCCTGCGTACGAATCAACCCCAGCCCCTCCCAAAGTTCAGGGCCAATCAGGTTCTGCCCACCATCACCTCGCGTAAGGGACAGGTAAGCGGTTTCAATATGTTCCACATTTTGCAAATAACTGATCAGGCGGGTGTTTTCATCGTCGGGATGCGCAGCCATATACAGCACCCGAGATGCCACGGGCAGTTGTTGTAATTTCAGAAGGGTTTCTGCGGCCGCTTTTGTCTGACTGAAAACAGGCACAGTGAGCAAAAGGGCCAAAAAGCTTAGAAAAAGCGATTTCATGGGTTGATGTTGTTTGATTAGTGCTGGAAATACCCGCTGAGAACAGGCATGCCGAAAAATTTTGTAAAAAAAATCCCCAAAACCAAAAGGGCTTGGGGATCTCAATTTATCTAAACCATCTTAAAATGGCAAATCATCATCGCTTGATGAGTCGTTTCCTACCATAGGAGGCATCGTTGGTGCTGGAGGAACAGCAGACGGAGCTTCAGGAGCTGGGGCACCTGCAGTTGCTGGAGCCAATCTCCACGCTTGCAACGTATTGAAATACACTGCCTGGCCCTGAGGGTTCACCCACTTGCGGCCACGTAAATTGAACTCTACGTTCACATCCTGCCCTGTTTGGTATTTATCCAACTCTTCACATGCGTCCTGAGTAAATTCAAATTTGATAAACTGTGGATACTGAGGATTATCAGCATATTCAATTACAAATTCACGTTTACGAAAACGATCAGAAACGTTCTGAACGGGATAAATTTCAATCAGTTTGCCTTGGATATTCATATTAAATTGCTTTTTCTAATTTCTATTAAAGTCAAAATTACGATAAAGTCTTAAATGCACCAACGAATCATTCACTTTTAAGCTTAATGATTTCTTCTTTCAGGTGCATGACCATTTTACTCAACTCTTTCAGGTCCATCTCTTCGATCTCCTCCACCTCATTCACCGCTTCTGGAAATTTCACACTGATGAAAGCTTTCGACTCCCATACCTCAAGCACATCGTCGGCATGCACCTCATAAGCAGAATACTGAAGGTTATCCGATACCAGATAAAGCGACCTTTTGTCTTCAAGGTAATTAAAAACCCGCTTGTAAACTACCCCCTCTTTCTTGGTCACAACAATATAGGTTTTGCCACTCCGAACCTGATACAGGTTATCAAGAAAACGGCCTACAATGATGGTCCCAGACTCTAAAGGCAGCATAGAATCGCCATTGATCTCGAAAGCGCGGAAGGTCCCATTTTTGCGTAAATTAGGCAGGTTGAATTTCGGCAACTCCCCAATATACTCAGGGTCCATATAACCATTCAGGTAGCCTGCTGAAGCTTTTTGAGGCACCAGCTCAATATTTTCATCATTGTTTGAATTGACCGTAATGGCCAGTACCCGCTCACCTCTTTTGGCTTCCTTTTTTCCGTACCGATTCTCTTTAAGAATTTTATCACCTTCCCGACAGAAATCCCTTTTCACCATCTGATCTACAGACACCCCAAAAAACTGGGTGATGTTGATCAGGTTATGAATTCTTGGATCCGCACGCCCTTCTTCATAAGCCCCAACTAATGAGCGCTTAATTTGTACTGCATCGGCCAACTGACCCTGAGTCAGGCCACGGTGTCTTCTTAACCACCGCAGGTTTTCACTTACTAAAGACATAATTGTTAAATTTTAGGCTGACATATATATCATAAAATCTTCGGCACGGCGCCTCTGCCCAATCCCGTACAGGTGGCTGTGTTGAAAATAATCATCCTTGCACAACGAAAGAATTCTAAACTCAATTTCACTCACAATCTCTTCTTGCTCAAGACTAAAGTCAGAAATCGCTTTCAGAAGGTACCCGTAAAGTACTTGCTCCTCCTGTTCATGAATGAGGAATTTAATTTGAAAATTCCCTGATTTTAGTTTTTTTGCGTCCAAAGTCAAGGTGAGGTTACCCTCCAAGATTCTTTTTAACTTTTGGCTACTGATACGCATGGGCTATATTTTTTAGCTTTGTTATATACCAAATATAATAGAACAAAAAAACTTAGCAAAATAATTAGCCTAAAATAATTAGAGCAACTGGTAAAAAACATTATTTAGTTTATAATTTTAAGTTAGCAACAATGGCTAAAGCAGAAATCCACACGGAAAAAGGAATGATGACCGTTTCCTTTTATGAAAACGACGCACCAAAAACTGTCGAAAATTTCATCAAACTTTCTAAAGAAGGATTTTATGACGGATTGACTTTCCACCGCGTAATTCCTGATTTCGTAATTCAGGGAGGTTGCCCAGATGGCACTGGCGCAGGTGGACCAGGTTATTCAATCGACTGTGAATTGACTGGCGACAATCAATTCCACGATCGTGGAGTACTATCGATGGCACATGCTGGCCGCAACACTGGCGGGTCGCAGTTTTTCATCTGCCACAGCAGAAACAACACTTCGCACCTTGACCGCAACCATACTTGCTTCGGTAAAGTAATCGAGGGTGTAGATGTTATTGATGACATCCGCCAAGGCGACAAAATTGAAAAAATCGTGGTTATCGAAGATTAATCTCCGAAAGCACAATGCATAAAAAAAGGGTCTTACGACCCTTTTTTTGTGTTTAATATGGTAATCAAGCGTTATTCGTTTCCATCACCTCTCTCAGCTCTACATAAGCGGCCTCACAGCCCTGCTCAAACTCCTCTACCATCCCCGCCATCTTGTCCAGGTTCTTGGCATCTTTGCCAGAATGTTCAATTTCAAGAATCAAGGCTTCAAGACTGCTGATCCCCATAAAGGAGATCGAGGGTTTCACCTTGTGGGCCAAAGCACCCAGGCGCGCCCAGTCTTGCGACTGACAAGCTTCTTTCATTTGCTTGATCATGTCAGGGGTTCCCTGTAAAAAGGTTTCAATCATATCGTTCATGAAATCCGTGTCTCCATCACAGATTGATTTCAAGTAGGTTAAGTCAATCATTGTACTCATGGCTTTTGTTGTTAGGTTTAGTCGGTTATTGATTGGAATTCACGATTTCCATTTCTTTAATATATCTATATATAGTTGATTTTCCAATGTCAAGCTTCTCGGCGACAAGCATCACATTATGATCATATTTCTCTAAAAAGTGCGTAATAATCTTGAAGGTATAATCTTTGAGTGTCATCTCTTCAGCAATCAGGTTGTCATCCCTGAGCACACTATTAAAACGTATTTCCTCAGCGGTAATTTCGGAGCCCGCCGCCAAAACTGCGGCAAGTTCAATCACCGACTTCAATTCCCTGACATTCCCAGGAAAACGGTACTGAAGGAGTTTGGATTTCGCCTGTTCAGACAAAAACATCGGGTCCATTTGATTTTCATGAACGAAATGATCCAGGAAGTGTTTAGCAATCATCAGGACATCATTATCTCGATCCCGCAAAGGCGGTAACATGACGGGCAAACCCAGCAAACGATAATACAGATCTTCCCGAAACTCACCATCTTTGACCATTTGCGCCAAATTTCGGTGAGTGGCCACAATAATGCGCACCTCAATTTTCTGCACCAGATTCCCCCCGATCTTCACCACCTCCCGCTCCTGAATCACCCGCAACAGCTTCGCCTGCAAATTCAAATCCATTTCCCCGATTTCATCCAGAAAAATAGAGCCCCCGTGGGCTTCTTCAAATTTACCAATCCGCTTATTAAAGGCCCCCGTAAATGCACCCTTTTCATGACCAAAAAGCTCACTTTCAATCAGCTCTTTAGGAATGGCCGCAATGTTTACCGGCACGAAAGGTTTAGACCGACGATTGGAATTAAAATGTATCGCTTTAGCAACCAACTCTTTACCTGTTCCCGTCTCGCCTGTTATCGAAACCGTGATATTGGTTTTTACGGCCTTTTCCAGCAGCTTGAAAAGCTTATGAATGGCGGGCGAATTACCAATAATGGTGCGCTCAAACTCATATTTATTGGCCACCTCCCGACGCAGATTCTCCACCTCCGCTTTTAAGGAAGCGCCGTCAAGAGCATGCCGCACCACATGCCACAGTCGATCTTTGGTTTCCCCATCTTTCGGCAGGTAGTCGTAGGCTCCTTTCCTGAGGAGCGACACCGCCGTTTTTACATCTTCCTGCCCACTGATAATAATTACAGGGACATCAGGTAACTGAGATTTAATGGTATTCAAAATATGCTCACCGTCCATGTCTGGCAATGAGTAATCGAGGGTAATCAGGTCGGGCTTCTCATTCAGGTGATTGATAAGTTCTGTCCCAGTATGAAAAATTTTGAGCTCATAATCGGGGTTCAATGACAAAATATGACTTAAAAAAACGGAATAAGACAGATCGTCCTCCACAATAAATATCGTCGCTTGTTGATTGTCGGGCATAGTTACAAGGTTTGTATTATTACCGAAACCTAAAGAAAATTGTTTGCTGATTTCATCATATATTTCCCATAATGGGAATCAGTATTCCAAAATTTGAACAGGAGCAAAATCAGCAAAAATGCTTTCACGATCGATAAGATATGATTATCGCTATTGAGCTTAAAAAAAAGCAAGTTTTTACTTACAAAAGGTCAAGATATTCATGTAACTTTCGAGCTGATTTTGCAATCAATATCTTTAGCATCATTATGGAATTTGACATTATTATTGTGGGCGGCGGCATTGTTGGCCTGGCCACAGCCTTAAAAATACTGGAAGCCGAACCGACGACCAAGCTGCTTATTCTGGAAAAAGAAAGCCAGCTTGCCGCACACCAAACAGGTAATAATTCCGGGGTAATTCACTCTGGCTTATATTACAAACCTGGTAGCCTGAAGGCGATCAATTGCAGAAAAGGTTATGACCAACTCCTGGCTTTTTGCGATGCGCAACAGATCGACTATGAGCTTTGCGGAAAAATTGTGGTGGCTACGGAGGAGAATCAGGTTCCGTTGATGCATAATCTTTATGAAAGAGGGTTGCAAAATGGCCTGGAGGGGATGAAAATCCTCTCTGCTGACGAGCTCAAGGAATACGAACCGAACGTTAATGGCGTGGCGGGTATCTTTGTACCGCAAACGGGCATTATCGACTATAAAGAGGTGTGCCTGAAGTATGCGGATGTGATCACGGAAAAAGGCGGGCTGATCCATTTGAACGAGAAAGTTGTTGATGTCAAGGAGCACAATGGCCAGTGCATTATCAAATCCGATAAACACGAATACCGCTCCAAGCTATTTGTAAACTGCGCGGGATTGTATTCAGATAAAATCGCACGAATGACGCAACCAGAGGTAGACCTGAAAATCATTCCTTTCCGTGGTGAGTATTACAAACTCAGCGAAGAGAAATCAGCATTGGTCAAAAACCTGATCTACCCTGTCCCTGACCCTAACTTTCCATTTTTGGGAGTGCACTTTACACGCATGATCCGAGGTGGTGTAGAGGCGGGGCCCAATGCAGTTTTAGCCTTCGGCCGTGAAAGCTACAAAAAGCACCAGATCAATATGGGCGAACTACTTGAAATCCTATCTTTCAAAGGGTTTCGGAAGGTTGCTTCAAAATTCTGGAAAATGGGCATGGGAGAAATGTATCGTTCCTTCTCTAAATCCGCCTTCACAACTGCTCTTCAAGCACTATTGCCTGCCGTAAAGCAGGATGATTTAGTCGTTGGTGGCGCGGGCATCCGAGCACAGGCCTGCAACAAAGACGGTAGCCTTGTCGATGATTTCCAGATTTTTGAAACAGACCGCGTGGTGAACGTTTGTAACGCCCCATCACCTGCCGCTACGGCCTCTTTGGCAATTGGTGAGACCATTGCCAATAAAGCACTGAACAAACTGAAGGCAAAAGCGCTTTAAGCCCTTCTTTTTCCTGACTGACAAATACTGCACTCAAGTTTATATTAACAACAAAGCCGCCTTAATGGGCGGCTTTGTTTATTTATTCTTCACAAACTTACTACTCCTAACCATCCGTTCCAAAAGGGACGGAAAAAAGCGCTTAATCCAAACGCCGAGTTTTTCTTTGGACCGTCCTAAAACAATCTCCTGTTTATCTTTTTCTATGGCTTTAATAATGGCCTGTGCACAATCCTCAGGGGCCATTCCCAGTTTTTGACCTTTATCCATTTTCCGATTTTCAGTACCATCACCTTTCACAGCGTTGATCGAAAATCGGGTGCGAACGTAAGCCGGGCAAACCAGTAACACTTTGATCAATGGGTAACATTCTGCACGCAAGCTGTCGAAAAAGCCATGGAGGGCATGTTTGCTTGCCGCATAGGCGGTGCGGTTGGGAATACCAAACTTACCTTGCACACTACTGATCACCACAAATTTTCCGCCTTTACTGGCCATAAACCGAGGCACAATCAGTTTGGTCAAATATGAATAGCTCATGAAATTCACCTGCATAATTTTCTCAAACACCCAATATTCCAACTCTTCAAAAGAGGCTCGTTGCCCCAGGCCTGAAGAAAAAACGACGACATCTATTTTCCCATTTGCCCATTCAAAAACCTCTTCTACAATATCAGGAAATGCGTCGGGCTGTTCGAGATCCAAGGGTTTGACCAACAAATCTTTCTCGACGTACACGACTTCCTTTACAGCGGAATTCAGCTTTCTTTCATCGTGAGAAGAAACTATGAGGCGGTCCTCATTACCCAGAAACTGATGTGTGAGTGCCTGCCCGATACCCGAGGAAGCACCAATTACCCAAACTGTTTTAGAAGCCATAAAAGATCAAGTTAATAATTACCACAAATTTCGAAAAAAAATTCAGCATTAGCCCATGCGATAATCATTCAATTTACAAGCATTTCAGTGACAAAGCCCATTTTATTATTGTGATAAAATTAATACAAAATAGGCTAAATTCAATATCAAGACCGATTAATATCCAGGCTGCCTCCAGCGGGGATCAATCTCCAGAGAAGAAAAAGACTGAAAAATTGTTTTACCAGGGTTACCTGTAAATTTAAAGTGGTGTGTCTGGTTATACTGCGCTCCAAGTTTCGACTTTAACTGAAGGTCAAAATTATTTTCTCCTGATTTTAAAGGAGCACGCGTATAATAAATCGTGTGTGGCAGGGTTTGCCAATTTCGGGTATCCGCTTTCTCGGTAAGTGCATTCAAAATTCCGAGCGCAAGTCCTGCGTTTTGATTTTGCTCGCGCATGCCATATTCGGCAGCTTTCTTAAGGGCTACACGCATCAAACTTTTACTGAACTCCAATAACATCCGTTCCTGCAAGGTTTTAAAAGCAATGGCATTAACATCTTCCACTTCATTCATTTTCAGATTCAAGCCTTCCCCAGTCAGTGTACCTCCACTGAAAACCGTTGGGCGTTCTACATATTTCGGGAATGCCACGCGAATGAAATTCAGATCTGTCAGGTCGTTGTTCTTATTATCGCCAGGAGAATATGGAAAGGCAAAATTCAGTCCCAAATCCTGATTGGCAAAGGTCACCATTCCAGTGTTCGATCCCAGGGTGAAGTTTACGCTCCATTCCGCTTTTACCGGTCCAAGTCCATTATTCCAGAAGAACACCAGCTCCCCTGCTCGCTTGCGATAATCTTTCGGCAATCTGTAGTCAATATTAAATGCTTTACGGTATTGATCGGCCTCATCGGGAAAACCAGACAGGAGCGCCGTCCGAATCAGATCTTCTTTCAACTGATAGGGCGCATCAATATTAAAAAGCTTCTTGTAATCATTCTTATAGATCTCATAAGCGTTTCGGTAGGCAATAAAGGCGTTGTTGTAGTCTTTATCAGCATCATAACAAATGCCCATCAGGGTATGAATGAAAGCGTCTTTGCGGTATTTTCTTTCCGATTTATATTTATCAGAAAGCGCATACTGACGGATATCCAGGCGGCGGCACTCTACCAAGGCCTGCTCTGTTTTACCCATCATCATATAATTCAATGCCTTATAATAAAGAATCAGCAAATGCTCGTGGTCTTCGCCTGGGTAAGTGGTAACCATAGGGTTGGAAACCATCGCCAGGGCTTCTTCGCCGACACTTTTACGGTGATCTTCCCCAAAAATATAGGCCTTCTCAAGATAATTATTACTGAGTTCATAATTGCCCATCATCGAGTTCACCACTCCCTGATTGACAAGGTACAAGAAACGGTTTCTGCCTTCCTCCCCTTTTTTGTCAGAAGAAAGCGTTTTCTCCGCGGCTTCTAATTTACCTTGCTGGAATTCAGAATTGAATTTCTGGTTGGTCTGATAATAAGTAGCACATGAGGATAAACCGATAAGGATTAAGAGTGCGAAAATACTGGAGCGAATCATTAAGAAAAATAAAGGGTGTTGATAATTTTAGTCACAATTAAGGTAGCCAAAAAAGCACAAAAGGAAGAAAAAATGAAACTTCATTTTCCCTTCCTTTCAAATTTATCAATGACTACGAATCATTAGTTATTGATATACTTTTTAATCTCTTTATCGTTCAACCAAACTTTTTCGTTGGTTTCAAGATTTACCAATTCCAAATTCACTTTGTAGTTGGTCAACTTTTTCTTTCCATACTGATCCGTTACGGCAGTCATTACGCCGAACATCATATAGTCAGCACCCAATTCTTTACCCCAACCTTTAGCGGTCTCTTTGGATGCATAATCAGACTGATCTGCACGTTCTTCACGTAATTTCTCACGGAAAGAAGCATCTTGCACTACACGAACACGTCCGGAGTTGATAAACTCTTTTTCCATATCCTTAATAAATACCTCAGGATCAATGTGCTCTGCCGTTTTATTTTTCACAGCACCGATAATCACAACAGGCTTTTTACCGGTTGCTTTCAGGTGCTCTTCCGCCCATGGACGAGTCATAACATCTGAAATCATTTCCTGAGCCACCATGCGTGAATCGGTATCATTCCAGCGGCCACTCAAATCAATTTGCTGATCAGGAGAAACACGCGTAACAGTGTGTGGCTGGCATCCCCATGCCAGGGTTGCTACAATTGCAGCAAACAGAAAATTACGAAGGGTTAATTTCATGTTAATAGGTTTATTGATTTAAAAATTATATTTAATCTTTATATTCCAGAATCTGGTGGTGAGTGTATTTGGCACAGCAAATTGCGTTCCATCATTGGTTGATACCCAATTATAAGAAATCACATTATCAATACCAAAAGCATTGAGCACCTCCAAGCCTAACCAAATCGTGTTCGAATCATCTTTTTCTGCGGCTTTTTCGCTGCCCAAATGAAACACTTTATAGAAGCCTAAATCCACTCGGTTATACGGCCTACCTTCTAAAGAGTTACGATTTTCTAAATTGTTTGGCGGACTGAACGGTAAGCCGCTGCCATAGAAGTACCTTACAAAAACCCGCGCAGTAGGAATGTTCGGTAGATGATCCTGAAAAAACATGCCAAATCGAAATCTTTGGTCAGTAGGACGCGCCTGCCACCCTATTTCGGGAATTTTCTCTTCTGTCTGCAAAACGCCCAAACTCACCCAAGATTGTGTTCCAGGAATAAATTCACCACTCAAAAACACATCAGCGCCAGCGGCATATCCCCACGATTGGTTCTCTCCCCAATATCTTAGTCGTACATTATCGATATCATAAGGCACCAGGTCAGTCATATACTTAAACCACACCTCAGACACCAATTTAAAAGGCCTATCCCACATGTCAAAAACATGATCGAAGCCCGCTAAAGTGTGCCATGATTTTTGTGATAATAAATTTCTATTGAGGCTTCCGTCGAGTCTTCGCATTTCCCGGTAAAATGCTGGTTGATCATATTTTCCCGTCGAAAACCGCAATACCCATTCTGGGGCAGCAGGCAGCTGATAAGAGGCCTGCAATCTCGGGTTCCACAGTAATTCACCACTTTGTTGCACATAAATCGAGCGCAGGCCAGTGGTCAGTACCAGGCCTTCTGTCGGCGTCCAGCGGTGCTGGAGGTAAGTCGATAAGGTAAATTTATGAATGACATGATGCTCATCAATTTTATCGTTAATCGCAAGGCTGTCGGCCTGCTGGGTAATCTGATATTCATCCACCCGATCGTCAAAAGCTTGCCCGCTCCATTCCATGCCGAAAGTCAGACTGTTTTTATCGTTCAGCTCCACGGCGTGATGACTCTGCAAATTGGCGACCTCACCAGCCAGGGCATTTCGGGCATAATTGAAATCCGAGCCCGCCCCAACCTGCGTTGCACAACCGTTAATGCTATTGTCACCAGCCACATCACAGAGTCTGTAATAACTTTGCAAATTCACATATTCCCGTTCACGGGTCAAAAAGCCCGAGGCAATAAATTCTGACCGCCATTTACTGTTCCATTGGCGGATTAACCTAAGCCCCGTCTGAAAAGTACTGTAAGTCATTTGCTCCCGTCCATCAAATGCTACCAGGAAGTTAAACATTTGGTCCAGCGTCCCGAAAGAAGTCCGCTTTGTGGTGGGCGCTACCGAGTACTGATTATTCGCATAGCCCATCAGCACCTCTAAATCTGTGTATCGATCCGTGGCATGTGCATCCCCCGAAAGGCGATAATGCCCAAAAGCCTGCACATCAGTAAATCGCGGGCGGTATTCTCCTTGGGTATCGAGCCCACCGAGCAAATAGTCTGTTCTTTTATGTCGAGCACTGACAATCCAGCCTCCACGGTCATTGATCTTCTGCTCAAAGAAAGCGTTGCCTCCCAACAAGCCCAGCTCAACACTTCCTCCCGTTCTTTTGGGCTGACGGTAGGAAATATCCAAAACTGAGGCCATTTTGTCTCCATAGCGCGATTGCCATCCCCCTGCGGAAAAGGTCAGGTCGCCAACCATATCCGCATTCACAAAACTCAACCCCTCTTGTTGCCCCTGACTTGCCAACATCGGACGGTAAATCGGTATATTATTGACATAAACCAGGTTTTCGTCAAAACTCCCTCCACGTACAGAATAAGAAGATGAAAGTTCAGAATTACTCGACACACCTGGCAATAGCGCAATAACCTGATTAAATTCCCCTCCGACTGAAGGCATATTCACGGTTTGCCGTGCATCTATGGTTACTGCTCCTGCCTGCTGCCGCACCTCTTCCCATTTTTGGGCATCGATCCGGACATCCTCCAACTGCTTGGTTTCAAGCTGAAGCGTAAAACTCTGGTTTTTACTCCAATCATCTCGCGCAACGGAGAATGTGGCATCTTTCACATTCAAATAATAAAACTGAAGTTTAATCACCGACAATTCATCGGGCACCTGAATTGAAAATCGGCCCAGGGAGTCGGTTTGTGCAAGGCCTTTAAAGTTCATCGCTTTAATCTGCACCCAGGGAAGGGCTCCCCCCTCCTGATCCATCACTTTCCCTTTGAACATCTCCTGACCGAAAGTCAGTGATGGAAAAGATAAAATCAATAAGAAGGTAAGTACAAAAACAAGCCCATTCGGGCGTTTAAAAAATGGCAATGACATACAGGACGTTCAAATAATCAATAAAAATCAATCCGTAAAAATAGAAAAGGCGATTGTATTCACCACAATCGCCTTCGCTTTATTTTTAATTTTAATACTAAAGTTGACTCAATGATGCTATTGTCTCTTTAGGATCATCAGAACCAAAAACGTAGCTACCTGCTACCAAAGCATCAACTCCTGCTTCAACGAGCTTGGGAGCGGACTCCGCATTCACGCCGCCATCAACCTCGATCAAAGCTTTACTGCCCGATTTTTCAATCAAAGCCTTCAACCGTTTCACTTTATCATAAATTCCAGGAATCAACTTCTGCCCACCAAAACCTGGGTTTACGGACATCAGTAACACAAGATCCAAATCAGCAATCACCTCTGTGAGCACCTCTACTGGCGTATGTGGATTCAAGGCCACACCCGCTTTCGCCCCAGTACTGTGAATTAACTGAATATCCCGATGCAAATGGCGACACGCCTCATAATGCACAGTGATATAATCTGCTCCTGCTTTGCGGAAATCCTCCACATAGCGGCCAGGATTTTCGATCATCAAGTGAACATCCTGTATTACCTTGGCATGCCTGTTAATAGCATGACACACTGGAATACCAAACGAAATATTGGGAACGAACACGCCGTCCATAATATCAATATGCA
This sequence comes from Persicobacter psychrovividus, assembly GCF_036492425.1. Lineage (NCBI taxonomy): Bacteria > Pseudomonadati > Bacteroidota > Cytophagia > Cytophagales > Persicobacteraceae > Persicobacter > Persicobacter psychrovividus. The sequence continues at coordinate 1,967,400 of NZ_AP025292.1, forward strand.
CCCACTCGGCTGCACTTTCATTAACTAACTCTACGTCTTGCTGCAAATTTGCGAAATCAGCAGCCAATAAGGAAGGGGATACGATTGTACTCATATTGTAAAGATAAATAAAAGCTTAAACGATTTCCCAACAAACCGATCGTTGTTTATCCACCAAATCCTTTAAATCCGACTTTCTTTTCCTCGATTCAACTAAATACACCCTTTTTCGCCACTGTTCTGCAGCAGCAGGAGGGCAATTGGGCTGATCAATTGACAAATACTGAAGAGATATTAATATCTCCCAAATATGGACTTAGCAAGTCTGGGTTTTTAAAAGATTTGATATCGGTGAGCAGGTTAGATTCTGGATCGTACCATACTTCAACAAAAAACTGACCTACATAATATAGGTTCACTTTTTGTTTTTCCTCATCACGATAGGCGATCAAGCGACCAAACTCTTTTGTGTATTGGTACTTAACCTTAAAAGACAATTGATTGAAATAATATAATAGCATCATGCCTTTATAATTATAAATATGATGCCAAACGACAAGCAGGCCAACTTGAGGGCTGAAACAAAGTATATTAATGACGAAATGGGATAGTCTCGTCCCGAAAAAAAATTACTTTTCCCATATTGGGAACATTTTATTGGCTCAAAGCCGTTTTGAAGCGGCAAAAATTTGGTATATTCATTAAACTAAAAATAACAGCCCAACATGAGTCAAGCACTAAAAGCGTCTTTTCAGGACGCAATTTCCGCATCACAGCAACTTAAAGAGCGACCATCAAATCAAGATTTATTACAACTTTACGCCCTTTACAAACAGGGCACCGAAGGCGACAATCAGCAAACGCCACCAAGTGGTTTTGATTTTAAAGCAGCAGCCAAACATAAAGCCTGGCAACAACTTGAAGGATTGGCACAGGAAAAAGCCATGGAACAGTATGTTGCTTTGGTTGAAAAACTCAAAGGCTAACCACCTGCAAACAGTTTGATCGGCCGACCCGCGCTGAACTATAACTATATTTATAATATACATAAAATTATTAAAAATACGAATCCTGCAATCCGCTAAATTGCAGGGCATCAGAAAATACGCCGATTGGTTTCGGGGTATTTTTTTTTATTTTTGCGGGAAATCAAATCGTAATAATGTGGCACTATTTTACCAGCCTGAAATTCGATCGGGCGCACATTTCCTGGAGATAGAAGAATCGAAGCACTGTATCAAAGTGTTAAGGATGAAAGTGGGCGACACTTTCCACCTGACCGACGGAAAGGGCTATATGTTCAAGGTGGAGATCACCGATGCGAACCACAAAAAAGTCGCTTTCAAAATTCTTGATCAAAAAGAGCTTACCTTCCTCAATGATTTCCATCTTGAAATTATCGTGGCGCCAACCAAAAACCTGGATCGCCTGGAATGGTTTGTTGAAAAGGCAACGGAAATTGGTTTACATCAGCTGAGTTTTGTGATCTGCAAGCATTCAGAACGAAAAATCCTGAAAACCGACCGACTGATCAAAAAGGCGGTTTCAGCGATGAAACAATCCAAAAAAGCCACTTTACCTTATATTAAGGAAGCGGAATCGTTCAAAAAATGGATGTCGGACCATACCGATGAGCAAGCGGAAAAATTTATTGCCTATGTTGACAAAGGACATGAGTCGCATTTAAAAAACGCCCTGACTGCTGGAAAAAAATACCAGATCCTGATTGGCCCTGAAGGGGATTTTGCACCAGATGAAATTGAATTAGCCTTTAAGCATGGCTTTCAGCCGGTCAGTCTTGGCCCGAGTGTATTGCGCACAGAAACCGCCGCACTGATGGCCACCACGATTGCCAATTTAATCAATCAATAAAAAAAGCGAATGGAAAAGAGCTCTTTCCATTCGCTTTTTGTTTATAGCCCCTCCAGGTGGGACCGATCATCAAAAACCTGAATTTTTGCACCACTCCCCTCTTCCCAGTCAACCACATAAAGGGTCAGGTTGGAATGCGTGAATTTGTCCATATTCGTCAGGCTGTCATTTACAAACCAGCCCAGCAGAATCCGAATCGCCCGCCCATGCATGGCGATCAGCACCTCTTTGGTATCTGCTTCGGAAAGAATCTTTTTCATCGCCTCCTGTTGCCGATCTGCCACTTCCTGCAAAGTCTCGCCACCTTCATAATAAGGCGTTAAATCGCCCGAAGCCCAAGCATTAAGCAAATTTTTATATTTGGCTTTTTGTTCATCAGAAGGTGTTTTCCCTTCGCACACTCCCCAGGAAATTTCATTCAGCCCCGCATGCGCTTCCGTCGGGAAACCCGCAGCGGTAAACTGAGCGACCGTTTCTTTGGTGCGCTTGAGTGCAGAAGTATAAACCTTATCAAAAGGGTGATTCTTATACTTCTGATAAAATGCATCCGCTTGCTTCCTTCCCAAATCATTCAGGGAAGAATCCACACCGCTTCCCTGCACAATTCCCTGCTTATTGAGGTCGGTTTGCCCATGACGAATGATGTAAAGTCTTTTGCTGTTCATAAATTGGCTATTTTCTTTCTGTTATTGCTATACCACGAGGGAGGAAATATTATATTTACCTTTTCACTGCGATTTAGACCACAAAACTAATACGGATGTTTCGAAATAACCTAAACCTTGAAACTTTAAATCAAATGAACCAAGGGACCCTCATGGAAACTTTTGGCATACAATATACTGAAATAGGAGAAGACTTCCTCAGGGGCAGCATGCCCGTAGGGCCAAAAGTGCTACAACCGATGGGTTTATTACATGGGGGTGCGGCGGTGGCTTTTGCAGAATCCCTGGGTTCAATGGCCGCTTATTTATGTGTGGACTTCAACAAGCAACACTGTGTTGGGCTTGACATTAATGCAAATCATATCCGTGGTGTTCGGGAAGGTATGGTTTTTGGGACAGCTAAGGCAATTCATATTGGACGTACCACCCAGGTGTGGGAAATAAAAATTACTGACGAGCAAGAGCGGCTTGTGAGTATCCATCGTCTGACGGTTGCGGTGATTGACAGAAAATAAAACAGAATGCCTTAAACTATTGGTTATTGCTTACATGAATAAAAACCTTTGCAAATCCACAACGGAAGTCAATATTAATATCAGCACCTTCGAAAATGCCATAGCCTGGGCATTGAACGAGGGCTATGGCATTGCCTGTTACCGCCTGCCAGAATCTGCCTGTTTTCAGCTGATGATCGACATCAGTGGCAAGCCTATGCGTTGCCAGGAAGAAATTGAGCAGCTCCCCACGGGGTTTATCTTCAGCCCTTTTGATAATCAGGAGCCCAGAGATGCCTTTTACCTGACTGCCCACCTGATGCTGAAAAGCGGCGAAAACGAAGCTTCTTGTAATGCTGAGGAGTATTATCCGCAGCGTGATGCGCTGAATCAGTACTTACAAAACACCGCAGAAACACCTCCGTTTCGCTATCATCAGCCGACAGAAAACAGCGACCCGGCCATTACGCCGAGAGCGGAATTTATTCGCCTGGTTAATGAAGGCATTGAGCAAATAGAAAATGGGCACTTTTTGAAATTTGTACCCTCACGGACAAAAGCAGTTTCGCTGGCGCAATTTCAGCTGGTGGAAAACCTCAAGCAAATGGCTACCGAGTACCCCAATGCTTTTGTGTCCTTCGTTTCGATTCCTGACGTTGGCAGCTGGATTGGTGCTACGCCCGAAATCCTGATGCATATGGATCAGCAGTCGGTTTTTCATACCGTGGCATTGGCAGGTACACAGCCTTTCCCTGAAGATGGCGACCTGAAGAATGTTGCCTGGCGCCAAAAGGAAATCGAGGAACAGGCACTGGTGAGCAGGTATATTATTAATATCCTGAAAAAACTAAGAATTCGGGAGTTTATTGAAAAGGGACCAAAAACCGTGAAGGCAGGCAACCTTATTCATCTGAAAACCACTTTTGAGATCGACACCAAGACGATCAGCTTCCCCGATCTGGGCAATGTTATGCTGCGCCTCTTGCATCCCACCTCCGCCGTTTGCGGCATGCCTTTGGAGGCGAGTGAGCAATTCTTGAAAGCGGAAGAAAAATACGACCGCGCATTTTTCGCTGGTTACCTTGGGCCTATTAATGCCGAGGGAGAATCTTATGCTTTCGTAAATTTAAGATGTATGCAAATACTGGGTGACCACGCGATTCTATACGCCGGTGCAGGCGTTACGGCAGATTCTTCCCCAGAAAAAGAATGGACAGAAACAGAGCTGAAGTGTAATACGGTTGGCAAAATTATTCAAACACCACGTGAGTCAAACTAATCTTCGGCAACAATTATGTACCGCTGAAAGCACTGAAGAACAAAGTGCTGTTCTAAAAAACACCCAGGCATTTTGTCCAATGCCCTGGGTTCACCTGCATGTTTACACCGATGGAAAGGTAACACCATGCTGTTCAAATTTCCTGCATTACGGGCGGGTGAACGAACAATCGCCAACAGCCATTTTTAATGGGCGCCCCATTCGTGCTTTTCGGCTGCGAATGCTCGAGGATAAAAAAGAAAAGCGTTGCCAGTCCTGCTATCAAATTGAAGCGGCGGGCGGAAAAAGCATTCGTCAGGATACGATTGAAAGATACGCCGGGCAGCTGCCTGAACTCCTTCAAAACACCGATGAAAAAGGCACTTTAAAAGGTGGCACCCCGCTATTTTACGACCTGCGGACTTCAAATCAGTGTAATTTACGTTGCCGAACCTGCTATCATGGCAATAGTTCCAAATGGTTCAAAGAAGCGGAGTTACTGGGCAGAACTGCCGCTCCTCAGGCAAAAATTTCAGCTTTCGAAAAAATTTCCTGCGCCGATTATATTGCAGAAACCCTCCCTGGCGTTGAAGAATTTTATTTTGCCGGAGGCGAACCACTCATGATGGAGGAACACTGGCAAATATTGGATCAGCTGATTGCCATGAAAAAATTCAATACCCTGCTTCGGTACAATACCAACCTTTCGACCCTCCAATACAAAGGGCGCAATATTATCCCCCTATGGCAGCAATTTGATCATTTAGCGCTGGGCATTAGCATCGATGCCTTTGGGGCCGCCGGTGAATATATCCGCAAAGACCTCCGCTGGTCTAAATTCATGGAAAACATCCAAACGATCAAAACACTGCTGCCAAATGCCGTACTTCGTTTCGAACCGACTGTCAGTCTGCTCAATATTTTCCGACTGACCGCTGATCATCAGCAGGCGATCGATCAGGGGTGGATCTCGCCGAACGCCTGGCATTTGAATATTCTCCAACGACCTGACCTGTTCAGTATTCAAACTTTACCTGCCGAGCAGAAGCGTCAGGTAGAAACACAAATCAGGACATTTTTGGATCGATCAGACAGTGTCCTCAATAATAGTACAAAAGAAGCTTACGAGGGCGTCATCGCTTTCATGAAACAGGCAGATCTATCGTCATACCTACCCGCTTTTCAGCAAGAAATAATACAACTCGATCAGCTTAGAAAGGAGTCGTGGGCCGATGAACTACCGGAACTTTCGGTGCTCATGCCAGCCGATTAGCAGACAAAGGAAGTTAAGGGCAAATGCTGAAATGATCACATAGGGACTTCCCTGTGGCCAAAAACTTTGCACATATTTCCCAAATCCACCAACCACTCCGCCGATCACCATTCCAGCTTTCACCCAGTTCGACGAGGCACGAAAACCCGCAATACCGAAAGCAAGCGGCAGCACAAAAGCACCGGCATACACCGACAATCCGAGCAGTAAAGTGCCGATCACAGAGTTAATTTTCCAGGCAATGATAAAGCTCAGCAGGGAAAATATCAGCATCCACCAACGGGTACTTCTGATCCTTGGCTCATGCTTCCCTTTTCTGATTTGCTGAACCACCAGGGCGGCGGTTAGCAAGGTGGTATCCGCAGAGGAAAGCACTGCAGACAGCAAGGCCAAAATCAGCCCCAGGCTAAGCCAAACGGGCAGATGATGCTTGGCCGCAAGCACAAAAGCATCAAAAACATGGGCCGCCTCCGGATAGAGGGCCGCGGCGTGCATTCCCAGATAGGGAATGATAAATGCCAAAGGCAGGATCAGTAATGCCGACGCTAAAACCGACTTCCTGGCGACCTTTTCATTTTCAGCACAGAAAATCCGCGAATAAATATCTGGCCCCACCACAAAAGTACTCGCATAGGTGAGCAGTAATAACAGCAGATCAAGAGGTGAAAAATGAGCATCAAAAGGAAAAGATGCAGAAATATCGGGCAGCGGCGCGGCAGCAGGGCGGTTCCCCCACATAACAGCGGTCATGATTAACATGGACCAGATCAAAAGCCCTTGCCAAATATCTGTTTTTAAGACTGACCATTGCCCACCCAAAGCGGTATAGCCAAAAATAAGCGCCGTCGCCCCTACCTGAGTAGGCAAAACAGGCCAGTTCATCCATACCGAAAGAATTTTGGAAGCTCCAATAATCTGAGCGGCCACAATCCCCAGCCAGGCCAGGGCAATCAAACCGCTGGAAAGGCGCTCGGCACCGCTTCCATAAAAGTCCCCAATCATCTGTGGCAAAGTAAGCTTCCCCATTTGCTTGATCCGTCCTGCAAAAGGGTACAAAACAGCCAAGCCCAGGGCACCACAAAGCAACAACCAAGCTGCCGACCAGCCCTGTCGCTGCGTAAGCTCCATGGTTCCTATAATGGCGGAGCTCCCCAATACCGTGGCCAGCAAACTGCCGGTCACATTAAAAGCCTTTCCGGCTCCTCCTGCCACAAAAAAATCCTTTGGCTCGGTAATTTTCTTTGCTGACCGCCAGGCAACCAACAATAGGAGGACCATGTACGCCCCCAGAACAATCGTTAACATTAATCTCTTTTTCTCTTAAAATATCTGCTCAAAGGCGTAAAATAAAACAAAAATAGTGACATTTAAGGCTAATTTGACTGCTTACAGTGCCAAAGATCATATGGATTCACAATCAAAAGAGTTTTTAATCGCCGAATGCCCCCTGAATGCCGATGATGCGGCAGCAGATAAAGTGTACCTGTCGGCCGTCGCTATTTGGGTGTTTGTCAAAAGCAAAAGTTACTCCTTCCCGCTCAACAGCCTGAAAAGCCTCTCGGTAGAAGTGCGAAAAAAAATGGGCTGGGTGTTTGTCGGAAGCATCCTTATTCCTCTGACCACCGTGGCCTACATGACCCACAATCTTGGCGGTGGCATTACCGCCCTGATGATTATGACCGCAGGAATTCTGGTCTTCTATTATGGATGGGTGGGACAGCCGATGCTCATCATCAATGGGGAAAATTATGAGCGCAGGTTCCCCCTCAGCACGCCACATCATGCACTCAAAAAGTTCATCCCCTGGACCAACAGGCATGTCGAGCCGTTGAAGAAAAAAACCGTCTTCCTCGAATACCCCATTCAATTTTGGGCACAGGCACAGCAAGAACAGGCCATTATGCTGCCGCCACAGTCCCCCCTGCACTTTCGGCCACCACACCCCTCTGCGCCTGAAAGCATCCTGCTGAAGCTCAATTACACTGGATTTGACGAACAAATCACCTTTATTATTGATGACAATAACCAGCAATTACAGCTTTTTGGGCAAGGTGTGTTCCCCTTAACACATTGCCAAACCATCAATAAAACAGGCTTTTAATCACGCCCGAAGAAGATAAAATCAAAATTGAATACACTTTTCACTCAAATAAAGAAAAATTAAGTAATTTTGTAACTTGATTGAATTGTGGGTTACGACCAATTGTAGTCGGTATCCATCTAAGTTTTTGAATGAATCAACAGCTTGTCTGTTTGTAAATATTACCCTTGAAGTCAATGGCAAATAGCCAAATAAAATCTGATTACCAACCGATTGAGGAGGATTTATCTCGGTGGCCAGTTGTAAAATTGGCCCGAAATCGAAAGGAGTTTGTACAGTCGGTAGCTGAAGAAAGTATCGAACGACTTCTTAAAAAGAGTAAATCAAGTGCCGCAATTATTGAGGAGTTGGAAACGACCGTCTTTAAAGAAAGGCTACGTGTAAAGCAAAACCCCTGGGATGTTGACCCTGAGGACGACCGCCGATTTTGGAATAGCCTGCGTTCTGAGTTGGCAAAGATCTCCACAAAACCAATTGCCGAAGAAGAAAAAATCGGCCAATTGCGTATCATGGTACGCAAAATTGTCGAGCGGTATGCGGAAGAAATCGCCGGGAACTTCAAAACTTCCCATTACCGCCTGGCACGTACCGTCATTACCTTCGGACTTACCCGCCTGCTTAATGCGGCAAAACTGCACAAATTCAGCGGCATTTTCCGAAACGATTACTCTCTTGGCGACAAGATCAAAATAAAAGGCAACAGCGAAAAAATCCGTGAACTTGCTAAAAATGGAACAATCATCCTCGTTCCTACCCACTTCTCGAATCTGGATTCCGTACTGCTCGGCTATGTGATCAACAGGTTGGGCCTGCCTCCTTTTATCTATGGCGCAGGACTGAACTTGTTCAACATCAAGATTTTCGCCTATTTCATGGACAGTCTTGGTGCCTATAAGGTTGATCGCCGCAAGAAGAATCATATGTATTTGGAAACGCTGAAGACCTATTCGTCGCAGGCGATCCGATACGGGGCACACAGCCTCTTTTTCCCAGGAGGAACCCGCTCGCGGTCGGGAAAAATGGAAGACAAACTCAAGCTTGGCTTGCTCAGCACCGCTTTGGAAGCCCAACGGGTAAACTTCACCGAGGAAGGCGACAACAAAGATCGCAAGGTCTTTATTGTGCCGTTGGTTATCAACTACAATTTTGTGCTTGAAGCCCCCGAACTGATTGACCAGTATTTGAAAATGAAAGGTCAGGAACGTTATTATGTGGAGAACGATCAGTATTCAAACTCTTATAAGATTCTGAAATTCTTGATCAAATTTTTCACCAAAGGCTCCAGCATTTCTGTTTCTTTGGGCGACCCGATGGATGTTGTCGGCAACCAGGTAGATGATCAGGGCATAAGCCTCGACGCTAAAGGAAACAAGGTGGATATCCGCGACTACTTCCTGAAAGATGGCGCCATCAATATTGATGCGCAGCGTGAGCACCAATACACAAAAATGCTCGGCAAAAAGATCTCGGAAGCCTACTATAAAAATAACTGTGCAATGGGCAGCAACCTTTGTGCTTTTATTGCTTATCAGATACTGAAAAAACGCCACCCAAGGGTTGACTTCTTCAATCTGTTGCGTTTGCCTGTGGAAGAACTGATCCTTGATTATGATCACTTCAAGGAGAATTTTATCCGTCTTCGCTCAGAAATTATTGCCATGCGCGACCGTGGAGAGATCAGTATTGCCAATCATTTGGAGAACAAGGATTTCGATATTGAAAAAATGATTCAGTCGGGCATAAACAATGTGGGTATGTACCATACAAAACGACCGCTGATCATGGCTAAAGATGGTAAAACCATCACGACCGAAGACATGAACTTACTTTTCTACTATCATAACCGACTTGACGGTTATGGCTTGGAGAAATTAGTCAAAGCGTAATTCTACTGATTAGCGAAACAATTATGAGCAAAACGAATAACAGCAAGCCCGTTGGCGTAATAGGATCTGGTAGTTTCGGTCTCGCAGTAGCCAATTTACTGGCGGAGAATTCCGATGTACTGGTTTTCACCCGTAAAGAAAAAGTGGCGAACACCATTAATCAGGACCGATTTTACAACAACCAAACAATTTCAGACCGCATCACGGCGATCAACAGCTATGAGCAGATTGCCAATACCTGCGACATTATCTTCCCGGTGGTCCCTTCCGTCAATTTCCGGGAGATGATGCGAAACCTTTCACCCTTTCTGCGCCCATATCACATCCTGATTCATGGCACCAAAGGGCTTGATTTGCCAACGCATATTCTTGAAGATACCGAAGCCAAACAGGCGGTAACCCGCGCCAATGTTAAAACAATGAGCGAGGTGATTCAGGAAGAGTCTGTAGTCGTTAGAACAGGTTGCCTTGCGGGCCCCAACCTGGCCAAAGAGCTCTCAGAAAAATACCCTGCCGCTACTGTGGTGGCCAGCTATTTCGATGAGGTCATTCAGGAAGGACAAAGGTTGTTGCGTTCCGAACGGTTTCAGGTTTTTGGTTCCAAAGAATTAATTGGTATTGAGCTTGCGGGTATTCTGAAAAATATCCTGGCGATTGCTTCAGGTGCCATATCTGGTTTAGGCTTTGGCGAAAATGCCCGAGGCCTGCTCATCAGCCGTGGGTTGGTGGAGTTTATCTATTTGGGGAAAATGCTCGGAGGTAATACCGAGGCCTTTTTGGGCGTGGCCGGTGTAGGCGATTTAGTAACGACCTGTACGAGTAAGCTGAGCCGTAACTACACGGTAGGTTATCGTTTATCAAAAGGCGAAAGCCTGAAAGAAATTATGGAGACCATGGACGAGGTCGCTGAAGGAGTAAAAACCGTCCGGATTGTAAAAAAACTTTGTGAACACTACGGTGTTCGTGCCCCAATTACGGAAAGTATCTATCGTGTACTTTATGAAGATGAGACCGTTGAGCTCGCCCTTCGAAAACTGATGAAAATCCCTTTTCATAACGATATTGACTTCCTCTAATTCATCTAACAAAAAAAGCCAAACAACCCACGTTTGGCTTTTTTTAAACCTTTCCGCTTATTTTTTTCGTTTGGCATTGAAATAAATAAGTGCTACTTGATCATTAATTCCTCTAATTTTATATCTTGATTTAAGCATTTTTTAAGTGCCACTAACAATCACCTACAAGAAAACGTTATTGTTGTTGGACAAAATTAAGATATTTATTGGATCACCTTTACCAAAAATCACCACTCCGCACCCTGTTGCTAACAAGTATTTTGTTGGCATTTTTCAGTGTGCTTCCGGGGATCCAAAACCTTGCACTTGCCCAATCTGGGATGGGGCATCATACCTATCCTCCTACTGATCAATTTTCCATCGCTCCAGACAGCACCTCAAAGCAGTATTATCATATCCCAAAATCCGAAGTTATGAAACCCGAAGAGGTTAACCGTAACTTTTACCTCAAGCTCAAAAACAACTGGAGCAAATCCTGGATTGGAAAAGGGATCATGGATGCTTTCATCACCATTCCTGCGGCAAAAAAAATTGTATCAGATAAGCAATCCACCGAGCGATTTAGTGAATACGAAGGAAAAACCATTTCCAAAATCACCATCAAAAAGGTGGGCGTATTTATGGAGGATGTGGATGACACCACCAAAATCGCTACCGATAAATGGATAAAAACCTATAATAAATCGCACATCAATACGGTAAACTGGAATATCAAAACCAACCTAATTGTTCAGGAGGGAGACCAGGTGGACAAAGAAGTTATTGCTGATAATGAACGGATTCTGCGGAGTTTATCTTATATCCGTGATGCACGATTCATGATGAAACCCGACCCTATGGACAGTACGCAAGTACATCTGGTCGTCGTTACGCAGGATATTATGCCACTGGAAGTCGGGCTGAACCCACAGGGCTTCGACCGTGGGAATTTCACATTGGGGCACCGTAATATGCTTGGTACGGGAATCAGGCTACGGAACACCGTTTATCTTGAACAGGAATTTCGGGAGGCCACCAGCGATACCGAGGCCATTCAGCGAGGCCACTGGGGGTACAGTGCAGCTATGGCGATACAGAACATTCGTCGATCATTTATTGACGTGAACCTTGATTTCAGAAAAACTTTCACCCAGGACCGCCTGGCTTTCAATGCCTATCGGGGCTATGTTACACCCGAAAACAATTATGCCGGTGGAACAAGCCTTGAGTATCAAAGGCATAATGCCAATATTTATGTCAAATCGAAAGAAGCCTTTGAAAATATTGATTATAATTTTGTAAGCCATGATTATTGGGTCTCCAAAGCTTTTCGGTTTCCCTGCCGGAACCCCACGGATAGAAAACGACTCATTGCAGGTGCCCGTTATGCACAAATTCAGTATTTCATGCGCCCTGAAGTTAATGACACCCTGAATTTCGGCTTCCATAATCAGGATGCTATCTTCTTCAATTTTGGTTATTCCAACCGAAATTATTATACCGATAAATTCCTTTATGAATTTGGTCGAAATGAGGATATTCCCTTCGGGATGAGCATTGAGGTGATTGGCGGAAAAGAATTTGGCGAGTTTAATCACCGGCATTATTTGGGCTTCAAATATGCCCATGGTCGCCCGTTTAAAAAACTGGGCTACCTACGCTGGAATTTTGAACTCGGTCAATACTTCGGCCCTCAGTATTATAATGAAGGGGTATTAAGAATGGGGACTCAGTTCTTCTCCAAGCTGATCAATAAAGACGGGCTGAGAATGCGACAGTTCCTGACAGTAGAATATGTTTCGGGCCTTAACCGTCGTCCGGATGATCAGCTGATCCTTAATGATGAAGAACTCAGAGGCTTTAGAACCAACACTGTCGGCGAACAGGAGCAATTTATCATTAAGCTTGAAACGATCAAATACACCAATTTCCAGCCTTTCGGGTTCCGGATGGCCTTTTATGCCTTTGCAGATATGGCGGTGATTTCGCAACAGAACTCACAACCATTCAAAGGGGATTTTTACGGCGCTTTTGGTGCGGGAATCAGGATGAGGAATGACCATTTCACCTTTAAAACCCTGCAAATAAGATTGGTCTATTACCCTAAAACTCCTGCCGGATTGCCGAACTTCAATCTACATATGGACAACCGAATCTCCGAACCCTTCCGAGATTACCGTGTAGAAAAACCATCCATCGTTCGTTTTAATGAGCGATTTATCCAGTAACAAAAAAGGAGTGTAACCATTCGTTACACTCCTTTTTTTGTATGCTTTTATTTGCCGAAATCTATTGGTACATCGTCAAATCAACCAGTCTGATGTCCACCCTTCGGGCTTTTTCTTTACTCACCTGCTCATCTTTAACGGCTCCGTAGCCTTTGGCCTTAATTCGTCGGCGCACAAGCCCACGATGGTTAAAATAATTCAGCACCTCGATCGCTCGTTCATTGGACAGCTTTTCATTGAGGGCCTGATCACCGTCTTGTGAGGCATGGCCCGCAATTTCAATCCCGAGGTCTTTATGCTTATTCAGTTGCTCCAAAAGCAACTTCAGTTCAGCAATATATTTTTGATCCATTTTTGAGGAGTTTGGCGCGAAGAACACCTGAAATTTCTTACTCAAAAGTTGTTTATCAAACCTTGACTCCAATACTTTTGGCGCTTGTTTATTTGCACGGTATTTCGCCGCCTCCTCTGTTACAGAGAGCGTAGGCAAAGTAAAAATCTCTTGCCCATCGACCACTTTCTTTTCCAGGTGATCCAAATCTGATTCGTCATAATAGTAAATGCGCTTGGCAACATCCATTTGCTCATCCTCAGCTTCAAAATTCACCAGATCAATCGGCTTCACCTTAAAGGCCAAATCAAGGAGATAATCCATGGCCACGCTGTCTTCAGAAGCCACGATCATATCCATCATATCATACATATCAAGGCTGTCGTTCTGTACCAGTTGGGATTCTTTGAACAACTTCGAGTTTATGACTGATTTGGTCTTTTGCTCCACATCGTAAAATTTATTCTTCACACTGACTTCCTGCCCTACTGTTACCCCAAATTGCTTGATGGCCTTCAGTTGAATCATTTGGTAAAGTTCATAAAAATACGTCTGGTTAGGGATATTGACATTAATTGTGTAAGGCATAAAATCCTCAGACTCAATGATCATATCATAATTCTGTCCGGGAGGCAAAATAATCAAAAAGTTCCCGGTGTTTGGGTTGGGATCATAAACAAAATCCACCGACTCTTTCGTCTTTTTATTGACCATTTTGATCGATGTTTTAATCGGGTTACCATCCTGATCAACAATTTTTCCTTTCATCATCGTCAGTGGAATATTGGCTTCCTGCTCTGGCATATTGAAATAATAAATATCCTGAAGCCCCTTTCCTCCTTTGCGGTTGGAAGAGAAATAGCCTTTTGAGCCATCGGCAATTAAAGTAAAATAGCTGTCGTCGGCAGGTGTGTTGATCGGATAACCCATATTTTCCGGACGGGTCCATTCTGTTCCTCGAAGTACTGATCTGAAGATATCATTTCCTCCCATGGTCTCATGTCCATTGGAAGTAAAAAACAGGGTGATATTATCAGGGTGAATAAATGGCGCATCCTCATCAGCGGCACTATTAATTTTCGGTCCGAGATTTTTAGGGCGTCCCCACTTTCCATTAGTATCCTTATCCACACGCCAGATGTCCATCCCGCCGTAGCCACCTGGGCGATTACTTGCAAAATACATCGATTTGCCATCAGAAGTTACCGACAGGGTGGTTTCGTGAAAGGTAGGGGTATTAACTACCGAAAGCGATTTTGGCTTGGTCCAGCCGTCATTCGTTCGCATCACTTCATAAATATCCCCTGTATTCGATGACCCTCCCATATAAATCAGCATCTGTTCGCCATCCGGAGAGATACCCGCAGTACCAACATTAAACCGGGCATTGGTTTCGATCTTCACTGCTTCGGGCGCTTTCCAATTGCCTAAACCATCCTTGGTGGTCATCATGATGCTCTCCACCATCGTGCGTTTTTTAGCATCCGGGTGCAGCACGGTATAAGCCATAATAGATTCGTCAGCAGAAACAACAGGATTGTATTCCGTAAATTCACTATTCACCTCGAAACCAAAATCATGCACCTCAATTTTCCGTGCCTTACCGATAAATTTCTTTGCGTTTTTCAGCGCTTTTTCGAAAGCCTTCGCTTCTTCTCTCACCTTAGGATCCCGCACATCCATGCGCTTTTTATAAGCACTGAAGGCTGTTTGTGCTTCCGCAATTTGTTCGTTAAGATGATAGAGTTTAGCCAAATCAAGATAAGCCCAACGGGGGAACTGATCGGCGTTTAGCGTCAGTGCTTTTGACAATGCCGGAATTCCTTTGATCCGCTCATTGACGTTATCCGACGAAGCATAACTCATTCCAAGTCCATAAAAAGTTTTAGGGTTTTGCGCCCCCTTTTCAATGGCTTGCTCAAAGAAATTGATGGCCTCGGTATATTGACGTGTACGATAGAGCTTTTCCGCTTTGGACTCCAAAGAGCTCACTGATTGTGCATGAACATTCAGCGACATTGCTATCCATGCCAATAGCAATACCAAAAAACATTTAGGTTGATGCATATTGAGTATCTCTTTTTTATTAGGGTTGAGTAAGTTGTTTTTTATTTTCCTCCGCCTTTATTGCCCGAATTCGGTACAGTAACGGCGGATGAGAGTAATTTAATGCTACAAAATATGGATGGGGATTCAAACTACTCAGGCTTTTTGTTGATATTTTTTTCAAACCTGAAATTAAATCATCACCCGAATGGGTATGCGTTGCGAAGGCATCTGCTTCGTATTCATTTTTTCTGCTCAACAGGTTGCTGAAAAAACCAAGGATATAATTCAGCGGAGAGAACAGCAGGCTGAATACAAACAAATTAATACCAATCGCATATCCCTGCCCACCCATTGCTTCGGTGAATACGGGTTCAGTAACCATGTAAAAGAACAGAAAAATCATCAGTCCCATTTGAATGGCACCCAGCAAAAAACCCTGATAAATATGTCCTTTTTTAAAATGGCCAACCTCATGGGCAAATACCGCAACAATTTCTTTTTCTTCCAGCTCGTTCATCAGCGTATCAAATAATACCAATCTTTTGAAACGCCCCAATCCGGCAAAGAAAGCATTCGCCTTCGTAGATCGCTTGGAGCCGTCCATCACAAATATATTCTGCAAAGGAAAGGTAACCGAAGCGGCGTAATTGGTGATGGCAGAACGCAGCTGACCATCTTCAAGCGGTGTAAACTTATTAAACAATGGCATGATTACCGTCGGGTAAAGCACATTCATAGTAAAAAGGAACACCACCAATACCAACCAGAACACCGGCCAGTAAGCGGTACCATAACCTTCTACAAAAGCCACCAACAACGACACCAAAGCGCCGGCCAGCAGACCACCGATGATATAGCCTTTGAGTTTATCCAGCCAGAAGGTTTTCGGGGTCATCTTATTGAACCCATACTTTTCCTCAATACGGAAGGTAGAATACCATTCAAACGGCAAAGAAATAATGTCGGAAAAGATCGCGATAATGCCAAAAAAAGCAAGTGTTTCTAAAATAGCACTGTCGGTATATTGATGGATAAGTGCGATCAGGTCACCAAAAAGGCCAGTGAAAATCACCGTAAGTGTAATGGCCAGCGAAAGCAGTCCCGACCAGAAGCCGACCTGTTTCAATGCTTTATGGTAAGCCAATGCCCGCTGACGTTCGGAGGCGTCATATAGCCCTTCAAGCTCCTGTGGTACTTGCTGTAATTCATGACGACCATTCAACCACGAAAGCCACTTCTCTACGATATAATTAAACAAGAGCACCCCAACAATAATCCACTTCAACAAAAAGGCATCCATAAAGAACAAGACAAAAAGTTTGATAAATTTTGAGCAAATTACTTCAAAATTTATTACATCAATAGATCAAAAAAGAAATTATCGTTTTTTTAAATCACATTTCACTTAAAAAGCCGGACAAGGAATCTGTCGGATGTGCTTTGCAGGCTTTCTTTTATCGCCCAAAAACACCACATAAGTCACGGATACTTCATGTGCTCCACCCGAACGACTTGACAGTCCTGAAATGGTATAGTCATAACTGTAACCGAAATTGAATCCATTCCACTCAAAACCTACAAGCCCCACCATCGAATCGCTATTATTATGATCACCGGTCGTTCTTACGGGAATCCCTCGGTACCAAAGCCCAAGAACTATGGGCGAAAGATGTGCATACAACCCTAAATCGAGCTGATCAAATTTCCCTTGTAATTTGTACTGAAAAGTTGGCGTAATGGCATAATCCCGAGCCGAGTACCCGCGGCCCGCTTTTTTACTGATCACAAAGCGGTACCCACCATGAGCACTGAATTTCATCGGTAATTTATCGTCTGAATTATCAATTGCGGAAAGATTGGGTTGCAGTAAATGATAGGCACTCACCCCAAGCCAGGCACTTTTCGAATAAAGCACTCCCCCGAGCCCCAAGTCCATAAAGCCATTATTCACCCCCGTCAGTGAGGGGTCAATCCCCTGCCCCGGAGGTAAAATCTCTCCCGTACCCGGATCTATCTGACTGCCGAATACCAGATTAGAATAATTGGCATTCTGTGAGGTATAAGACAGCTGCACTCCCGGGCGAAAAGATAAATTTCGTGAAATCGGCAATTGATATGCATACGTCATGGCGATCATGTTTGAACTGACCGAGCCGAGCCCTATTTGGTCGCCAACGGCCAGCAATCCAATCCCACTGTTATAATCATCAATATAATGATCAACATAGGCGGAATAAGTTACAAAACTCCCGGGCAATGAAGGCCACTGGTTTCTGTAATTTAGACCGAAACGGGTCATTTGGGTATTGCCGGTAAATCCGGGATTCAGGTACAGCGGAGCCGCATAAAACTGGCTGAACTGCGGATCCTGGGCATGGGCTGAAAACGCCCCACAAATTAGAAGGCCGAACAAAAAAAGATATCGAAGAGGCTTCAATAGCAACATAGAATTAAAGTTGATGGGCATGATATTTTTACGAGATTGATGTCCGTAAAAGACAATCCCCTCCTAAAAACCTTTTACAAAGATAATAGCTCTGTGAATGAAAACTAATCTGTAATCAGATTACAATAAGAAAAAAAATACTTTACATTCCTTAATGTTAATGATTATTTTTACATTTCAGATCTTCAATTAATACCATAATCCGCCAACCTTCGTTACTTAATTGAACGAATTACACGATTTTTACATGAACATCCGCCTATACCACCTGCTCATCACCTTACTGATGATCCCCTCATTTGTCTATGCACAAGGGCAAAGCCAACGCCACTGGTTTCTTCACAACCAGCAATGGGATTTCTCCAAAGGAGGACAATTCCCTCAGGCGCCGCAAAATATCAACGCCCTCAACACCTCGGGAAACACCTCCGTGGCCATTGATGGGTTTACTGGCGACTGGTATTTCTATACCGATGGGCAAAACTTTTTCTACAGGGATGCCTCCGGAGCCACACAAACCGTGAACCTGCCTCAGAAATCCACCAACAACAATCAGCGGGTGGTCTCGGCGCCTGAAAATGGAAATGTTGGGGCTGATTACCTGTTCTGGGTCAATAACAATGGCAACCTTTACCAGTATCGCGTAGCAATTGATGATGCCACCAATACGGCTTCCGCTCCTGTGCTCGACCCGGCAACGCCTATCAAAACCAATGTAGGCCCTGCCATGACGGTTATTTCTCAGGTGGCGCAAGGCAACACCCTCCTGTATCTGCTGATACAAAACACCACGGACCGCTCATTGGCCTTGCTTGACATTTCAGATAATCTAAACGAATTAGAACGAACTGAAACTTACGGTGCGACCTTCCAAAATTTTGAATGGACACCACCCACCACCAAGCAAATTCCAAACCCTGCCGACCCTTCAGGGCAACCGCTAACGATCTTTATTGCCGGTAAAATCGCCCTCACTCCCCTGTCAGCAAATAATATTTTCTTCGCTGATTTTTGGTTTGAGGTGGATCCTGCTATCGGTGCAGATCAGCTGATCTCCAAAGCCGACGAGGAAGTATTCAACAGGGATGCAGTCAGTTTTTATGACACCGAATGGGCGAATGACTCTACCCTGCTTGTTAGTGCGGACAATGCTATTTTAGAGGTGGACATTAACGCCATGGTCAGCAATGGGAATTATAACAATATCCTCGAAGGAACAGGCGCAAACAATATTAAGGGGATTCAGATGGGGCCCGATGGTTTCATCTATTTTCTACATGGTGGTAATCAGCTCGGCCGACTGCGCACCACAGACGACGGCCGGATCATCGATCGTTTCATCGATATCAACCACACTTTTGGCAATGGCAGTGCGGTATCCAATAATGCAGATCAGTTTCCGCAATTTGCCCCTCCACGTGTTGAGAACATTCAGGTCGCTTTAATCCCAACAGACGAAACCATCTGCGATAAACAAAAAAATCAATTACATGCTGAAGTTACGCGCAACGGTGCACCCATCAGTGCCGACAACTATTTTTGGCTGGACGACATTGGTATTGCCGGAGTAATCCCCACTTTCACGCCACAGGATGCCCCCTCGGGCAATGCAAACATTGCGGTAGAGGTTGGCGGCGTGATCTACACTGGAGGTGGCACTTATAATACCGCGCAGAATGAGCTCGATGAGAACAGCATTATCAAAGACACCAGTCAAGACCTGAGCCAGCAACAAGGCGGAGGAGGCCAAGGCGGTGGCGGCGGTGGAAATGCCGTAGGGATGAGATATGTACAGGATACCCTGATGTGTGCACCGCCTTTTGTTGCTTGGGCCAATGACAGCAATATTGATGCGGTGTATTGGTATAATCGAAGCCAAAACCCGAGCGACAGCATTATGGATCCAGGCAATTACTGGGTAAAAGCCTATAGCGGCGGTTGCCATGTAACTGCAACGGTACAGGTCAGGATGATCAAAGAGGAAGATGGCGGTGGCTATGTGAATGACACCACGCAAATGGACAATATCGGCCAGTGGTATTTTGGAAATACACCTGGGCTGGATTTTAATACAGACAAATTTGGCGATCAGGCACCACAACCCATCACGGCTGAAGGTTTAAACATGAGCGCTGAAGATGATGTAGAAACCGTTTATGATGCCAACGGACGGGCATTTTTTGTTACTGACGGTGATAGGCTGTGGATAGCTACGGATACCTCAGGCACCAACTTTCAAGAAGTGACCGGCCTGAAAATTGGTGGAGATGCCCAGTTGGGGTCATCTGTTGCTGTGGTTCCTGTTCCAGAAGACGACACCAAATATTATGTTTTCGCCACCAAAAAGAAAGACAACACCCCTGCGGAAAGCCGAGAATATGAGGTACGCTACTCCTTAATTGATATTGCAACTTTCGACCAAAACACCCGCTCCATTGTGATTAAGGCGATTGCAAATGATATTCTGCTGATGGAAAGTGCTTCACGGCGACTGATCAGCGATAATAATTACCTGATCGCTCATGAGTACAACAACAGTAATTTTCGTGTTTTCCCCGTTTCGGCGCAAGGGCTCGGTAATCCCGTGATCAGCTCTGTTGGCCGAAGCCATACCGACGAGCTATTGGTCAACTACGGTGAAATTGGGATTTTCGACATTCCTGATGTTGGTCAAGTTACAAAGGTGGCCCTCGCCGTTAAAGATGAAAACGACGGAAAAAACTACCTGGATCTTTTCGATTTAAACCCCAAGCTGAATGATTATGATTCTACCTTGGTTACTGGCGACAGTGCCCCCGCCTATATCCCTACTGTTGGTGAAGATATGCTTTACAATCCAATTGCTGTTCCTTTGGGAGAAGATGCACTCGAAGCCTACGGTCTTGAATTCAATGGAAATTTTGTGATGGTTTCCCTGAAAGGCAATGGAAACTCCAAAGTTTTTGGGGCAAGTCTCGACTACCCTATTTTCAGGGAAAATGCACAAGACGAGCTGAAATCCGAAGCAGAGCAAATCAATGCCATCATCAAAACCACCTCGGATGCTGGCGGAACGATTGGAGAAATATCTACAGCACCCAACAACACTATTTATATTGCCAATCAAAACAGCACGACCCTTAAAGAGATCAATGGTATAGGCCTCACAGAAGGTGGGCAACTTAACCTGACCATCTCAGATAGTCAGCTCACCCTGGATTCAAACAGCAAACTGGGACTGCCGGCATTTACTTTACAGGGCGGATCGGGATCGGGAGGCGAACCATCCCTTGAAGCGGAGGATGTTTGCCTTGGAGATTCGGCCACTTTTTCCCTAAACATGGGGGATTACTATACCACCGCACCAAATTACACCCTTGAGTGGAGCTTCGGCGATGGTAACAGTGCCGTGATTGATTCCACCACGGAAGCAACACACCTTTACGCCAATGCCGACACCTATTTCTACATCGTCAATTGGAAAAACCATTGCAGTACTGGAAATTACAGTTTCAACCCTGTTTTAACCGACACCATCACGATCAACCCTGCCGTTCCTGACGATCAGTGGGGAGTGCTTGATGGCGAGAAAATTTGTCAGGACAAAGAATTTACTGCCTTTATTGGTGATGACACTGGGTTTTCTATCAGCTGGGAAAACCGAGGGCTCCCAGTTTTTGATACCAACACCATTCAGGTAGATACTGAAAATGAACTTTTCCATAATGAATTTTTCCTCATCAAGGTAGAAGATCCCAATGGTTGCCTTGCGGAGAAGGAAGTCTTTTTTGAATCTCCGCTCGTAGATGCTGGCTTCCCCGACTCCACCTATTGTAAAGGCACCTCAGATGTTATTCTGAGTTCAGGTATCTCTGTTTTATACGACTACCGGTGGGCGGTAGAGAACAACCCTGCCAACACGCCTAACTATGGTCCGAAGGAAAATAAAAACACCTTCCCGGTGGATACCGATGTTCCTGGTGATTTTGTTTACTATATGGAAGTGACCGACCCTGACGACCCGACCTGTATGGTCGAGATCAGTGCAGCTATTAAAGTGGTCGATATTTATGATGAAGAACCAACCATTACCGATGCTACAAGTTGTGGGGATTTAGGAGAAGCTGTATTTCAACAGGGAAATATTCCTTTTGACCGATTGACCTTCCTCTGGAGTCCTGATGCCGTAAATCAGACACAGGCTTCGGCCTCAACAGTAACTTTCGAGGCTGAATCTGGAGGTTATACCGCTACCCTTACGGATAATCTCTACAAATGCGAAACCGTTGTACCGGTCAACATTGGCAACGACGACATCACATTTACATTATCCATCGAGGAGAATTGTAGCAGTGCAAACTATGGAAAGATTACCATTAACGGATTAGCAGACCCCGGCACCTATACCATTGCGCTCAAAAATGTAACCACAGGAGATTCCACCATCGTTGCGATCAACAATATCTTGGCAACAAACCCTGGTGATTATCAGGTGGTCGCCTTTAAAACGGCCACGCCAAGCTGCCAGTCAGCCGAAGGCATCAAATTAAAAGAACCCGACCTAAATTTGGCCTTATCTTCTGAAGACCTCAAAGGGTGTATTGACACACAGGGTGTAGCGTTTAATGTGAGCGCTTCAGGCAGTGACTTCTCAGCCACTTCCACCTTCAGCGGGACTTACCTCCCAGACAACAGTACGATTGTGCTTCAGGATGGCGAGAATTTCCTGACCAATGAAAATGCCGACTCGCTGATGGTAACCGTAAAAAGTAATCAGTGTGAAGTGAGCAAATCAATTCCTGTCGAAATTTCGGCTGGTCCTGAAGATTTCAACATCGACCGTCAGGGGGACAAATGTGACGGTGAAATTACCCTTACAGCCGATCAGCCAGATTATAGTTACTCCTGGAAAGATCCCCTGAATAATATTGTTGCACAAGGCGCCACTTTCATCGCCACGGTCAATGCGGAAGTTGGTGATTACACCATCACGGCAAGGGATAAAGCCACAGGGTGTACAACTGAGAAAACCGAAAATATTGAGATTGCACAAAAAATTGGTTTGGCACTTACAGGAAAAACACGCTGTGAAGGGTCTGATGAACCCATCAATGTGGCATCCAATACGGATTCCAAATTCAATGAGGAACTGAGTTATGAATGGTTCGAAGGCATATTACCTAATGGCAACAAACTGAACGATAGCGAGAACACGATTAATTACACCGGCGCTGACTCTGTCGTTTACCTGATTGCTACTTCTACGGCTTCTCAGTGTAAAGATACCGCTACATTCAACATTCTTGAACTGAAAGCAACCCTGATCAATCCACAGGTGTTGGGAATCAACCCTGCTTATTGTTTCTTTGACGATGAGCAAATCCCATTGGACTCCGTGATTTATCCTGGAAAGTTTGAAACTTACGAATGGTTTAATTTAGACAATAATAATGTCATCAGTATTGAACCTGCACTTCCGATCGATGAAAACGAGGACTTGATCGGTCAGATAGAAGGAACCTTCAACAACGCTGCGGGTTGCCCCGCCACCATGGTGTTCAATGTCATCAACCGATGTACCCCGACGGTGGTTTTCCCAAATGCTTTCGCACCAAAAGGGAACTTTACAGGGGACAAAGCGGAGCGAGGGAAAATATTCTCCGTGGAGTATGAGAAAAATCTCGACCCGAATAAGTTTGTCATTGAAATTTATAATCGATGGGGAGAGAAAATTTTCCGATCTGATGATTATATCACCTTCAAAGAAGATGGTTGGGACGGCTTCGACCGTTCGGGCAAAGAGATGCCTGCTGGCGCATACTCCTATGTGGTCAGGTTTGGAAGCATCACCGAAAATTCTCCCATTGAAGAAAAAAGAGGAAGTGTGTTGCTGATCAGATAATCAATTTCAGTGATAACACATGGTCTTTTTCAATAAAGATAATAAGCGAAGGGAACCGATAATTCCCTTCGCTTTTTTATTTTTGCACAAACAATAACACTATGATCACAATAATATCTCCTGCCAAATCTCAGGATTTCACTATCGATATCAGAACTGAAACGGCCTCTCAGCCAAACTTCCCCAAAGAAGCGGAAAACCTGATCAGTGCCCTAAAAAAATATAAAAAAGAAGATCTGATGAGCCTAATGGACATCAGCCACAATCTGGCAGAGCTCAACTTTGACCGCTACCAGAATTATCAGCCCGCTTTCAATACCGAAAATTCCCGTCAGGCATTATTGGCCTTTAAGGGTGATGTGTATACAGGCATTGATACTTCATCCCTCAGCGATGAAAATCTTCTGTTTGCTCAACAACACCTGAGAATCCTCTCTGGCCTGTATGGTTACCTTCAGCCCCTTGACCTTATTCAGCCCTACCGCCTGGAAATGAAGATCAAGCTGCCTGCAAAAGGAAAAAATAACCTTTATGAATTTTGGGATGACAGGATCACCAAAGCACTCAACAAAGACCTTAAAGCGCAGAAATCTCCTGTGTTAATTAATTTGGCCTCTAATGAATATTTTAAGGCCGTCAAGAAAAAATTAGTGGAGGCGACCATCATTACGCCAGTATTTAAAGAAAAAAAAGGCGACAACTATAAAGTGATTGCCATCTTTGCCAAGAAAGCAAGGGGGAAAATGGTGCGCTATATTATTGATCATGAAATTGAATCCGCAGAAGAGCTCAAAGCTTTTGATGCCGATGGCTATCAGTTCAATCCATCGCTGTCAAAAGGTAATGAATGGGTATTTACCCGCGGATAAAAAAAACCTGAGTCTTTCGGCTCAGGTTCTTTTTTAGTCTTCTATAATCACATTCACCTTATTGATGCGGTGATGAATCAGCTTTTCGATATAATCGGCTCCCCATTGATTGCTCATCTCACCCTTTTCAGCACGCACATAATAGCGTTTTGTGTCGAGTTTCTTGAAGGTCACGCGTCCTTTTTGGTCAGAAACCTGTGTTTCCTGAATGGGGTTTATATTTTTGGTGTAATCGGCTTCATTGTTATAAAGGGTTACTTTCGCCCCTTCTACGGGATTACCATTTTTATCCAAAATGGTCATTTTTACCTGTGTGCTGATAATCTGTGCCTGCGCCATCATACCCATCAAGCAAAAACATAGAAAAAAAGCTAACTTTTTCATCGTTGTACGCTATGTAGTGAATAATATTAAAAATCATTACAAAGAAAACATGAAATAGGCATTCAAGCAAGTATGCCTATTTTTGATTCCCCTTTTTTCGGTCGAAAAACACCTTCTGAATCCATCGTGGAAGAAATACCGCCCCCAAAAACAAGTAAGGGTAATAGGCCAGAAGCCGCCACAACAGGCTGGTACCAAAAGTAAACTCGCCCAGAAAATGCTGAAAAAACAGCCCGTAAAAATACTCCGCAGTACCGCTGCTTCCTGGCGTGGGTGATATCAGCATGACAATCCACATGATCAGCTGTCGCCCAAAAATAAACAGGTGTTCCTTAATGCTCAGCAGAACATACCCCCCCATCACCGCATTGAGCATCAGGTAGCGGGCAACCCATACAAACACCGTAGCAAGCACCACTTTAAACCAATAAGTTGCAGGCTTACCAATCAATTCTTTGGCGCCAAGGATCATTTCATCACCTTGCTTATTGGCCCTGGCACGGTATCTCCTTAAAAATCCCCAACTGGTGATTTTCAATAAAAGCCACTTGAAGCCTCTTGGATGCACCAATAAAGCAAAAGACATGACCAAAGTATAAATGGCAATCAAGGAATAGGAAGTCCAGAAAATGACGGGTAGGCTCTTCCCCAGGGCATCGGTCGTAATGCCATCAAAAATACTCCCATGAGCAAGGACAATCACCAATGGGGCGAAAACGACGAAAAACAGATTATCCAGAATGGCCGTCAGCATCACATAAGCCAGCGCGCGCCCGAAACTTAGGCCTTCTTTCATCAGAATAAAAACAGCCACCGCACTGCCTCCAACAACAGAAGGCGTAACGGCACTCGAAAACTCCCAAAGAATAATGACATAAAAGGAGGAGGTCCAGCTGAGTGATTTCCCCGTAAGGGTCCGAATACGATAGATGTATCCCGCATCCCGAAAAAGAATTACTATCACGGCAAGCACGAGGGAAAAGACCGACAAGGGTTGCAGCAACACTTGCAGGTTTTCCACACTTACGTGATCATCTGAAAGAAATAACCAAACAGAAATTGCCAGTCCGATCAACACTGGAATCCATATTTTATTCGGGTTAAGCGTCGAAAATGCTTTCTTGTTAGAAATTTCCATTATTTATATAGGTTCAACCCAAAAACTGTTAAATCCTGCACCGATGGTCAGGCTTAACTCCTGCCACTGTGCCAATTCCAAGATGGCCAGGAACGTGAAAATCATCCCTATACGATTACCCACTGCCATGAACAGCTCTTCAAAATTTTGCTTACCCTCCGCTTTCAGCAGGCTCAGCAGCCATTCCTTTTGACCTGAGATGGTATAATCATAAGGCGTAATTTGATGTACGTGTTCTTCCTCCTGGGCTTCCTTTCTGCGCATCACTTGCTGATAAACTTTCAATAATTTATACATATCAAGATTGTGCATCTCCATTTCCGTGGCGTATTCAGAAGCCAGTTCCTGCTGCTCGGCGATGATATTCCCCCGCTTTTGCTTGCCCAGCTCCCGCTCCTCCATCTTACGGAAATCTTCCATAACAGATTTATACTTTTTATAAGCCAGCAAATGTTGCATCAATTCCTCCCGTGGGTCGATCTCCTCCCCTTGCTCATCAAGCTCTGGGCGGGGCAACAACATTTTGGATTTTATTCGCATCAGCGTCGCGGCCACCACCATAAAATCGGAAGCCAACTCCACGTCCAGTTTGTTCATCGCATCGAGGTAGGATAAAAAGTCGGCAGTGATCTTTGCGATCGGAATATCATGTACATCCAGCTCATCGCGCTGGATAAAAAATAGTAATAAATCGAAGGGTCCCTCAAACAAGGGTAATTTAATTTCGAAAGACAAAAGATATCGTAAATTATAACCGTGAATAAAATTTAACCGCAGAAGACCTACAAATTTATCACTCCAAAGACAATTTTCAGCAACTTGCCAGATAAACAGTCATTTTAAACAAGTAATTAAAGATGTAAGAAAGTAAGTGATTATGGCTTTCAGCAAAGAAATTAACCGATAAAAAACTTTCATCGAGGATTTCTTGCCCTAATTTAGTACATTCTAAAAACATCACCTATTTTTGTATGTTCAAGTCCACTTAATTTTTAGGACTGAGAATTTATAAATTGCTCGCTTAGTCGGGCAAGGAAAAATAATTCATTATGCTTATAGAGCCAGGTAAACTATTAAAAACAATCAACAGTCCGGAGGACCTAAAGAAATTCGATAACAAGCAGCTCCATCAGGTACGTGATGAGTTGCGCCAGTTTATTATCGATAATGTTTCGGTCTATGGAGGGCATTTTGGTGCAAGCCTTGGAGTCGTTGAGTTGACTACCGCTTTGCATTATGTCTTTGATACCCCAAAAGATCAGTTGATCTGGGATGTGGGGCATCAAGCCTACGGACACAAAATCTTGACTGGCCGTCGTGAGCAATTTCATACCAACAGACTATACGGAGGGCTTTCGGGATTCCCCAAACGCAAAGAAAGCGAATACGACACCTTTGGGGTCGGCCACTCCTCTACCTCTATTTCTGCGGCCTTGGGAATGGCTGTTGCAAATAATCAATTCAAAGACGACCGTCATCACATTGCTGTAATTGGCGATGGAGCCATGACTGGCGGAATGGCTTTTGAAGGCATGAACCACGCCGGAGATCTTCAAGACTCCAATTTATTGATTATCCTTAATGATAATAATATGTCGATCGACCCTAATGTAGGGGCACTGAACGACTATCTGACTAATATTACGACCTCAAAAACTTACAATAAAGTAAAAGATGAGGTCTGGGATTTGCTGGGCAAAATTTCCAAATTTGGACCTAATGCGCAAGAACTGGCCTCAAAAATTGAGAACAGCACCAAGGCGTTTTTCATGCGCCACAGCAATCTTTTTGAGTCTTTCAATTTGCGCTATTTTGGGCCTGTTGACGGGCATGATCTCGATCATCTCGTTACCGTCCTCAAGGATCTGAAAGATATCAAAGGCCCGAAATTATTGCATGTCATGACCACCAAAGGGAAAGGTTATGCTCCTGCAGAAAAAGATCAGACCAAATGGCACGCCCCAGGAACTTTTGATAAGGTTACGGGCGAAATCCGCAAAAAAATCATTACGGATCCACAACCCCCAAAATTTCAGGATGTATTTGGCCATACCTTAGTTGAGCTGGCCAAAGAAAATGAAAAAATTATGGGAATTACCCCTGCCATGCCGTCGGGTTGTTCTTTGAACATCATGATGCGGGAAATTCCTGATCGTGCTTTTGATGTTGGTATTGCTGAACAGCATGCCGTTACATTTTCTGCGGGCTTGGCCACACAGGGAGCGGTTCCATTTTGCAATATCTATTCTACTTTTATGCAAAGGGCGTATGATCAGGTGATTCATGATGTCTGTATTCAGAATTTGCATGTGATTTTCTGCCTTGACCGTGCGGGATTTGCGGGTGCAGATGGGCCAACACACCACGGTGCTTATGATTTGGCTTTTATGCGTTGCATTCCAAACATTACGGTAATGGCACCAATGGACGAACAGGAATTGCGCAATATGATGTATACTGCGCAACTGAAGAAGAATGCCATGCCATTTTCTATCCGATACCCTCGAGGGCAAGGTAGTATGCCAAACTGGAGAACACCGATGGAAGAAATTCAGATTGGACAAGGTCGGACGGTTAAAGAAGGAAATGATATCGCTATTTTGTCCGTAGGTCCGGTGGGTAATTATGCTTTGGCCGCGGCAACGCAGCTGAAGAAAGATGCCGACATTGCCGTTTATGATATGCGATTTGTAAAACCCCTTGACGAAGCCATGCTTCACGAGGTGTTCTCAAAATTTGACAAAGTAATCACGGTGGAAGACGGTTGCCTGATGGGTGGTTTTGGGTCTGCGGTCTATGAATTTATGGTCGATCACCAATATCACGCAAAAATCAAACGTCTGGGTATTCCAGATGCCATTGTAGAACACGGTACGCAACAAGAGTTACACAAAGAGTGTGGTTTTGATGCTGAAGGTATTGCTGCCACTGTATGTGAAATGCTTGAGTTGGTGCCCACCTCTCAAAATCAATTAATTTAAAGGGAAAGCCCTTTTAGCCGAAAATATGTCTAAAATTAATTTTTATACCCAAGGAGAAGGATTCCCTGTAATCCTTCTTCATGGGTTTTGTGAAACTTCCAAAGTCTGGGAAGCATGGGTAAAATTGTTACCCAATAAATTCAAAGTTTACGTTCTCGATTTACCAGGTTTTGGTAAAAGCCCTCAGGTAGATGCCACCTCATTAGCGGACATTGCCAAAGAGGTGAACGCCCTGATGGAGGCTGAAAACATTGAAAAAACCATTATGATAGGCCATTCGCTCGGAGGCTATATCACTTTAGAGTTCGCGCAGCTTTTCCCTGAGAAGCTTAAAGGGTTTGGGCTTTTCCACTCCACTGCCTACGAGGACGATGAAGAGAAAAAAGCTAATCGTACCAAAACGATTGAATTTGTGGCAGAGAAAGGTGTCCGAGCATTCTCTAAAGGATTTGCCAAAAATCTTTTCGCCCCACAAAATATTGACAAATGTGCTGAAGACATTCAGCTGGTTGCTGACCTCTGTGCTGAAACTTCAAAAGAAACTTTTTGTCAATATGCCAGCATGATGCGCGATCGTCAGGACTACAAACCCACTTTAGAAGCCTTTGACCGACCGATATTTATCATCACGGGAAAAGAGGACCCTATTTTGGACCTGCAAGAGCAGAACGTTCAGGCTCGTTTGAGTCAATACATCACCCTTCACCTGATCGATGAAACCGGCCACATGGGTATGTTTGAACAACCAGAAGAAACGGCCGCCATGGTCAGTGGCTTTGTAAATGCAGTGAGTAAATTTTAATCGCATACAATCCCTTTATTTCCTTATGAAAAAATCCTTATCATTTTTTCTCATGCTCCTGTGCATGGGCTCAGTCGCGTTCGCTCAATCCAAAAAATCACCCACTTTAGATCAGATTTTTAAAGAAGGAATCTTCCGTGGGCATTCTGTCTATGGAATCAACTGGATGAAGGATGGCCAATATTACAGCAAATTAGTTCGTGAAATGGGGGCTGAAAAGGTCGTCAAAATGGACATTCAAACGGGCCAACCTGTCGGCACGCTGGTTTCTTCCAAAGTACTTACCGATTTATTGGGTAAAGAACTTCATATCGATGGCTACCACTTCAGTGCCGACGAGCAAAAAGTGCTGATCGAAACGGAGCATGAAGCCATTTACCGTCGTTCCTCAAAAAGTCACTATTTTGTATATGATCGTCAGGCCAACACGGTTGTACCTTTGGCCAAAGGGGAAAAGCAGTCTTTTGCAACTTTTTCTCCAGATGGGAAAATGGTGGCCTTTGTAAGAAGCAACAACCTCTATGTAACAAACCTGTCTGATATGAAAGAGCAGGCCATTACCACTGATGGCCAGTTTAACAGCCTCCTGCATGGTATGGGTGACTGGGTTTATGAGGAAGAATTTTCATTGGCTAAAGCATTCAAATGGGCACCAGACAGTAAAAGCATTGCTTATTTGTCTTTCGATGAATCGGAAGTCAAGCAATATACAATGCCAATTTATGGCACATTGTACCCTCAGCAATATACCTTCAAATACCCAAAAGCTGGGGAAAGAAATTCCGAGGTATTCCTTTCAGTTTACCACTTGGACAATCAGAAAAGTACCGAAATTCAAAAAGGGAAAGAAAAGGACATCTACATTCCTCGCATTTACTGGAGTGCTGACGGCAAGTCTTTATCCTACATTTGGATGAACCGCCTGCAAAATCACCTGGAGTTACGTAAAGCCAACGCCTTCACCGGGGAGTATAGCCTATTACTGAAAGAAACCAGCAAAACATATGTTGACCTTGATTTCAACGATCAGATTTACTTCTTAAAAGATGGTTCTTTTATCAGAACCTCTGAAGAAAGCGGCTTTAAGCATATCTATCTTTTCAATAAAGAAGGGCAGCAGCTTCGCCAGATTACCAACGGCCAATGGGAGGTTTCTTCTATCGTTGGTGTTGATAAAACGCATAAGAAGATTTACTATTTGTCAAAAGAGGAAAGTACTATTGCTGACCAATTTTATGTTATCGGGTTTAATGGCAAAGGCAAAAAGAAATTAAGTACTCGGGAAGGAAATCACTCCGTTAATTTCTCCAATGATTTTAAATACTACATTCAATACCAATCCAATATTCACCAGCCATTGCGCGTTACCCTTCACAACGCCAAGGGCAAAGAATTGAAAGTACTTGAAGACAACCAGGCGCAAAAGGCTACTTTTGATAAATTCGATCTCGGACATAAAGAGTTCATGACTGTAAAAGCCGCAGATGGCCAAACGGATTTGAATGCTTACATGATCAAACCTTCAAATTTTGACGCCAGCAAAAAGTACCCTGTACTGATGTTTGTATATGGTGGCCCAGGAAGCCAGATGGTACAAAATAAATTTCCTTCTTACCGTGACGCATGGTACGGTTACCTTGCTAACCAGGGCTATTTGATCGTATGTGTTGATAACCGTGGTACAGGAGGAAAAGGTCGTGATTTCAAACATATCACTTATAAGGACCTCGGGAAATATGAGTCTGAAGATCAGATTTACGCAGCAAAACAACTGGCCAAGAAGTCTTTTGTAGATGCGGAAAGAATCGGTATTTGGGGATGGAGCTTCGGTGGTTATATGTCGTCATTGTGCTTAATGAAAGGTAATGACATCTTTAAAACCGCTATTGCAGTGGCTCCTGTTACCAACTGGAGATACTATGACAGTATTTATACGGAGCGCTACCAATCTACGCCACAGCTGAACCCACATGGTTATGATGATAATTCACCAGTATTCCATGTTGATCAACTTAAAGGAAATTTCCTATTGGTGCATGGTACTGCTGATGATAATGTTCACTTTCAGAACGCTGTGGAATTGGAAAACGCATTGATCAGCGCCAACAAGCAATTCCGTACTTTCTATTATCCGAACAGAAATCACGGAATTTATGGCGACAATGCCACAAGGCATTTATATACAATGATGACGAACTTCCTTTTGGAAAAACTTTAATGGCCATCATTGATTAAGGAGAAAGGGATGCTTTTAAAGTGTCCCTTTTTTTATGGGAAAAAGTGGAGGTGCTCCCCCACTCTGTTAATTTTGACGATTTTGAATCTCCTCAAATAAATTGATTGCCGACAGTTGATCGTCCAGTTTTGGTTGCTGAGCTTTGTGATAGCTCATGATCTCGTCAGCATAATTAATATCCTCTGAAAGCTTTTTCACCAACGACTCCAAGGCCTCGTTTAAATCTTTCATTGAATTCAACAGGTGGTCTAAATTGTTATCTTCCATCGTTTTAATGTTTTTGTTTGATAATGTAATTGCAATAACTTTGCCTAAAGCTTATGAACCATCAGCAAACAGACCAACAAAACAATATTGGGACATAAGAACTTCTATTTTTACCATTAGAGGATTGAGCGCATTAGACCATGAGCACTGAAGAAGAAAATTTCCCAAAAAAGTACGCGATTATTGATATTGAGACTACAGGAGGGAATACCAAGGGAGAAAAAATCACAGAAATCGCCATTTTTATCCATAATGGAACGGAGATCATTGACGAGTACAGTAGCCTGATTAATCCCGAAAAAAAAATCCCTTATAATATCACTCGCCTGACGGGGATTACCAATGAGATGGTCATGGATGCCCCAAAATTTTATGAGGTGGCCAAGAAAATTGTGGAAATTACTACGGGCTGTATTTTTGTAGCGCACAATGTGGGCTTCGATTACCAGTTTGTGAGAAGTGAATTTAAGAGCCTTGGCTTTGAATACAAACGAGACACCCTCTGCACTGTAAAACTCAGCAGGGCTATTCTTCCTGGTTTCCCATCGTACAGTCTGGGCAAATTAACACAGCAGCTTGGCATCAATATCACGGATCGCCACCGAGCCTTTGGAGATGCAAGAGCAACGGTATCCCTTTTTGAGATTTTACTTCGCAGGGGGGAAGGCAAGATTCAACAATCGTTACCAGACATCCATGCTTACAAGAATCATTTACATCCACAGTTCGACCGTAATTCACTCGATCAGGTACCTGAGGAACCTGGCGTCTATTACTTCAGGGATGAAGGTGGTCACCTGCTCTATATTGGCAAAAGTATCAACCTGCACAAAAGGGTGCTCAGCCACCTGTATAATACCAAAACCAAAAGGGCCATTGATCTAAAGTCAAAATTGGTCTCTATTGATTTTGAACGTACAGGAAATGAATTGTGCGCGCTGCTTTTGGAAAGTAACGAAATCAAAAAATTCAAGCCACCCTATAATCGCGCACTCCGCAGAAGTAAGTTTAATTATCAGCTTTATGCGGGTTATAATTTACAGGGCTACATCACCTTCAGTATTAATAAAACAGACCCGAATGCCACTCCGCTATTTCAGTTCTCGAACCGACATGCTGCTCAGGAGTTCTTGTTCAAGGCCATCGAAAAATACCAGCTGTGCCAAAAGCTGTCAGGCGTTTATAAATCAAAAGCGGAATGTTTCAATTACACCTTGAGGCAATGTTTTGGGGCCTGTATCGGCGAGGAAGCGGTAGAAAGTTATAATGAGCGTGCGACAAAGCTGATTGAGCGGTTTCAATATGATCACCCCAACTTCATCATTATTGAAGATGGGAGAAATGAACAAGAATGGGCGCTTATCAGCGTTGAAAATGGGCTGTATCATGGGTTCGGATATATTGAAAAGGAGTGCTATAAAAATGACCCTGCCTACCTGCTTGATTTTATTAAGACCTACCCGAACAACCGTGACGCTCATACGATCCTGTTGGGGTATATTCGCCGAAAAAAGAAAATACGAAGCCTGAAATATTAATTGTCCTGTTACTGCTCAGGCAAAAAAAGCCCTTGAAAGATCATTCCTTCAAGGGCTTTTTATTTATTTCAACAGGGTGACATCCCCTACTTTGCTTACTCTATTTCCGTCTACTGTTCTTGCACTCAGCTTAAAAATATAAACACCAGCAGGCAGTGCATCTCCACTATTAAAGTAGTATCCATTCCATCCGATTCCTTTTTTCTCGGTCTGGAAGATCAACTGCCCCCAGCGGGTGTACACTTCGAGCTTATAACCTTCCTCTACCACATTTGGTGCGTAAGGCGCGAATACCGAGTAGTTACGGTCTTTACTGCTGGTCTCGGAAATATTACCAGAATTCGGACCGTCCTGACTCGGTTGGAAAGCATTCGGTGTTTCCACTTTTCCACCTTCCCGAATCTCTACAGGCTGCTTGATGGTTGCGGAACCAACACAGCCAAATTCGTTGGTGGCACTCAGCGTAATGAAGAAATCACCTGCCTTACTGTAACTGTGCTTCACATCAGAAGGCACATCTTCACCTGATGTTCCATCTCCCCAATCAATATCATAAATATTATTGGATCCTGTTGTAAAGTTGACGATCTGAATATCGGCATCAGGTAAGAATACCCGCTCACGATCAACCCTAAAGTTTACCGTTGGCGAAGGATATACGACGATGGTATCCCGCTTGAAATAAGCACCATCGGTAATAGAGTTCGTCGCTTGCAATGAAACATAATAAGTTCCAGGGTTTTCATATTGGTGTTTCGGGCTTTCATCTTCAGAAAAATTCCCGTCCCCAAACTCCCATCGGTATTTGGTGAACTCATCAACATTACGTGAGGTGTTTGTGAAGTTGACATCCACAGGAGCACAGCCTACTTTAGGATCAGCGATAAAGTCCACAATTGGGTTCGTGCTTTGCAAATTAACCAACTGCGTCACCTCTGCATTACAGTGCTCCGTTGCCACCATCAGCGTAATATTATATACGCCTGGCTTATCAAATTTCACCGCACCAATCTGAGGCCCCACATGCGCTTCCTGCCCTGCAACAACCCATCTGTAAGTCCAGTGCTCAGGCACCTCTCCATTGTAAGTAGTGTTCACAATATTGAATTCATTATCAGGCCATAATTGGGTGTTGTCTTTTGCATCAACATAAAAAGAAGATACCACCTGCGGATAAACCGTGATCAATTGGGAGCTTCTATCAGTACAACCAAAAGCATCGTTAGCCACCAAAAGGACTTCAAACATAATATCCTCCGTTGTATTATTCTGCAACTCAAGGAAAGGGTTTTCGAGGTTTGAGGTAAAGACCACTTCATCGGTCAGTACATTTTTCACCGTCCAGGTATAGGTGTCTCCTTCCGTTTTATTCACCAATTTTGATTCATTTTCGGCACTTGCTCGGAAAGGTGCACAACCCTCCGTCGAAGTCAAATTAAAATCTACCACTGGTGTAGGATTCACTCGAATATCCTGACTGCTACTCGCCGAACATTCAGTGACTGGATTAGAAACCGTCAATTTAATGGCATGTCGGCTTTGCAGGAATGGAGAACTGTTGGTATAAGTATGGGTAACCTCTTCGGTATCCAATACCTCAATTGTTCCGTCCCCAAAATCCCAGGTATAAACCAATGCAGGATTAAATGCCTCAATTTTAAACCTGCTCACAAATGGAGAACAACTGACAGCCTCACCCACCACTTCAAAATTAGGATTAAGCATATCCACCTGCTGAATTAAGACTGGGCTCACACCCACACAACCACCCGTAAAGGTAATAGCTTCAGCATAAACTTCGTCCTGATCATTGATGCGGCTATAAACAAAGCTATTTCGATCCTGATTTGCCGTGAACTCCTCGCCGCTTACATGAAATAGGAAGGTTTGAATATTCAAATCAGCATCAGCGGTAAATAATACCTCTTCCCCTGGACAAAGAATCTTTCCTTCTTTGTTTCTTACCAGTTCAACTTCAGGCAAAGGATAAACACGAATCTTTAAGGAATCCGAAATTCGGGAACAACCCACACCTGCAACCTGAGTTACTTTCAGTGAATAAATTCCTGATGTATTCACCGTGATCTGATCAGCAGTTTCACCCGCAATCTCTTCTTCATCCTTGAGCCACTGATAAGTTACCGCTTCGGCAACTTCGCTCGTCAGGTTTACATCAAGCCCTTCACAGAAAGCTTTAGGCCCTCCAGCAGCAATAGAGACTGTCGGAGAAATTTGTAGCTGAATTTCACTTGTTGAAAGGTCAGTACATCCAAAACTGTTGGTTGTCTCCAGGGTAATGGTATAATAACCCGCTTCCTTATAGGTATATTCAAGGGTTTCTCCATACTGATTTAGGGTATTGTCACCCATATCCCAACGGTAACTTTCGATATCGCCGATAGAAGTGGAAGCATCAAAATTCGCTGGCGCTCCCTCACAAAGTAATGCATCATTCACGAATTGACTGACAGGTCGAGGAGTTACAGTGATTAATTTTGACTGTGAAATATCTGGACAGCCAAACTCATTTTTGGCAAAGTATCTAACTTCCCAAATTTCTACCGCCTGGGTAATATTATCGAAAATAGCCTGATCGTCTGCTACCTCAAAGTCTATCCAGTCATCTGTTCCCTGAATTCGTTTTTGATATACTCCAAGCTCAGGCGCATACCCACGAGAATTATTGAGGAACTTCACATTTAAAGGTGCGCAACCCACATTATCCAACAGCTCTATATTGGAAAGAATCTGAGGGTAAATTTTAATCTCCTGCTCCTGTACTGATTGACAAAAAGGAGCCGATACCGTCAAGCTGACGCGATAATTCCTAATATTGGCATAAGAAGGGTTTTCATAAATATGTTTCACCTCAAGATCATCCGTAACTACAGAACTACCATCTCCAAAGCTCCAGGTATAAACCAGGCCGTCAATTTTATCGGTATTCCCAAGATTCTGACGACGGAAAGTGTATTCCGTACCAGAGCAAGAAGGTTCCGGATGATTGTCTGGCCCGATAATGTTAAATTCAAATTCCAACTCAGGATTCACTTCTATTGTAGCAACTTCTTCACGCGAACAATTTAAATCGGTTGTTGCGGTATAAATCACCTCATAAGAAATTAGCGCTCCAGATTTATTTTGGAAAACAAACTGTCCTTCTTCATCCCAAACTAAAGGAGCCTGTGTGCTTGGGTCACCAGCAATCTGATAAACCCAGTGATCCTTGGCAGGGTCATGCCCTTGCGAGGCATTCACCAGTTTCACCTGCAACGGCGTACAGTCAGAGGTTGGGAGCAAGTTAAAAGCCAACAATGGCTTGGGGTTCACGGTGAAAGTAACTTCTACAGCTTCAGACTCACATCCATTCACCGTTTGTGTGGCATAAATGGTGTAAGTTCCCGCGTATTGCGTATCCACATCTTCGGCATCCGGTGTAAAGGTATTTCCTGCGCCAATCAATGAACTTGCGCCAAGGTAGCTGCTGCTATACCATTTAATGTCTGTACCTGTGGCCTCCAAGGCCGCAAGTGGCTCTTCCTGACAGTAAACCAATTGACCTGAGATTTCAGGCTTTTCAGGTGTAGGCTTCACCTTAATATTAAATGACATTGGGGCGGTGTAACACCCCTGGTTACTACCAATCACTGTAATTTGAGCAATCACATCGAGGGCTGTTTCATTAATACTGGTAAAAGCAGGGATATTTCTTTGTCCGTTTTCACCAAGTCCAATAGAGGTATCGGTGTTCGTCCAAGTATAGGTTTCTGCGCCAGAGAAAGGAGGTACAATAACCAAATTATCAGGGCAAACTTCCATATCATCAAGCGCTGTTACATACAGGGTTGGACGGACAAAAATCGCCACCTCTTTTTCCTCTGATCGACATAATTCCGCACCGTCCTTGGTGATTAATAAGGCAATACGATATACCTGTTCCTGAACGGTAGTGGAACTGTTCACCAACTGATCGGTAACGATTAACTCTCCAGCGCCATCAACAGCCTGCGTACCACTCGAAGCACCCGAAACATTTGAATTGTCCACCTTCTGATAATCAAACTTCACCTGATATCCCGCCAAAGCAGTCACGGCGGTATTCATTTTAAACGTTCCTTCCTCTTCATTACAAATACGGTCAGTCACGGCGGTTACATCAAAAATCAGGCTTGGCCAAACGACCACCTTTTTCTCGATCGTCTCCCCTTGACAGCTCCCATTTTCGGTCATGGTTTTAAAGAAATAAGTAACCGTCTGAGGTGATGAAGTCAGGTTCGTCAATTGCTCTGCAACAATATCGCCTGGCTGTCCAAAACGTTCAAAATTGGAATACCCCAACACATTAGGGTCAGGACATTCTGCCCGATATGAGATTTTCAGTCCTGCAACATTGGTCGTCGAAGATAACTCAAATGCCGTTCTGCTTTCAGAACAAATTATTGGCTGCTGATTATCTACAGCCACCTGCATGGTAGGGTAAACTTCAACAACCGTTGCTTTAGCTTCTCCGGAACAATCATCAAAATAAGGTGCCAAATTATAGGTTACCGTTTGTACCTCATTGGAAGCGTTGACCAGTACGTCGTTAATGTGTACCTCTCCACCAATAAATTCAATATCAATATTCGATGTAAAACCGGTCACATCAGCACTTGAAGCTACGGCTGTCCCCTTCAGGCTAACCTTACTTGTTGGCAAATAAGCATTGGTAACATTTGGAGAGCTGACCATAATATCTGTCGTTCCATTGTTACACAATATCTCCACTTCATTCTTCAGACTGATTACAGGTACTGGACGAACGATCACCTCCTTGGAAACCGACAATACTTTATTGTTATCACATCCTTGTACAGATGGCGTTACCGTGTACACCATTTTCTGAGGCTCACTGGTTTTATTTCCCAACTCACCAGAAAAGCTGTATTGATCTGCCACGGCAAAACTATTTTGAACGCCACTTCCCAAAATGGTACCGAAGCCATTTTCAGACTCCGAGGTATAAGTATAAACCATTTTAAAGTCAGGTAACAATTCGGTATCTGAAGTCATGTTTACAACCACATCGTCCCCAGAGCAAATTTCAGTTTTGTCCACCGTAAGTTGTGCTATTGGTGTTGGATTGACCTTCACCGTTGTACTTGCCGACAAGCCGGGCGTTGAGCAACCTACCCGCCAAGGAGTTACTTCAAACTCAAAATTGATCGGTGCCTGAGTTGTATTTTCAAGCACCTGAGCGATGGACGAATAGTTTGTCAATTCGATCACATCACCATTTTCATCCACTTGCGGAACGCCGTCTTTAGTAAAGGTAAAGTAAGAGTTATTCGCAGGTGTAATTGGGGTTTTTACCAAAACAGCGGTAGTTCCTTCATCGCAAATGTCTGCACGATTATTTTCCAATTCCACCACTGGTGTTGGGTAAACCGTTGCTGTAACGGCCACAGGCTTTGACACACAACTTGCTGATCCATCGATACTGTTAGCTGCCGTAAAAATAATTTCAAGCCCCTGATCAAAAGTGGTGCTATTGGCGAGTACAAAATCAAAATCACCCGTTCCACTGTCAGCAACAGGAAGCCCATCAATATTTGCATTTCTTACCAGTTCCCACTGAAAAACCTCTGCTCCCTGGCCTGTTTCCGCCGTAGGCGAAATAAGCAGTTGCGTACCAGCGCACACCTGATATTGAGTAATCATGTCTGCTGCGATTCCTGGGCGTGTAATAAGGTCAAAAGTAACCTTTGTCCCGTTTTCACAGGCCTGTCCGTTTACAACCAAAGGATAAACCTGATCCTGATCCCGAACTGGGTGAGCAAACTTATTACTCACCTCTGTCTGGTAAGTATCATCCAAAAACCATTTAACAATAATTGCGGCATCATTTGTTCCTTTCACATCCTCATCATAGGCTGTCAGGTTAATCGTTGAAATCTCGCCACCAGCGTCATCGGAACACACTTCATAGGTTTGCTCAAAAGCCTCAGGCAAAGGAAGAACCGTTAGCGTTGCCTCCTCTCCTGGCTCAGGTCGGGCAGTGGAATTACAAGTATTGGACGCACTACCAATGACAACACTGTATCTGAAGCCGTCTTTATTACTGACATTTTTCACCAACAGCACTTCTTCATCAGCACCTTCATAATCTGGGTTGGTAACATCAATATCGGTCCAGGTTAACCCGCCATCGGTACTGACTTCCCACTGATAAGTTGGCAAAAAGGTATTCAACGCATCGGCAAAAAACTCTGCTTTTTCACCATAGGCATTACAGACCGTCTGCGAGACCAAAGGCACCCGCAAGGAAGGCTTTTTATTAATGGTCAATACGGCGTTTTCTGATCGTTTCCAATCATCATCACATTCCCCCTGGATCATTGCCCTGAAATTGGCATTGTTATTTTCGTAAACAACAAAAGGTGTTTCAATGGTTAGGGTTAGCGTATTGGTTCCTGAAAAGTCTGATCCTTCAGGCAGATCGACCCATGCACGCTGACTGGAGTCGTAACGTTGCCATTGAATTCTTGGCGGATTGGAAGGATCATAAGGCTCAATTTCAATGAACAACTGAACCGAAACATCCTCACAAATCTCCTGATTCTGAGGATCTTTAATGATTTCTGTCCTTGGCTTAATATTAAGCGTAACGATATTACTCGTTTCAATTCCCTTACAGCCTTGGATTTCCAGACGGAACTGAACATCATTCAGCACCTCGTAAACGGCATTTCTGATTTCCAGCGTTGGCTTGTCAATATTCGCAAAATAAGTTGCCCAGCTATTTCCATTGCCATCATCAAAATCAAGGATGGACTCAAAAGTTGCTCCATCATCCATACTGAACTGCCAGTAGTAAGCAGAGCCTTCTGTTATATCTGCCTCAATGGTTACATCCCGTGCGCCATCACAAATATCTACAGGAGCAATGGCAATTGTCGGTGTCGAAATTGAAGGAACAACTTCAACCCGCACCTGCTTTTCGGTTTGACATTTATAAGCATCTCCCGTAATTTCTGTGGCAATAATATCGTAAAAGCCTTCCTCTACGGTAACTTCCGTATGGCTCAATTCATCCGTGATTAAGAAGTTTGTTTCATTATCATGTGTTCCGCTGCTACCTCCAGTTACATTGGTGGCACTGAAAGCATAAGAATAATCATAACCTTCACTTGAGGAAACCAATAAATCAATTTGTGTATCACTACAAATTTTACTTTCAGCAAGGGTGGTTTCAAAAACTGGCGATGGGGTAACCTCCACTTGTCGTTTCACCAAAACGGTACAACCCGTAATCGGATTTCCAGACCCATCGACCAATATATTTCCACTACCATCCTTCTGAATCGTTTTCACATTCACCAGAATGTCAATCAAGCCTGTATTACTGAAGGTTAACAATTTCTCATCACCAGTAGCACCATTTTCTATGATATAATCAAAAGAAGCTACCCATTCATAGACATAATCATCAGTGATATATGGGCTAATCTTGAATGGAATTTGCTCCCACTGGCAAAATTTATCTTTATCTGAAATAATATTATGTTCAATTGGCTCAGGATTGACTACAATTTGTTTTTGCGCCACTGGGGATGCACAAACCAAACCACTCGAATAATTTTGCTTAATCTGCAGCTCCAAATCAAAAACACCCGCATCCTGGTATTCCACAAAAAATGCTTTGGCAATGGTAATTTCGGAATAGATGACCTTTGCCGGGTCGTCAGGAGAAATACTGTATTCGTAAGAATAATCTGGCGAATAAACACCATTATTAAAGGCGTAAACAAAGTTTGGCTTAAGGCCTGAATCCATACAGAAGCTTTCCTCCCCTGAAAGCAAAGGCATTTCAGGAACTGCATTTACTTTAACTTTTTGGGTAATTGTCGCAATGTCACTTCTTAACGGACTCACACAACCGTACTCATCCTCTACCTGCGCAAAAAGTGTTTTTTCACGGCTGGTAGGATAAGGAGGAGTATCTGGGTAGATGGCGGCATAATCAGCATGATTCTTATCGATGACCAAACCTGTGGCCTTCTGAACGAAATTCCCACCGGTGAATTCACTCCATCTCACTTCAGCCAAAGCACGACCGTCTGCAGGAAGGTTTACTTCCGAGCCTACAATAATGTCATCACCATAACAAACATCTAAATTATCGTCTGCCTTTATTTGAGGCAATGCCAAAGCGGTAATATCAATATTAAATTCCGCATAACACTCATCGCCTACGGTAGAGATAAAATTATCCTTAACAAAAAATTTCAAATCATACGTTTCCCGAGCATCAGCAAAAATCACCTCCTTTTGGAAATTATAAATTTCAGAAGGATTTGATTCTGTAATGTTATTCAAAAACCAATCATAAGTATAACTATTATTTCCACCTGATACCTCGGCACGGAATTGTTCATTAACATTTGAACAAATATTAACATCGCTTACCAGGCCTGCAATTTCAATTTTAGCATTATGCTGAACCTCAACAGTTTCCCCGAAATTAGCCTGAACATCGACATCACAAACAGCCACAACATTGGTAGGAAAAACCCTTAAATGTGCGTGTACAGAATCAGTAAACGCTGTATTCGGGGTATACTGATTACCTGCGATTGTTCCAAATTTATTGGTATCATCGGAAAGTAATACCCAGTCAAAATCGTCCGTATTGGCGTTCACATCGGTACGCTCTGCATTCAGTAAAACCTGCGCGTCATAACAAAAACGCTCATCAACAATTGGATTTACTGCAGGCGTTGGATAAACATGAACTGGAATTTCTATGGTCGCCACCTGACAGGCAGGTTGGTTATCCAGGTTTTTAGCATGGAATTCAAGAATAATGTCTTTGTCTTCGTCATTGACTGAAGGCACATAAAAGTTCTCGAAATGCTTGGAGGAAACCACCGGGGACTCATTTCCATCGTCATCCAATTTATACTTTCCATTAGCAGACTTCAATGACCAGAGAATTTCTTTCTGCCCTGTATAAGTCAAATTGATGTCCGTCGCCATTTGCTTCAAATCCAATTCAAAGGCACCACAAGCATCAATGAAATCTCCTGTTACCAAATCCGAAGAAACAATCGGTGACTCATCAACCACCTGCTCTCCTACTACTTTGGAATAATGACAACTGATCCCATTTGGAGAAGTAGCCTCCACAATTACCCGAACTTCAAAAACTCCAAAATTATTGTATTGATAGCTCGCTTCATTGTCTGCCCCAGCGTTATTGCCTGGTACCACTGCGACAACCGTGTTGTTGGCTTTATTTTTTATCTCCCAAGAATAATGGATTGGGCTTAAATTTCCCCAAGCTGTGTTCTCCTCAAAATCAATGGTAATCCCCTGACAGATTGGAGAGAAAGAAAGCACTTCGATATCTGGCAATGGCAAAACATGGATCGTTTTGTTAACGATTGCTTCGCTACATTCTCCTGAATTATTTGAATTTCGAAGGCGCATACGCACAACAAATTCTCCTTCCTGGTCAAATTTATAACTACTCGACTGGCTGTTATTATTATTAAAGGTATTACCCGCCAATTGATGCTCCGCTACCAATACGGCAGAAGTCACTTTATTAATCACAGAGAAATGCACTTCGTCGTAATTGCTCCCTGGAATATCATTTTTCCAATAAGCCTCCGTGCCAACATAATAAAACTCATCTGTCGCACAACTATTATCAAATGCCGTTCCGTCGCCATTCAACAAACCTGCGGGAATGCTTACGCCAGATTGGTCTGCAAAGGTCAATATCGTTCCTTTAGGCGCATCAGGATCAATTATAATTTCTTCCGAAACCGTGGCTACGGTACAAAAATGACCATCTGCATGTGTTTCTGTAACCGTCAGGGTAAAAATAAAGCTCCCGTTCAAATTTCCATCAGGAATAAAGAAAGGGGTTTCCATGGTTGTGGCTCCCTGACCATTTCCTCCATTGGTGGTAAACAAATAATCAGAAATCGGGAAATCACCTTCCCGGTCCCAGCTCCATTCAAAAGTAAGATTTCCATTGTCTCCCTTATTAATGGTTGATACCATTTCAACAGGAAAACCAGGACAGATGGTCTGAGCTGCAACATCTACCGAAGCAGAAGGGTTTTCATAGACTTTGACCGTAATATCCTCTACCATTTGGCAGGATGCCCCACCCATAGAATGATTAAAGCCTTTGTCTGTGATGGTTAACTGATAAACATTATCAATATTGAGATCAGGGTATTGGCCATTCGGAACATTAACAGGATTACCTGTTTGAGCAAACCCTTTCGGGCCCGTCCATCGATACTCCAAATTCTCCGTTCCTCCTGAAGCTGTACCATCAAGTGTGATGGTCTCTCCGTTACAGAGCAGTTGATCTGCCCCTGCATCAATAAGAACTTCGGGGTTTACAATAATATTAAGTTCCGCAGACTCCTCTTCACATTTCGACGCAAAATCATCGTCCTCTACAAAGCGCGCCCGGATCGAAAATTTTCGATCTCTATCCTCTGCGCCATAAACAAAAGAAATATTAGCACCCTCACTTGCAGGTACTGTCCAGGTTTTACCATAATTCCCCGAAGCAAGGTCATAGGGTCGATATTCGATCAGGCGCTCTTCGCCATTGACCGTGAAAGATCGTTTTGCCCCGCTTACAACAAAAGTAAAAGGTTCTTCAAAACATATTTTCGCTGTTTGGCCAACGTTTGTAGATTGAATTTCTATATAAGCAGCAGGTGTTGGCACCACTGGACGAACATGCGCCGTAATTGTGTTTGAAGTCAGGACAGCATCACA
The DNA here is from genome assembly GCF_036492425.1 of Persicobacter psychrovividus. Classification (NCBI taxonomy): domain Bacteria; kingdom Pseudomonadati; phylum Bacteroidota; class Cytophagia; order Cytophagales; family Persicobacteraceae; genus Persicobacter; species Persicobacter psychrovividus. Next base: position 2,011,924 of record NZ_AP025292.1, read on the forward strand.
CTCATCTTTGGCGATACGCACAAACTCATACACCCCTGGTGTTAAATCTGGTGAATTGTTATAATTTCTGTTATTGGAAACTACGACAGGTGCAGCACCATCTTTGGAGCGAGTCCAAGTATAAGTTATATTACCACGGCCACCTTTTATTTCAGCCCCTTTCAAATCTCCAGGGGAAGTGTTAGCGCAGAGCTCAATCACCGATTGATCGTTATGATCAAAACGGATGTTGTTACTTCTCATTCGAGGATGAACGATAATATCAACCTCTGCTGAAATGGACTCACAAAGGTTATTCACACACTCATTCCCTGGCGTTCCGCCATTATCACAATCTCCTGAAGATACAATTCTTCTAAAGGAATAAGTAACGGCATTATCTGTCGTATTGTCCAACACAGGCGGGTCATAATTAACATCATTTGCGCCTCCGATATCCGACCAAGCGCCACCATTATAGCGTTGTTGCCACTGATAAACATAACTGCCATCGCCACCAGTTGGGGTAGAGCCTGTAATTAATGCAGGGTCAATTCTATTTCCCGTCTGATTTGTATAACAAAGTTCCTGATCATCATTGATGGTGTTGTTTTTTACTTCAGGGTAAATTGTCAAAATAACCTCACGGGGCAAACTCTCACAATCTTCTCCTGCACCAGCATCGTAAGCTTGTGTTACCCAATAAGTGTAGGTTTTGACACTTCCTGGATTAGGATTGAAAGGATCTGAAAGTGTTCTATCGGGGTTAGCGGGATCGAAATTAGCCCCTGTACGAACAGGTGTTAATGCTACCGCAGAAAGAGTTGGATCTTCTTCATACCATCGGATTACTGCTCCCGCCTGACCGTTGGCCCTCAGCGTTGGATCTCCACCAACACAAATTTTCAAGTCCGCTGCCAATGGAGGGTTTGGCGCTTCCACGGTACAAATGGTTCTTGTCCACAAGTCCACGGGATCCTCTTGCCATGCGAAATCGTTTTCATTAAACGAACCAACAGGGACTTCAGACCCTGCTGCGCCATAAGGGTTACAGACGTTCCATGAACGAAGACGAACCGAAAAACATTCATTGGCTCCAGCATTTGCTGGAAAACGAATTGGAAGCGTCTCGCCACCGGGGTCAGTCGAATTTGCAATCCAAGTTACTGGACCATAATATACCCCAGTCATGGGTACACCTCCTACGGTTACATTACCACCAGTAACACCATTGGTCTCTCCATATACATATTGTACCCAACGCCCGTGTGTGTTGGGGTTCAAATCTTCCTGCGGGTTCGTTGTACAGTTCCACACGGTTAAATCTGCCAAAAAATGAGCATTGGTATTACCCGCACACATATCGTAATCTCCACCTGCTGGAGAATTAAACAAACCTGAGCCCCCATTTCGAGCATCCTCTTCAGCGATCGAATTTAAAAGAGCATTATCCTCTGTGTCCCAAACGGTTACACGGTTACCTTCGGCTGAAATTAAACATACTGTTCCATTTACGACAAGGGTTACTTTTGGAAGATAAGTACAGCTCTGTTGCGCCGCATCAATATTATTGCCTGATGGAGCAGCACTACCATTGTCATAATCGTAGGTATGTTTCCGATCCACAATACCATAATAGGCGGTATTAAATGAAATATTGGTAAGATCGATCCGTTCTATTGTACCATCATCCCAATTGATTTCGATTTTGCAATTGGCGGCCTCAGCAGCTGACAAACGCCAACCAAAAGTCCAGTTTACCTCCGCCGAACCGGAACAATTATCGATTGGATTTTCAAAGTTATTAAAAATCGACGGTGCCCCTGCGGGTGAACCGATCGTGTTACAATCTTGCGCATACACGGGATTATAGGTACTTAAAAATACCAACGCAAAAAGAAGGGACAGAAAAACAGGTAAAGTCTTTCCCATAGTATATAGGTCAATGTTGATTACAAAATAATTAAACAGGCTACTGTATATAGCCTTAATACTCAGAGCGGGCAAAATAATAACCCTTCAAAAAAGTTGGGCTGATGCAAGACTTCCTGTTTCTTTCAACAAAAGAAATAATGCAATCCCAAAAAAAGGCTTTAGCCCTTAACAACATTAAAAATTAATAAGGTAACAATCAATACTATTAAAAATTAAATGTCCTGAGCCATCAAATCATTGATATTGTATTAATTTTTAACAAAATATCACCAATGAATATTGACTTGAAAAGTGTGAAATTTTGGGGAAGCCAATTGCCTTACGAATTGATAAAAAAATGGACGAAGTATGGTTTAGCCCTCAATTAAGCGCTTTAGCTAAAATTAAAGTAGCGTTTCCTGTTTACGACAAGAACTTTTACGCCACTTCTTCCCGTTCCTTTGCACTCTCCCAACACTCAACGCCTTCTGTTATGCCAACCTCGTCAGCAACAAATACAGGTGACTTCCCGGTCTTTTTTTGCATTTTGTAATCGGCTAAAGCTTTGAATGCTATTGGGGATAAACGAATAATTGCATAAATATTGACAATCGCCATCAGGGCCATGAACAAATCAGCCAAAGCCCAAACCGTTTCGGCATTCACCATTGCTCCGAAAACCAACATTCCCAAAACCATCAGGCGATACAACAGGCTCAGTTTCTTGTCTCCTCGGTGCATAAAACTGATATTCGATTCCCCATAAAAATAATTGCCCACAATAGAGCTGTAAGCAAAAAGCAAGATACAAAGCGCGATAAAACTGCCCCCCCAATCACCTACTTGGGATTGCAGGGCATTTTGAGTCAGTTTTATGCCATCGTGCGTTCCGATGGTATCCACACCTGAAACCAAAATCAAAACTGCCGTCGCGGAACAGATCAGGATGGTATCGGTAAATACACCCAACGTTTGGATTAGCCCCTGCTTCACAGGGTGACTTACCGAGGCCGTTGCCGCTGCATTAGGTGCTGAACCCATACCTGCTTCGTTGGAAAACAGTCCCCTTTTAATTCCCTGCATCAAGGCCGCTCCTAATGCACCAGAAGCCAAGGGACGCAAGCCGAGCGCTGAATCAAATATCAAAGAAAAAACCGCTGGAATAGCTTTATAGTTAATCGCCAACACATAAAAAACCACCATCAGGTAGGCAATGGCCATTACAGGAACAATCATTTCTGAAACGACTGCGATACGCTTCACCCCACCCATAATCACCGGCGCGGCTACCAGGACCAATAAAATTGCCATATAAGAGGTTTCGATACCGAAAGCGCCATGAAAAGCGGCAGCGATTGTATTGGCTTGAACAGCATTAAAAATGAAGCCAAAACAAATGGTGATCAATACTGAAAAAACCACTCCCAGCGAACGGTTCTTCAGGGCCTTTTCAATATAGTAAGCCGGCCCTCCACGGTACCCGTCATCCGTTCGTTCTTTATAGATCTGCGCCAGGGTGCTTTCTACAAAAGCGGAGGCTGAACCGATCAGCGCAATAAGCCACATCCAGAAAACAGCACCGGGTCCACCTGTACCAACGGCAATTGCAACACCTGCCAGGTTCCCTGTACCCACCCTTGAGGCGGTACTCATACAAAAGGCCTGAAAAGAGGAGACGCTGTTTTTTCCACCTTCGGAACGGCCGTCAGCCAGCAACCGAACCATCTCCCCGAAAAGCGTAAACTGCACAAATTTGGAACGGACCGTAAAATACAATCCGGCTGCAATGAGTAACACGATTAAGACATAAGACCAAAGAAAATCATTGGACGCATTGATAAAAGCTACTGAATAATCGCTAAAAGTACTCATTAAGGATGTTAGCATAATTGATAAAAAAGGTAATGGATTTTAATGAAGCCACAAAAATACGTTTTATTATTAAAAAGGCGCCTATAATGGTGAATTATCAGCATATAAAATACGCCCACCTTTAATAGCGTATTCAAAATTTGCCTGCCCTCCTGCAAATTCAATGAACACAAATTGATTTTCACCTATTTTTCAACAGCAGCAATATCTCAAACACCAAATAATCCCTCCCTACTGCCCCAATACACCAAATTTCCATGATGAATCCCCAATTTTAAACCCGCTCTAATCTGGCCTGTCTGTCGTTAATTTCCTGCGCCGCCATCGCCCATTCAACGCCTGTATCCTCCCTTCGCAGGCCAATAAAACCTTTCAGAAGATAGTTAATTCCATTTTGGATTTATCCGCTTATATTTAAATAAAAAAACAGCCTTTATGAAAAAAATTTGTTTTGCAATAGCACTGCTATTTTGTGGTATGACCAGCCATGCACAAAAGAAAAGTGCCATTGATGCGCAAGTAACGCCCAACATCCTAAAAGGGCAGATGAATTTCTTTGCCGCTGATGAGTTGCAAGGTCGCGACTTGGGATCTGTGGGTATTGATATCGCTGCAAGGTACCTATCAACCACCATGCAAAGTTTTGGTGTATCCCCTTATAAGGAAGGAAAAGACGGCTATTTTCAACCCGTGGAATTGCAGGAATTCAAGGTACCGAAAGTGCAGTTTGCAGTAGAAGGATTAATGGGCACTTCTGCCATTACCATGAATCAGAAAAATCTGAACTTTGACGGTGACGCCCTGTTTTTGGGCTATGCCACACCCGATGAATTCAAAGAGTCCCTCGTCAAAGGCAAAATCATTTTAACCTTTTCAGGTACAAAAACTGACCAAAGTATTGGAGCCGCAATGAAGCAATACCAAATACTGGAAGCCGCTGCAAAAAAAGCCGGCGCCAAAGCTCTGGTACAGATTTTCAGGGGGGCAGTGACTGACTGGCATAAGCTTGACCATTATTTCAACAGCCCAAAAATGGTCGTTAAAGGACAGGTGCCGAGGGTAAGAAATGATTTCACCTCGATTTTCGTGCATGAAAACGACCAGCCTTTTCACGGCATCCTGGGGCAGTATTACAAAGTACAGCTGAAGGTGGATGCTTCTGGGCTACACATGGTTCAGGATGTTCCAGCAAAAAATATCATTGGGATTGTGGAAGGAACAGACAGCAAGCTGAAGAATGAATATGTTATTTATACGGCCCACTATGATCACCTTGGTCTGGGAGAAAAAAATGCAGAGGGCGATTCCATTTACAATGGCGCAAGAGATAATGGTGCCGGCGTACTTTCCGTGCTGAATGCGGCTGCTTATCTGGCCAAACACCCCACCAAAAGATCGGCAATGTTCCTCTTTCTGACAGGCGAAGAGAAAGGCTTGCTCGGAAGTCAGTATTATGTTGAAAACCCAGTGATTCCACTAAAGCAATGTGTCTATGTGATGAATAATGACAATGGCGCCTGCAACGATAAAAGCATTATTACGATTGTAGGGCTGAACCGCACCACGGCAACGCCTCACTTCCTGAAGGCAGGAAAAACCTATGGACTCAAACCTATGGGTGACCCTACCAAAGAGGGCCTTTTCAGAAGATCTGACAATATTTCCTTTGCTGAAAAGGGGATTCCTGCCCCAACACTCAGCTTAGGCTTTACAGGTTTTGATGAAACGGTGATGCATTATTACCATCAGACCGACGATAATCCCGCAACCATTGACTATGATTACCTGACTAAATTTGTGCGAACTTATATTTACGCTGGCGCACTGATAGGCAACGACAAAAAAACACCTGAATGGACCGTTGGCGACCCGTATTTTAAAGCGGGGCAAAAATTGTATCAACCATAAAGGCTGACAATGCAAAATAAAAAAGGGGCTGTCGCATGACGCTTTTCATAAATCAAGACACCAGATCATCTTTATTCACGCTTCAATTTCCTCCGCACAAACTCCATATCTATTTTAAAAACCCTCTTTGGGAAAATGTCCCATTAGGACAATTTAAAACAGCTTCGGCTTATGGCTCAGCGAAAAACGACGGAATAAAACTGGTGACTAATTACGAAAAACGAATAATGCAACAGCCCCTTTTACCTATACTCTGAATATCTTAATCCAAAGCCTCCACAATCAAATTGTGGTTGGTATAAATACAAATATCTGCAGCAATGTGCAACGACTCCTCTACCATCTCTTTGGCCGTGAGGTTTGGCGCGTGTTTTTTCAAAGCCAATGCCGCCGACTGCGCATACATTGACCCTGAGCCAATCGTTGCCACACCATTATCTGGCTCCAGCACATCACCCGTTCCGCTGATCACTAAAACCTCTTCTTTATTGGCGACAATCATCATGGCTTCGAGGCGGCGCAAATAGCGATCCATTCGCCAGTCTTTGGCCAGCTCAATCGCTGCACGTTTCATATTGCCTTTAAAAGCCCCAAGTTTTTCATCAAAGCGCTCCATAAGCGTGAAAGCGTCGGCAGTAGAACCTGCAAAGCCCAGAACAATCTTGCCATCCTGTAATTTACGGATCTTGCGAACGTTGCTCTTGGCCACCGTATTACCCATCGTCGCCTGACCATCGGCACCGATCGCTACCTGACCATTATGCACAACGGCACATACCGTTGTTGATTTTATTTTTGGTAAACTCATGTTTTTCTTTTTTTATTTAACCAAAGCCATAGCATTGGCTTAACAGACATCACCTATTGCAATAGGTTGATGTGTTGGTTTAATGAATTCTTTCAGCAACTAAAAAAACCGCATATTTTCGCTCCCCAAAAGACCGCTTCATGCCACAATTTTCAAGTCAAAAACTGTGGAAATATGTATCATCCGTGGATCGAAAAACAGGGTTGAGCACCGCAGACGGTGCCCCCACAATTATCGGTTGTTTATTTAAACTTGCCCTTGAGCATCGCTAATTTGGCTTGCAAATCGCCGTCGGCAGATTGCTCCTGACGATTACTCCCCTGGCGTCCTCGTGGTCTTTCATTATTACGACCTTGATTGCGCCCTTGTTGCCCACTTCTTTCGTTGTTTCGCTGTCCCGATCTTTGACCACCACGCGAAGGTTTTTCATTGCTGAAAGGATCCGACTTCATCGACAAACCAATACGTTTGCGGCCTTCATCCACCTCCATAACCGTAACCGTTACCTGCTGATGAACCTTCACCACTTTAGAAGGGTCATCGACAAATTTATCCGACAGATGACTAACGTGCACCAGGCCATCCTGATGTACCCCAACATCTACAAAAGCACCAAAAGCAGTAATATTGGTCACAATACCTGGAAGTTTCATACCCATTTTCAGGTCCTTGATTTCCGAGACATTTTCATCAAAAGAAAAAGCTTCAAACTGCTCACGCGGGTCACGGCCCGGCTTGTCAAGCTCCTGAATAATATCCTCAAGCGTTGGCATACCCACCGTTTCAGAAACATAGTTTTTCAGCACAATCTGCTTGCGCAAAGCGGCATCTTCCATCAGTTGCTTCACCGAAACCCCCAAATCTTTGGCCATCTGCTCCACGAGTTTGTAGCGCTCAGGGTGAACCGCTGAACTGTCCAAAGGATTTTTGGAATCGCGTACGCGCAAGAATCCTGCCGCCTGCTCGTAAGCCTTTGGCCCAAGGCGAGGGACGCTTTTCAATGCCGAGCGGTTCGCAAAAGCCCCGTTCTCATTTCGGTATTTAATGATATTCTCCGCCAGGGAAGGTCCAAGGCCAGAAACGTAAGTCAGCAATTCTTTTGAAGCGGTATTCAGCTCTACCCCAACGGCATTTACACAAGAGGAAACCGTATCGTCAAGGCCTTTCTTAAGGAGGGACTGATCCACATCGTGCTGATACTGGCCAACACCAATGGATTTGGCATCAATTTTCACCAATTCCGCCAATGGGTCCATCAAACGGCGACCAATAGAAACAGCACCACGAACCGTAATATCATGGTCAGGGAATTCCTTCCGAGCCACTTCCGAAGCAGAATAAATAGAGGCGCCACTCTCGTTCACCACTACCACCGTTACGTTCGGGATTTTCAGTTTTTTAACAAAGGTTTCCGTTTCGCGGGAAGCCGTTCCGTTGCCGATTGCGATGGCTTCCACATGGTATTTTGCAGCCCAGGCCATCACGGTTTGCTCCGCTTCAATTTTCTGACGTTGCCCACCAGTAGGAAAAATGACCGTGTGGTCTTCCAGTTTACCCTGTGCGTCAAGCATCACCACTTTACAGCCTGTACGGAAGCCTGGGTCAATCGCCAGAACACGCTTCTGCCCCAAAGGAGAGGCCATCAGTAATTGGGCAATATTCTCCCGAAAAACGCGAATGGCTTCCTCATCCGCCGACAACTTGGTGGTCATGCGGATCTCCGTTTCCATAGACGGGCGCATCAAGCGTTTGTAGGCATCGCGGGTGGCCTGTTGTTGCTGCTCCCCAACGGCGCCTCCGCGGGTAACGAACATTTTCTCGAGGGTGAAAATCGCATCCCCTTCCTCAGGTGTAGATTCCAGGGTAATAATTTCCTCTTTCTCCGCACGGCGCATGGCCAAAATACGGTGAGAAGGTGCCGACTTCAAGTCTTCATCCCACTCAAAATAATCTTTATATTTTTCTCCGGCAGCTTCTTTCCCAGGAATCACACGGGCATGGAATCGCCCAGATTTCTGGAACAGCTCACGAATTTCGGCACGGGCTTCCTGGTCTTCATTCACCCACTCGGCCATAATATCCCTTGCACCGGCCAATGCGGACTCAAGATCTTCTACGCCTTTTTCTTCATCAATGAAGGTTTGCGCCAAAGCCTCAAGGTCAAATTCTTCCTCTCCGAAAATCTTTTCCGCCAAAGGCTCAAGCCCCTTCTCGCGTGCAATGGTCGCACGGGTTCGGCGTTTAGGTTTGAAGGGCAAATAAATGTCTTCGAGTGCCGACATGGTTTCAGCCTCCATCAGCTGAGCGCGCAGTTCATCCGTCAATACTTCCAAATCCGTCATCGACTTCAAAATAGCCTCACGGCGCTTATCAAGCTCCCGAAGTTGCTCCATCCGATCCCTCACCGAGGCGATCTGCACTTCATCAAGTGTGCCGGTAACTTCCTTTCGGTATCGAGCAATAAAAGGTACCGTCGCACCTTCATCCAACAAGTTTGCCGTATTGGCCACCTGTTGTTCTGATATATTTAACTCCTGCGCAATGGTCAGGAAATATTGTTTTGACATGTTGGTATTTTTGAATGCTTAGTTTGCAAAAATAACCAAAAGGGGCAATGGTCAAAATCTTCATGCACAGTATTGCCTCAGAAATATTCGTTTTATGAGAAGTGTCGGTATGAAAAACACCCCGCTCAGGGCGAATTTTGCCTGTTAACCACGCGATAAATCCTGAGGTGAGATTTTTTTCCCAATGAGGTACCTTCCCGAGCTAAAAAGGTCAATATTGGTCTTTTGGCGGACGCCCAAAACCACATAATCTTCCTTAATTTGCTGAAAAGAATAAAATGATGACCACCCTCGACCGACTAAAAAAACATTGGCAGAATATCCTGATCGGGATTTTCTTTGTCCTGATGCTCGTGCTTCCTTCATTTAGAATGTTTGTTTCCAGTAATTTTCAGCGACTGTTACTGCAATCGAGGATTCTTCAGCCTGAAGAAGTACAGGCTTCCGCAGCCCTGCCGAGGGTTCCCTATCAGTGGAGCATCACCGATCAGGCAGGAAAAGAAGTGCCCATGAGCCAATTCGAAGGAAAAACAATCTTTCTGAATTTTTGGGCGAGCTGGTGCCCTCCCTGCGTGGCTGAGCTACCGGATATTTTGTCGCTGATGGAAAAAACTGACCGTTCAAAAGTCGCCTTTATTCTCCTGAATATGGACCGGAAACCCGAAGCCCTTGAGCGGTTCATGAAAAAGAAAGGCTATGATTTTCAGTATTACCGCATGCATTCCCCGCTGCCAGAGCTCCTGCAAAGCCAGTCATTGCCGACCACTCACATTATATCTCCCGAAGGGAAATTGCTGACCACCAAAAAGGGCATGGCCTATTATGATACGGAGCACTTTAAAAATTACCTTGAAAACGGGGGAAGATAGTCTTTAACAAGAAAGAACAGCTTTTTCAGCAGGGATCAAGGGCTTATTTTTGCGAAATCGGTGTTTTTATACCATTATTGCAAAGAGGACCATCATTGCTACTGTGTCAGTAAAAATAAAAAATCTAACCCGAACATTTGGCCAACAAAAGGCGGTCAATAATATTTCCTTCGAGGCGCATCCTGGGGAAATCCTGGGATTTCTCGGCCCGAACGGTGCGGGGAAATCCACCACCATGAAAATCGCCACAGGCTACCTGAGCCCTACCGAAGGCACCGTGGAGGTTTGTGGGATTGATGTGGTGAAACACCCCCTGAAGTCGCGATCAAAAATTGGCTACCTGCCCGAAAGCAACCCGCTGTACTATGAAATGTATGTGCATGAATACCTGCGTTTTGCCGGAAAGCTACACGGCTTGAAGGGCCCCTATCTATCCAAAAGAATCCATAAGGTGATTTCCCTTTGTGGGCTGGAGCGGGAGCAGAACAAAAAAATCGGTCAGCTTTCAAAAGGCTATAAACAGCGCGTGGGGCTTGCTCAGGCGTTTATTCATGACCCAGAGGTGCTTATTCTTGATGAGCCCACCACAGGCCTTGACCCCAACCAGTTGATTGAAATTCGGCAACTGATAAAAACGGTCGGCAAAGATAAAACGGTAATCTTTTCCTCCCATATTATGCAGGAGGTTCAGGCACTTTGCGACCGAGTGATTATCATTGATCAGGGAACAGTACTCACCGACCACCCCATTGATCAGCTTCAATATAAAGCCGACGAACAACATATATTACTGGAAACACAATTTGAGGCCGACCTCTCCCCGATTCAGGAAATAGATGGTGTGGATCAGATCGAGGAAATTTCTCCTTTGAATTACCGCATCATTGCACATAGCAATCAGGATTTGCGCTACTTCATTTTTAAAGTTTGCGCACAACAGAACATCCCCTTGGTGGGGCTTGCTCAGGAAAAATGGTCCATAGAAAAAACTTTTCAGGCCCTTACAGCACATTAATACGGAGTGGCTATTTGCCCACAGATTAGGCAGATATTCACAGATCATTTTTTCGGTCCATCACTATTTCGGGCATCTCGCCTGGAATCGCCCAATGGTTGCAGGCTTTAATGCTTGACTCAAATCCCCCTTTCAATAGAAGAGGACAAACCAAAATAAGGTAAAACTAACTATAAATCATGCTTCAGATATTTGCTAAAGAAGTAAAAAATTTCCTCAGCTCCCTGATTGCCTATATGGTGATGGGGGTGTTTCTGGTCATCACCGGGCTGATCGTCTGGGTTTTCCCCGAAACGAACGTCCTCAGTTATGGCTATGCTGAACTTGGCCCGCTTTTCAATCTTGGCCCCTATGTACTGATGTTCCTCATTCCAGCCATTTGCATGCGCACATTTGCTGAAGAAAAGAAAACAGGAACCCTTGAGCTTTTGCTTACCAAACCCCTGAGCGACCTGCAAATCATCTTGGGGAAATTCACCGCCTCCTGGTTCCTGGTGCTTTTGGCCATCCTGCCCACGAGCATTTATTGCTACTCCCTTTACCACCTGGCATCACCTGTGGGCAACATTGATTCCGCAGGCATAACAGGCTCCTATTTTGGGCTGATCCTCCTGGCGGGCGTATTCACAGCCTTTGGCGTACTGGCTTCCTCCATTTCCGAAAATCAGATTATCGCCTTTATTTTGGCTGTTTTTATGTGTTTCATGATGTATGCTGGCTTTGATTCGATCAGTAACATCAACATCTGGAGCGATTATTCCCCTATCATTGCACAATTGGGTTTACTGTCCCATTATCAGGGAATGAGTAAAGGACTGATCGATTCGAGAGATCTGTTTTATTTTTTAACAGCTATGATCGTTGCTTTGCAACTGACACGCATGAGCCTTGGAAGTAGAAAATGGTAGATTTTAAAAAGAAATTCCACAGTCTAAAAGTCAGAGATATTCTGATTACTTTGATTGTCATTATGCTGGCCACCAACCTGAATCTGCTGGTGAGCAAGCACTTTTTTCAGGTGGACCTGACCTCAGAGGGACGTTACACCCTTAGTAATGCCACAAAAAATATTCTTAAAAAGCTGGATGATATCGTGTATGTCGATGTGTACCTCGATGGTGATTTCCCGGCAGGATTCAAGCGCCTGCAAACCAGTATCGAGGAAACGCTTGACGTTTTTCATTCTTATGCAGGGGATAAAATCCAGTACCGATTCATTGACCCTTCTTCAGCAAAAAGCAGCCGGTCAAAAAACGAGTATTATCAATACCTGGCCAATATGGGCATTCAGCCCACCAATATCCATGCGACGGAAAATGGCAAGAAGATCGAAAAAATCATCTTCCCGGGGGCTATTATTTCCTACGGCGGTAAAGAGCTCGGCGTCATGCTTTTTAAGGGCAACAAATCAGCGCCACCGCAGGAGCGTCTAAATCAGTCGGTGGAAGGAGTGGAATATGAACTGATTTCGAGTATAAAAAAACTGACACAACGAAAGCGCAAGCATGTGGCGATTTTGAGCGAAGACAGTCATATTCGTCCCAATGAATTGGCGGGGCTTCAGGCATGTCTGAAAGACAACTACGAGCTCACCATTTCCACCCTGCAACAGTTACCAAACCTGATGCCTTTCGATGCCGTGCTATTACTCCGTCCGAAATCCAGCTACATTCCACGTCAGGAATATGAACTTGACCAATATGTAATGAATGGTGGTAAACTGCTCGTTTTTGGCGAAGGGTTTAAAATTGATACCGACAGCCTTAAATCAAGCGGACGCGCCTTCGCCACGCCTATTCAGGGCGGTATTGACAATTTGCTTTTCAAGTGGGGCATCAAAAAAGATGGCAACATCATTCAGGACCTGAATGCCGGAACCTACCCGATAGTTACCGGAAATATGGGAGATCAGCCTCAAATTCAGCTGATGCCTTTCCCCTATTATCCATTGATCAATCAGTTTGGGAAAAACCCGATTGTCAATAACCTTGACGCCATCAAGATGGATTATGCCTCGGCACTGGATACCGTGAAAGTTGCCGGAATCCGAAAAACGCCACTGATGTTTTCATCACCATATTCACGGACCGTTCAGGCTCCGGTACTTATTGAATTGACCAATATGCGTGGGCAAATTGACCCGAAGAAATTTAATCAGGGGCCCTTCGCTACAGCTTATCTTTTGGAGGGGAAATTCACCTCTATTTATAAAGACCGGTTCCTGCCGGGCTTTGCCAATTCAAAAACTTTCAAAGCGGAAACCGCCGACAACAAAATAATGGTGGTAGGTGATGCCGATATTTTGCTGAACAAAATCAACCCCCGAGATGGGCAGCCGGTTCCGCTTGGGGTAGATCCGTACAGTCAGCAGGATTACGCCCATGCCGATTTTATTAAAAACAGCCTGAGTTATTTACTTGATGACAATGGGATTATTATCGCCAGAAACAAAACACTGAAAATCCGTCCGTTGGACAAGGTGAAGGTGCTCGAAGAACAGACCTTCTGGCAGACCCTCAACATTGCCTTGCCAGTACTTTTGATACTCCTCCTTGGAGTGATATGGTATTTTGTCCGTAAACAACGCTATTCAAAATTTTAATCCATGCGTACCAACACACAATTACTGATCATACTTATTGGGCTGATCGCCTGGCTGGTGATTGACCTGACGATGGATTTCGGTAAAAAAACCGAATTTGCCAATTTACAGGAATTTGCCGTAACGGATACTGCCGACATTCAGTCCATCACGATCCAAAACCAACAACAGGTGTCCTATCTCAAAAGGGAACAAAACTCCTGGACGATCAACAATAAACCTGCTGAAGATGGCATGATTAAGGTGCTCCTGAGCATTTTGCATCAGGTAGAAGTAAAGCGACTGGTGCCTAAAAATGAAGTTCAGCAGGTCAATGCCACTTTGCAGAAAAGGGGAATTCAGGTAACTGTAAATACCGATGGCAAGGACTTTTCCTTTGTTACCGCTGGTAACCAGGACCGCACGGTTTCCTATGGCCAGATTGATGACCAAAGGCCAGCGACTCTTTACCTGCCAGGCTACAACAGTTATGTTACTGGAATTTTTGAGGTACAGCCCAACGATTGGCGACACCGCGCAATCTTCCGCAGCAGTGCCCATTCACTGAAATCTGTCACGGTTTCCTATCCGAACAATCCCGCTGAAGGCTTTACCATCCTGCCCGACGAACAAAAGTGGAAGGTGGATCACTACCCGGCAGCCGACCCGAAAAAAATCTTTGAATACCTCTCGCAATTTGGCTATTTTCAGGTGGATCAGTATATCGATAAAGGGCAGGTTCCTCAGGTGGATGAATTACTTCAAGGTGAGCCATCGCTTGTACTGACCATTGATGATATCAACCCTCAACAAAAGGGAACGCTCGAACTCTTTGAGACCCCTACCAAAGAAAAGCTGATGGCCGGTTTACTCAACCATCAGCAAATTGTGCTGATTGATAAAAAGCGTGTTACGGGCATCTTCAAGAAGAAACAGGACTTTAAAGCCGACAGCAGCAAATAGCCTTTCGGGAACATCACATTTAACAAGCACCTTCATTTGGAGGTGCTCCTTTTTTGATATAATTCTGCGGATTTACTTCGGTTTACTCCTACACATCGTTAAATTAAGTAAAGAACAAAGCTTAATACAGCCATGACGACAAACAACATCAAAGACCTACTGGAGCAAATGTGGCGGGATTATTCCACCATGAATCCGCAGGCCTACCGCATTTATCACAGCCTGCTGGAGAAGGAGGACAAGATTGTCAATGACCACATTGCCCTCCGTACCTTCAATGATCCGCGCATAGGCATCGACGTCCTTAAAAAGCCCTTTATCGAAAGCGGATATGTATATAAAGGGGAATACCATTTTACGGCAAAAAAACTGTATGCCCAGCACTTTGAACACCTTGACCCACTGATGCCGAAGATTTTTATCTCGGAACTGAAGCTCGAAGAATTTTCTGATGAGCTGCAACAGACCGTCCGGGGGCTTATCGACCAGGTGCCCGAAGAGCTTTATCAGCGGTTTGATTTCGTGAATATTGGCCGACCGTGGGATTTGGATTTCAAGACCTACGAAAAGCTGCTCGCAGAAAGTGAATATGCCGGATGGGTATCGGCTCATGGCTTCCGCCCGAATCACTTCACGATTTTCGTTAATCATTTAAAATCCATCCCTTCGCTTCGTGGGGTGAATGATTTCATCAAACGCATGGGCTTTAAGCTTAACGACAGCGGAGGGGAGATCAAAGGCTCTAAGGAAGTGATGTTACGACAATCTTCCACACTTGCTGATCGTGTGGCTGTGGCCTTTAGTGATGGTGAGCACGAGATTCCGGCTTGTTACTATGAGTTTGCTTACCGTTACCCCAAAAGCAATGGCGTGCTATATACCGGCTTTGTGGCACAGTCTGCGGATAAGATTTTTGAGAGTACGAATAAAAGTCAATAAATGAAAAAAAGGGCACTGAAATTAATCAGTGCCCTTTTTGTTGTCTTTAAACCTCAACTTAATCTACATTATCATGCAGAAAACGGTTGTTGTTTGAAAGTTTGTTATTTGAATTCACCTGATAACGCGAACGTTGCTCTTCTTCCTGTTGCGTACTTGGCGTAGGATTCAAAGGCGCATTACGGCGCATATAGGCAGGTTTGGAAATCAATTCCTTATAGTCTTCTTCTTCGTCATTGCGTGGCACCTGATGCCCTTGCATTTCCAGCTCACGACGACGGCGGTCAGCTTCAAGTTTTCTGCGACGTTCCGCCATGATATCTACATCTGTAAATCCGGCTTCATTGCGCTTCACCTCAATCGTCTTGTCGTCATCACGCAAATCGTAAGTAACAAACGGGCTGCCTTCTGGCTCCTTGGATTCCACTACTGGAGGGATTCCAAAACCGTTAGGGTTGGTCAGTTCCGTTGGCGCTTCTTTTTTCTCAATTTCAATTTGCCCTACAATCGGGGCAGCTTGCGGCTGTGCTATTGGCTGCTGCTGTTGCTGTACCGGCTGCGCCTGAGGAACAGGAGCTGCTACGGGCTCAGGAACAGCGTTCGTCATGTTCACTACCTGCTCGTGCGCTACTGGCTCAGCAGGAATTTGCTCCGCAACGGGTGCCGGAGGTGTAACAACAGTAGCCTGCTGAGGTTCAACCACTTCAGTAGCTACTGCCTGACGGCCTGCTACATCAGCAATTTTTTTTTTAATTTCATCAACTGCAGGATGATCTGCCTCTCCAGAATTTTGCTCATCGTCAAAACCGGTAGCAATCACCGTAACACGAATCTTCTCTCCCAACTCAGGAACAATTCCGTGACCCCAGATGACATCATCAGCATCCTCGCCGGCACGTTCCTGAATAAATTCAGTGATGTCCGCCAATTCCTGCATATCTAATTCCGCATCTTCACCAGACATGATCGACAATAGCACACGGCGTGCGCCACGAATGTCGCGGTTGTCCAATAATGGAGAAGCAATGGCCATTTCTGCTGCACGCAAGGCACGATCTTCACCGTGAACCTCTGCAGAACCCATTACCGATGCCCGAGAATCTTTCATGACAGTTTTAACATCCTCAAAATCGACGTTAATCTCAGCATGTACAGAAATGATCTCTGCGATAGATTTAGACGCTGTGGTCAGGATTTCATCTGCTTTAGCGAAAGCTTCACGAACTTTCATGTTCGAGTAGATGTCTTTCAGCTTATCGTTCAAGATAACGATGACCGTATCACAATATTTTTTTAGCTCTTCGATTCCTTCCTGGGCACGACGCTGTTTTGAACGCCCCTCAAACTTGAATGGGAACGTAACAATACCAACGGTAAGGATGTCCATTTCACGGGCAACTTCAGCAATAACCGGAGCTGCTCCAGTACCTGTACCTCCACCCATACCAGCGGTAATAAACACCATTTTGGTATGCTCGCCAAGCAATTCGCGAATCTCATCTTTGTTTTCCTCCGCTGCCTCACGGCCACGCTCAGGTTTTGCTCCGGCACCCAAACCGGCAGTCAGACCAACGCCAATTTGAAGTTTGTTAGGAACAGGGTTATTTTTCAATGCCTGTGCATCGGTATTACACACGATAAAATCAACATCGGTAATACCGAGATTGTACATGTGCTTCACGGCGTTTCCGCCGCCACCACCGACACCAATCACCTTGATGATCGACGATTTCTCTACGGGTATATCAAAAGTATAGGAAGTATCACTCATTATGCTATCTCTTTATTGCTGTAAAACAGCCCTTTTTTTTCTAATAATAAAAACCTCAAGGCTTAAACCTCTTCATCTTCGACCAAAAAAGTTCTCACCTGATTGAACAGCTTATTGAACACGTTGGTCTTTTTCTCTGGCTCCGGTGCCGCTGCCTGAGGTTGTGGTTGCGCCACTGGGCGGGTCGTTCTTCGCCCTCCCTGGTGGGTGGTTGTCGTTGTGGTTGCTGTTCTTGCTGCAACAGGTGCAGGACGAACAGGTTCCTGCTCAATAGGGGCAGGCTGTACAACGGCAGGTTCACTCACCTGTGCTTTCTTCGATCGGATTCTGATGTATCGATCCTGACGCTCATCAATGGATCTGAAACCTGCCAAAACCAATCCCATTGCGGTGGCAAAGATTGGGCTTTTCACCTCTTCGGTTTCACTTTTGCCAAGGTACTCGTTCGGGTATCCGATCCGTACTTCGAGGCCTGTCATGAGTTCCATCAGTGGTTTCAGGTTATGAAGCAAAGCCCCACCGCCTGTAATGACGATTCCTGCGGAAAGTTGCTTGGCGCAACCGCTATCCAGAATATGGTGATGGATCAGCTCAATGATTTCTTCCATTCTTGAACCAATCACACTTGAGAGGTTTTTCACAGAAATATCCTTGCTTGCCCGTTCACGAAGACCTGGGATAGTCACCAATTCGTATTCCGAAGCTTCATCGGGCATGGCCGAACCAAATTTGGTCTTCAGTGCCTCTGCTTGCTGGGTCATCACCTGCAAACCTTGTTTGATATCATCAGTGATAATATTACCTCCCAAAGGAATGACTGCGGTATGTCGGATAATATTATCATGGAATATAGCGATGTCCGTTGTTCCACCACCAATATCGACCAAACAAACACCTGCTTCCTTCTCCTCTGAACTCAAAACGGCCATTGCGGATGCCAAAGGTTCAAGGATTAACTCCCCTCTTGTCAGTGCTGCTTGCTCAACACATTTATCAATATTTTTAATTGCGGTGGTTCTTGCCGTAATGATATGGAAGTTACCTTCAAGCTTGATGCCCGTCATACCAACAGGGTCACTCACCGACTCGTTATGGTCTACCACATAATCCTGTGGCATGGCGTGAATAATCTCACAACCGGGCTGCACCACAAGGCGGTGCATATCGTTCTGAAGATTTTCTACATCTTCTACAGAAATAACCTCCTCAGAATTTTCACGGGTAATCGACCCATGCTGAAAGCTACTGTTGATGTGTTGCCCTGCAATACCTACATTCACTTTGGAGATATTGACATTGGATTCTTTGGAGGCCTGACTGATCGCCTTTTCAATGGCTTCAGTGGTACGGTCAAGGTTACTGACAATCCCACGGATTACACCGTCGGAAATTGCCTTGCCCACACCGAGTACTTCAAGCTTCCCATTTTTATCTTTGCGCCCAACAACCGCGCATATCTTTGTTGTCCCGATATCTAATCCGACAACAATTTTCTCTGTACCTTCCATTTACCGCAATTTATTTTCAGGAGGAATAACCTCTGTAATCAATTGATATTATCAAAAAAAGACCATTCTGTCTATAAGTAATAAAAGTAATTCATTATTCACAAACTATTTGATCTTTATATTTTAAATTGATTTTATCATATACCCCCCAACCTTTAGAGGGGATGACATAATCATAATAGGCTTTCAATTTTTTGAGCTTTTCGTCAATGGAAACGGGTTTCCCGAAGACGATCCGCTCGTCCCCCACTTGGGGGTACATCGTGATCTGGCAATCCTGATCCACATGCAACTGAGCAATCTGCGCCCGCAAAAAACGGTCGTTATGGATATCAGTTACCAAATCCAGCAGCTCTTTGCGATATTTCAAAGTATCCTGATTTTGCAGGATAATTTTATCGACAAAAGCGCCATCAATCAATAAGACCCTTGCCGTGAATTTATCAGAAGTTGGCAACAACTCCCGGTGTTCACTCAGGTAGGCATCTTTGGCCACCGGCCGAATTAATCGCGCCATCAGCCGTTTTTGTTCCACATCAACGTAAAGGTCACCATCATAATCCCGACTGACATCCGCTTTCGAAACAAAAGGATGATCTTTGATTCGGCTCTCCAGCTGTCGCAGGTTTACCTTGCCATTTTCCACCCCCAAAAGCTGTTCCCTGCCTTTGTCCGTCATCAAACGCTCGACCTCCTTATCATTGATAAAGAACTGGTCAAAAGATTTATCTACATTGATTTTCACATGGTTTACAGGCCTTTCACTTGGACGCACAATCACCAAAAAATACCCCAGGCCAGCCACTACAGCAAACAGGATTATTTTGGGAATCAGCTTTAATTTTATCCGACCGCTCATGTATTAAATTCTCCGTATGTTAATCTTAAAATATACTGCAAAGCGCCCTAAAAACCCTTCTACATCAAAATATAAGACGATTTTTAAAAAAGAGGAACTGTTCATTTATTATTCGGATAAAAAAAATCAAAGGCAGTGCCTCTTCATTATTATAACCCTTAACAAATCAACTACTTAGCCAATTCATTTTCAAAAATCGCTTTGATTGGCAGCACCAAACGATCGATATCTCCCGCTCCGAGGGACATTAACAGGCTGGGCTGATCCAAGATAATTTGTGGTACACAATCCGCCTTTTTCAGAATTGCACAATCACAATTTTTCATCATTTTTTTTATAGCCGCTGAAGTCACCCCTTCTATCGGTTGCTCCCTTGCCGGGTAGATGTCCAAGAGGTAAACTTTGTCTGCTTTCGACAGCGCCTCGGCAAATTCCGCCATAAAATCCTTTGTTCGGGAAAAAAGATGGGGCTGAAACAAAACCGTCAGTGGTCGTTCGGGGAACAATGCCCGCACCGACCTGATCGCAGCCTCGATTTCTTCCGGATGATGGGCGTAATCGTCGATATATACCGCTTGCTCTTGCTGTACAATATATTCGAAACGACGCTTGACCCCACTGAAACTTTCCACACCATGTTTCACCTGATCGGGAGTAACGCCATTTTGCAAGGCAATCGTGATGGCCGCCAACATATTTTCAACATTATGAAAACCGGCCACCTTGAGGATGAGCCCCGCTATTCGAAGATCGTCAGCAACATAATCAAACACAAAACAACCATTGGCCACATGTACATTCTGGGCATGCACCGCCCCGCGATCAAGACTATAGTCAATCACCTTTAAATCCGGACGGTGATCTGCGAGCGAACGGATCGACTCATGAATGACCAGTCGCCCATTTTCTGGAAGGCGGTCAATATATATGCTGAAAGCCTCCAAAAGTGCCTCATGTGTTCCGTAGATATCCAGGTGATCGGCACCTGCGGAAGTAATAATGGCCTCATCGGGAAACAGTCGGTGAAAGGAGCGATCAAACTCATCGGCCTCCACCACACACTTCACCTCATCGGTACCTTCAGGCAATAACAAATTAGACTGATAATTGACACTGATCCCACCCAAAAAAGCGGCGGTATCCACTTTGCCGTCTGTCAGAAGGTGTGCCAACATCGTGGAAGTAGATGTTTTCCCGTGTGTACCGGCAACGCCTATCGTATGTAACTGCTGCGTAATTAAGCCCAGCACCTCAGACCTTTTATAAAGGCGATGCCCCTGCTGCTGCAAATAAACCAACTCTTGGTGATCGGCAGGAATAGCTGGGGTATAAATCACAAGGCTGTCCTCCTGCTTGGCTTTTACTGCTGCAGGAATCTGTTCGACATCTTCTGTATAATGAATCCGCATCCCCTCTGCTTCCATTTGCAAAGTCAGTGGGCTTTGGGTCTTGTCATAACCGGACACCTGTGCCCTCTGATGCTGATAGTAACGAGCGAGCGCACTCATACCGATCCCTCCAATTCCAATAAAGTAAACGGTACCGAATTTATTCGTTTTCATCTATGATTCTATAATGCGTTCAACCTGATCAACAATGTCAGCCGTAGCAGAAGGCCTGCCCTGCGCCTTTATGGCCGTGCCAAGTGCCTGCTGTTTTGCAGCATCGGCAAGAAGGTCGAGGGTAACAGTCGCCAGCGATTGCTTGGCCTCCACATCTTTGACCATCAGTGCGGCATTTACATTCACCAACTGCAAGGCATTCTGTGTCTGATGATCCTCAGATACATTCGGTGACGGCACAAAGACAGTCGGCTTGCCCACCAGGCACAATTCAGAAACAGAAAGTGCTCCGGCGCGGGAAATCACCACATCTGCAGATGCATAAGCCAAATCCATTTCACGGATAAATTCATGGGGGTGAATCCCCGCTGTATCCATTTGGGAAAGTTGCGCCTGTATGTTGCTGAAATAAAATTTACCGATTTGCCATAACACCTGAACCCCTGCCTGCTGATATTTATTCACATCCTGCAGCATGGTCTCGTTGATCGTCCGCGCCCCAAGGGATCCGCCCAAAATCAACAATACCGGCTTTGTAGCAGAGAGTCCGAAATGTGCAAGTCCCGCTTCACGCTTACTTTCTGCCCCGATAATATCAGAACGTACCGGATTACCCGTAATCACGATCTTCTCTTTCGGAAAAAAGCGCTCCATATTGGGCGTTGCTACACAAACGGCATCCACTTTATCGGCGAGCCATTTGTTCGTCAGGCCTGCAAAAGCATTCTGCTCCTGTATCAGTGTAGGGATATTCATTCGGGTGGCCATTTTCAGCAATGGTCCTGAAGCATACCCGCCAACACCAATGGCTACCTGCGGCTTAAAATCTTTAATAATGCGTTTAGCTTTCATCATGGAACTGATGAGCTTGAAAGGAAAGGCCAAATTATCCAAAGTCAGCTTGCGCTGAATACCACTGATCCAGAGCCCTTCGATTTTGTAACCGGCCTCGGGAACTTTGGTCATCTCCATACGGCCTTGCGCGCCTACAAACAGAATAGACACCTTGGGGTTTCGCTTCTTGATCTCGTTGGCGATAGCGATAGCTGGGTAGATATGTCCTCCGGTACCACCTCCGCTAATAATCACCCGTTCAAGGGGAGTTGACTGGTTCATTTTGGTTATAATTATAACTTCGAGAAATTTTTTTCATGGCAAATTACGATACTGCAATAGGAATACCAAAAAAAAGGCATCATTGAATGATGCCTTTTTTATTATATGAAAAAGATGAATTAAAATACACTTTTCTTTATGTTCTCATGCTGAATTTTTTTGAACCCATTCGTACGGGTGCAGTCTTCTGCTCTTCAGTATCACCTTCTTCAACTTCAAAGTCAGGTGTTTCAGCACTGCGGCTTACACCCAGAACAATTCCTATAGAAGCACCAATAAATAATAGAGAAGATCCCCCCATACTAATCATAGGCAAAGGTAAACCGGTAACAGGCAACAAGCCCACGGTTACCCCCATATTCAGGAAGGCCTGAAAAACAATACTGAACCCAATGCCCGCCGACAATAAGCCGCCAAAGGGCTGTTGGGTATAGGTTATCTGCGCAAAACATCGCCACAGAAAAAGCAGGTAAACTGCAATAACGAGGAAGGCGCCAAAGAGCCCATACTCCTCGATGATGATGGCAAAAATGAAGTCGGAGTAAGGGTGCGGCAGGAAGTTTTTCTGTTCACTGTTCCCCGGCCCCAGACCAGTAACCCCTCCATTACCAATGGCCACATAACCCATTTTCGACTGAAAGCTCGCCTGTGTCGGATCATGTACTGCCTCCCAGTATTTTTCAACCCGACTAATGGCCGTATTTCCCCTTGACCCGAAGGCATAAACGATGGTTACTGCCATCGGAATGACCACACAACAAATCAGGAATGGTTTCATCAGCGGCACACGACCAACAATCATCATCACCCCGACGGTCATCAATACCATCATGGCGGTAGAAATATCCGAAAGTCCAATAAGCCCCACAGGGATCAGGGAGAAGATCAAAAACTTAATTGTAAACGGCCAGCTGCCTTTGCTTTCTGCCTGATTCTGATGGCGGGCCAGCATGGCGGAAAGGAAGATCAGCAATGCCAGTTTGGCAAAATCGGCAGGTTGGACGGTTACCCCAAAAATACTGACCCAACGTTTGGCCTCATTCAGTGAAGAACCAATCACTTGCCCTAAAATCAGAAAGGCAATAGAGAAAATATAGAGCAGGCCGTTGACTTTCCTAAACCAGCGATAATCAAAACGATGAAAGATATACATGGCCCCCAATCCGAAAATAAATTTCAGTCCGTGGGAATAAAGGTAGTGCTCTGTATTGCCATGCATTTTCTTGAAGGCAAGGGTACCAGTAGCACTATACACAGAAAGGATACTTACAAAAGTCCAAAACAGCACACAACCCAAAATATATGGGTCGCCGCTGATTCTCCAGTTTTCGTAATAGAGTAATTTCGAACTAATCCTCTTCAGTAACTTCATCTATATCAATATTTTGAATAGTTCATACTTTATTTTCCATGGCCAAAACAGCCTGACGAAAACAATCGCCACGATGCTCATAGTTGTCGAATAAATCGAAGCTTGCACATGCAGGCGAAAGCAACACAACATCCCCATTATCAGCCAATTGCTGAACTTTCAATATACAATCTTCAAGATTATTCGTATCGAAAACAGGTAATTTATCTGAAAAGAAATCCAGCAAAGGCTGATTGTCTGCTCCAAGGCAAACCAAAGCCTTTACATGCTGCTCTACCAGTGAAGCAATCAACTGATAATCATTACCTTTATCCTTCCCTCCGGCTACCCAGACGATCGGTTGTTTAAAGCTGTCCAGCGCATACTTTACAGCATCAACATTGGTCGCTTTGGAATCATTGTAATACGCTACGCCATTGATATTGGCCACAAACTCCAGACGATGAGCCACCGCAACAAAAGACTTCAGGCCTTGTCTGATCTCACTTTTGTTCAATCCTGCGTGCTGCGCCAACAATACTGCTGCCATCGCATTCTGCACATTATGAGGCCCCTGAATGGTCAGTTCGTCAAGTTCAAATTCAAAATTTGCTGAAGGAATTACCATCCGGTCTGTTTCCACAAAAGCCGAAGCATTTCTCGATGACAGGCTGAAGGTTTTCAGGTTGGCTTCCACTTTGCCTTTTTGCAACCCCTCGGCAATGGCTTCGTCTTCCTTGAGCACGATCAGCGGATGATCCACCGTCATGTTCTGAGCAATACGCATTTTGGAAGCGATATAATTTTTCATCTTATGATCATAGCGATCAAGATGATCGGGCGTAATATTGGTAATCACGGCGGCATCAGCCTTGAACCTGCACATGCCATCGAGCTGAAAGCTACTCACCTCCAAGACATACCAGTCAAATTCATCAGCAATAACCTGCTGCGCCAGGGAGTAACCCACATTGCCCGCCAATCCAACTTTATATCCTGCAGATTTCAACAGGTGATAGGTCAGCATGGTGGTGGTGGTTTTTCCATTGGTTCCGGTGATCGCCAAAAACCGCGCTTTGGTAAACTGAAAAGCAAATTCAAGCTCACTGATCACCTGAATTTCTTTGGCCACCAATTGCTGAATCAGTGGTGCAGTATCAGGAATTCCGGGGCTTTTCACCACTACATCCGCCGCCAAAATTTTCGCTTCGGAATGTTGCGTTTCCTCATAGTTCACACCCGCAGCAGTCAGGGCATCTTTGCGCTCCTGTGTAATTTTTGAAAGGTCAGAAAGAAACACTTCATAACCTTTCGCTTTCCCAAGCAATGCCGCGCCGACACCGCTTTCTCCGCCTCCTAAAACAACTAACTTTTTCATGTTAGCGAACTTTTAAGATGGTTAATGAAATCAGTGCAAACAAGATCGCCACAATTAAAAAGCGCATCACAATTTTTGCTTCTTTAATGCCTTTTTTCTGATAGTGGTGATGGATCGGCGCCATCAGGAAGATCCGTTTCCCAGTACCCGTTTTGCGTTTTGTGTATTTGAAATAGCCTACCTGCATCATGACCGAAAGGCTTTCAATCATAAAGATGAAACATACCACCGGCAACAAAAATTCTTTACGAATAGCAATGGCCAGTACGGCGATAATTCCTCCAATGGCCAACGATCCCGTGTCACCCATAAATACCTGTGCCGGAAAAGCATTATACCACAAAAAGCCAATACATGCCCCGGTAAAGGCCGCAAGGAAAATCACCAGCTCGCCAGAATGCGGGATATACATGATATTGAGATAATTGGAAAAGATCACATTCCCCGACAGGTAGGTGAATATCAGTAAAGTGGTGGACGATATGGCGGAGGTACCCGCTGCGAGCCCGTCAATTCCATCCGTCATATTGGCACCATTGGACACCGCAGTGATAATAAACGTAACGGCCAACACAAAAATAATCACTTCAAACCCTTTCGGCAGGAATGGAATTAAATCTGAATAAACGATATCATTGTCCTTCACAAATGGCATGGTCGTTTTTGTAGATTTAATATCTTTATAGGAATCAGTTACCGTTGTTACCGGCTGACCTTCAGTGCCGTAATATTGCCTTACCTCCACATCAGGGTGATAAAACAACGTCAGGCCGACGATCAAGCCAATCCCCACCTGCCCTACAATTTTAAAGCGACCAGCGAGGCCCTCTTTATTTTTTCGGAAGACCTTGATATAATCATCCAAAAAGCCGATCCCGCCAAGCCCAAGGGTAGTAATGAGCAATACTATGATATAAATATTGGTCAGATTAGCGAACAGCAACACAGGAATTACAATGGCTGAAATGATAATCAGTCCACCCATTGTAGGTGTACCAGCCTTCTCTGATTGCCCATCGAGCCCGAGCTCGCGAACAGTTTCACCAATCTGTAATGACTGTAATTTTCGGATGATTCTTTTTCCGAAGGTAATGGTAATAATCAAAGAGACGATCATGGCCATTGCAGCCCTGAAAGTAATGTAGTTAAATAATGAGGCGCCAACAAGGTCAAACTCTTTATCTAAGAAATTGAATAAATGGTATAGCATCCGAAAAATCGGTTAGTAATTTTCTAAATCAATAATTTATTTTTTGCACAAGAAACTCCTGCCTGATGTTAAACCAGAATTTCCTGTAATATTTCGCCGTCGTCAAAGTGGTGTTTCACCCCATTGATCTCCTGATAATCTTCATGGCCTTTCCCAGCAACAAGCAAAATATCTTTTGGTCCGGCAAGCATATTTGCCGTACGAATGGCCTCTTTTCGATCCAGAATCTGCAAGGCTTTTGGTCGCATGGTGATGGTCAAGCCCGCCTCCATATCTTTTAAAATCTGCGCAGGGTCTTCCGTCCTTGGATTGTCCGAAGTCATCACTACCTTGTCTGAATATTTAGCTGCAATAGCCGCCATCTCAGGGCGCTTGGTTTTATCGCGATCTCCGCCACAACCCACCACAGCGATAATCTGCTGATTGTCCTGACGCACCGCCTGAATGGTTTTCAATACATTTTCCAGCGCATCAGGCGTATGGGCATAATCTACAATCGCCACTTTATTTAGCGGATTTGGAATGAGCTGAAAACGCCCCTTTGCCCCCTGAAGCATTGAAAGTTCAAGCAAAATCTCCTGTGTTTCCACTCCGAGTAATTTTGCCACACCGTAAGCCACCATGAGATTGTAGCCATTGAACTCCCCTACCAGTCGGAAAAATACCGGCGTTCCTTCAATCTCCATTTCCAGTCCTTCAAAGGCATTGTTGACTATCTTAGCCGGAAAATCAGACAATCCCTTCAGGGCATAAGTATAATGAGTCGCCGCACAATTCTGCAACATTACCAAGCCACGTTTATCGTCAGCATTTACCAGCGCAAAGGCATGCTTTGGCAACTGATCGAAAAGCATTTTTTTGGCAAAAATATACTCCTTGAAGGTATGGTGATAATCGAGGTGATCGTGAGAAATATTGGTAAATACTGCACCATCGAAATCAAGTCCCGCAATCCGATGCTGATGAATTGCATGAGAACTCGCCTCCATAAAACAGTACCGTACACCCTGATCGGCCATATTGCGAAGCAACTGATTGATCTGCAAGGCGTCGCCTGTCGTGTGTGTCGACTGAATTTCCTGCTCATCAATCTTATTCACTACCGTAGAAAGCAAACCTGTCCGGTAGCCCAGTCTTCTGAATAAATCGAAAAGCAATGTAACCGTTGTGGTTTTGCCATTGGTGCCTGTTACGGCCACCAACTTCAGGTCCCTGGAGGGGTGATCGTAGTAATTACAGGCCATCAGCCCAAGTGCTTTGGCGGCATTTTCTACCTGCACATACACCACCCCTGAGGCGATATCGGCAGGTAAATCTTCACAGACAATCGCTTTAACCTTCCGTGCCACCGCCATTGGAATATAATCGTGTCCATCTGTCTGTGTCCCTTTTTGGGCAATGAAAACATCTCCTGCTTCCAGTTTTCGGGAATCAAATTGCAGCTGCTGAACCTCAACATCCACCTCCC
Source organism: Persicobacter psychrovividus (assembly GCF_036492425.1). Taxonomy (NCBI): domain Bacteria; kingdom Pseudomonadati; phylum Bacteroidota; class Cytophagia; order Cytophagales; family Persicobacteraceae; genus Persicobacter; species Persicobacter psychrovividus. The sequence goes on from NZ_AP025292.1 coordinate 2,039,562, forward strand.
CGATGACTTTTTTACAGCGTACGCCGTTTAGTATATTTTCGAAATTCATTACCACGATAGTTGTAGTTGTATTTGACTGCCCGATTTAAAAGTTGCTCCTGGCGCACGGCTCTGTTTCACCACTCGGCCCTCGCCCTGATAGCTGACCCGAAGGCCTTGATTTTCCAGTAAATAAATGGCATCGCGGAGGGTCATCCCCTTCACGTTTGGCACTTTGGATTGCGCCAACGCATTACTGACCAGCTGAATGCTATCCCTGACAATACGGGTGCGCACCCACTGTTCATCATGTGTTGATTTATCCAAGATGGGCAGTTTAAAATAATTATCATTCAAATACCTCAAATCTTTTTCATAGCCTGCCCGAATCACCGGGAAGCGTTTGTTGGTGGTGGAATCATTCAACACCAACGGCTTATGAATATCTAAATCTGTGGCAAAGATCTTATCAGCGATTTCTTTAAACACCGGCGCACAGGCAGAGCTACCGTAATTATAGCCTCCCTGCGGTTCATTAATCACCACGATACAACTGTATTTCGGCTTCTTGGCAGGGAAGTACCCCACGAAAGTGGTGTAATATCTCCGGATATAGCGGCCATTATGCAAGACCTGAGCGGTGCCTGTTTTTCCGGCAATCTTATAGTGGTTGTTCCTGATATTTCGACCCGTACCATTTTCCACTACACCTTCCAGCATCTGCTGAACTTTATGCAGGGTTTCTTCACTGCAAATGTGTTTGCGCATGACCTCCGGCCCAAATGTTTTCAGTGTACGCCCACCGTTGGAGATACTCTTGACAATCCGCGGACGCAACATGGTTCCATTGTTGGCCACAGCATTATAGAGTGTCAGGGTTTGCAATGGGGTAATTTGTACCTCATAGCCAATCGACATCCAGGGCAATGTGGTCCCTGACCAGTCCTTTTCTGTAGGCTCTTTGTAGAACGGTGTTCCATATCCCTGAAGCTGAAAACCGAGTTCGTCAAGAATCCCTGTTTCCTTCAGGTGCTCGATATATTTTTTCTCGTTGAGGCCAAACACACGGTCGATCAAACGCGACACCCCAATATTGGAAGAGTGCTCAAACACTCCCTGAATCGTCAGGTTGCCATAGCCCCCTACTTTGGAGTCGCGCATCACGGCATTTTTCGCAAAACGGTACTCCCCATCACCAGTATCGATGGTATCGGTGAGGTTCAGCTGTTTTTCTTCGAGAAGCGCGATCATGGAAGCCAGCTTGAAGGTAGAACCAGGCTCATGTTTGCCCTGCTTCCCCACGGCGTAATTATAAGATTCGATATAATTTCCGTCGGCATTTTTCGTAAAGTTGGAAATTGCTTTCACCTCGCCAGTGGCGGTCTCCATTACAATTGCGCAACCGTATTTAGCTTGCACTTTGGCCAGCTGCCGTTTCAATGCCGCCTCGGTTACATCTTGAATATTGACATTAATTGTCGTATGAATATCATCCCCATTAATAGGTTCAAGCTCATTTTCGTCGTGGATCATCCGCCAGGCACCACCTGCTACTTTACGGAATTTACCGAAGCCATCCACACCTCGCAGGGTTTTGTCGAAGCTGTATTCCAAGCCCGCCCCCACATGGTTATCATTAATATAACCGATGGTTCGGTAAGCCATAGACTTAAAAGGTGTATAACGCTTATTGATGGTTTCAAAAATTACCCCACCGCGGTTTTTCCCTCGGCGGACAATCGGCCAGGCCTCCATCTTACGGCGTTTCAGGTGATTGATCCGCTCGTTACTGATGCGTACATACCTGCGCTTTGATTTTCTCGCATTCACCAAAATGTGCTTATACTGCCATTTGGATTTTTTAGGAAATTCCTGAGAAAACAGCAACGCAAGGGAGTCAATTTTTGCATTGAAAAGCTCATCAGAAGCGACAGTAGGATCCATGGCCACCGTATAAAATGGCACAGAAGTCGCCAGCAAGCTCCCGTTGTCGGAATAAATATTCCCCCGGGTAGGCTCAATAACTTTGGAAATCTGCTTTTCGGAATGGCGGAGTTTATCCCAGGTGGATTGATCCCATTGCTGGATACCGCGCACCTGATACAAGATCACAAGCCCCGAAACAATCATCCCAAGCATCACTAAAAGAAGGCGTAGTTGAATGGATTGTTTTATGTTTTTCACTGCTCCTTGATGACTATTTTGTATGGTGGTACTTCACTCTCTTCCAACCCCAACGGCTTGACACGTTTGGCCACTTCTGACTGTTTACTGTCATACATATAAGAATATTTCATGGTCGTGTACCTTGAGCGCAGGTCAAGCACCTCCTGCTTGAGTTTATCAATCTTGCGGGAGGTTTTTTCTGTGTAGTGGCTATTAAAAATATAAATTACCCCAAGCAACAGAAACAACACCCAAGGCTTGAGCAATTGAAGATCGATCCCGTTGCGGCCCAGATAAGACTGCTTGAAAGAATCTTCAATGGCATTCCAAAGCCCTTTTTTCTTCTTCTTTTGTTTCTGCTTTTTGGTCGTTACCTTAGGCGGTGACGGCTTGGGTTTTCTGAGGGTGTTTTCGGCCATTTGATCAAATAGGTTTATCGTTTAACAGCGACACGCAATTTCGCACTTCGGGCACGGGGATTGCGTTGCAACTCCTCCTCATCCGCCACAATAGGCTTTCGTGTTACAGGATCAAGCGGACGGATATCGTTGCCATAAAGGTCCTTCTCTACTGCCCCATGAAATTTCCCTTTGGCAATAAAATTCTTCACCAGGCGATCTTCCAGCGAGTGATAAGACATTACCACCAAACGTCCACCGGGGCGGAGTGCCTCTGCCGTTTGCTCCAAAAACTCCTCGAGCACTTTCAATTCTTCATTCACCTCAATGCGAATAGCCTGAAATACCTGCGCGTAAAAGCGGTTTTCCTTGCCTCTTGGCGCAAAATTTTTCAGGAGTGTTTTCAGCTCTTCAATGGTGTTGATTTCGGTGGTTGATCGTGCAGAAACTATCGCGCGAGCCACGGTTTTGGCATTTCGGATCTCTCCGTACATGCCCAATATTTTATGGAGTTCCTTCTCTTCGTATTCATTGATCACCTCCCAGGCAGAAAATTCCTGGCTCTGATCCATCCGCATATCAAGGCGGGCATCAAAGCGAGTGGAAAAACCCCGAGAAGGCTCATCGATCTGATGGCTCGAAATTCCAAGATCGGCCAAAATCGCATCTACTTTGCCATTGACCTTGTACATCTTCAGGTAGCGCACCAAGTGTCTGAAATTGGCAGGTACAAACTGAAAGCCATCATGGTCAATCATGTCGACATTTTTTGCGGCATCCTCATCCTGATCAAAAGAAAACAATTTCCCGCCTTCTATTCCCTTCAAAATCTCCTTGCTGTGTCCGCCGCCACCGAAAGTTACGTCCACATAATTGCCTTTCGGATCAATTTCCATGGCATCGATGCATTCTTTCAGCATTACTGGCAGGTGGTATTGTTCACTCATTGTTTTCCTATCAAGATTAATATAATATTATCGAATTCATGCTTTGCCCAAAAGTAATACAGGGCGCATGTATCCCAAAATGTAAGCACAAAGGTAAAATTTCGGACAATTTTTTCATGCCTTGAATCCATATTTTCCGAAAAATTAATTTCCCACCGATTTTACACTGCAAAGATACAGGATAAAAGCCCACTCTACGGGCTGAATTAATTAATTTTATTATCTTTCTGCGAAACAGCATAAAATCTAATCGATGAAAAAACTCCTTTACCTTTTTTCGGGCATGTTCCTCCTTGGGGCTTGTAATACCCAAAATGAAACGGGCAAGCAACAAATACCTTTCGGTAATTACCGCGCTACCATTCATACCCAGCATAAAGACATCCCTTTTCAGTTCAGTATTGAAAAGAAAGATCAGCAATCGGTGGTTTACCTTATTAATGGTCAGGAAAAATTACCCATCAATGAATTTTACCTTCAAGGGGACTCCCTCCATTTGCCGATGCATATTTTCGAAAATTCGATCTCTGCAAAATGGGTAGGCGACCATCTCGAAGGGACGTTTAAAAAACCACAGGCAGATGATTATCTGCTGCCATTTACAGCCTTCCCAAATAAACGATACCGTTTCCGTCCGATGGTCAGTGATAAAAAACAGACTGGTGCCGACTTCAGCGGAAAATGGAAAACACACTTCAGCCATAAGGCAGATTCTGTTTTTGCCATGGGGATTTTCAAACAGCAAGGAGATAAGGTTGAGGGGACTTTCAGAACCACCACAGGCGACTACCGCTTTTTGGCAGGTAACGTGCAAGGCGACTCGCTTTATATGTCGGCTTTCGACGGGGAACACCTGTACCTCTTTGAAGCACAAATGCAGGGAGAAAAAATTCATGGAGAATTTTGGTCGGGGCGTGGGTTCCATACCCAGTGGACGGCAGAAAAAGACCCTGAATTTGAATTGCCAGATGCTTATTCACTCACGAAGCTGACCAATAAAAATCAGGCATTTGATTTCAGCTTCCCAGACCTGAACAATAAAATCGTTCATTTTCAAGAGGACGCCCGCTTTAAAGGAAAGCCTACTGTGGTGCAGATTTTCGGATCGTGGTGCCCGAACTGTATGGATGAAACAGCCTTTATTGCAGACTGGTACAAGAAAAACAAAGATCGTGGCGTTGAGGTGGTGGCCATTGCCTTTGAGCGAAACGACAATTTTGAACATTCAAAAAAGCGGGTGGAAAAAGTGGTGCGCAAATATCAGGCGACCTATCCGTTTGTCATTGGTGGGGCACGCAAAAATGCAGATGCAGCCATGCCTATGCTCGAAAAAATCAAATCGTTCCCAACCACTATCTTCTTAGACAAAGAAGGAAAAGTGTATAAAATTCATACTGGATTTAATGGCCCAAGTACAGGGACATACTATGAAGATTACATCAAGCATTTCAATGAAACTGTTGACCATTTGCTTCAGTAAATCATCTTTTAAAAAGGCTTTTAACTTCCACGGTTGAAAGCCTTTTTTTCACCTTCTATCCCCTGCCCCAACATTACCCATGAAAATCTATATTGTTGTACTACTGCTGTTTTTGTTGTCTTTCAGTGCAAAATCTCAGGGCTTTACCGCCGCACAGGTCGATGCTGCCAACACAGGAAAAAATGCCTGGTACATGAGCAAAAAATCCAGGCAGGTTTTACTCCACCTCAACCTTGTCCGTACCGACGCCACCCTTTACCTCGACACCTATTACCAGAGCTATAGATTAGCGCGGGAACTTCAGCACTACCCACCAAACAGCCCAACGTATGTAGCCTCCTTGAGTCGGGATGCGCAAAAGGTTAAAAATCTTCCTTTACTGAAGCCCAGCTTCTGGATGACCCTCAACGCGAAATGGCACGCTCGCTATATGGGCAGAAAAGGTAAAACTGGGCATAGTTCCCCAAACCGTCCTTCTTTCTCCTTCTGGTTGAAATTTCTTCGTGCAGACACAATGGATGAAAATTGCTCTTATGGTTTTAACGACCCAATTGCGATTAATTTCCAATTACTGATTGACGACCATACGCCCTCGCTCGGACACCGAAAAGCCATCTTCAACAAAACGAGCAACCATGTTGGGATATCGATAAAAACGCACCAGAAATATGATTACAACTGTGTGCAGGATTTTTATGGCAAAAAAAAGCGGTAAGCCCCTTGTGCTACCGCTAACCTCTAATATCTGATCACCTTTTTTCTGAATGCATCATCAGCTGAGGGCTATTTATCACGAAAGGGAAATAGGCTTCCCCGATAATGACGCCCTCAAATTATTTCTTCCGAAGCATGGTGAACTCCACCAGCTGAATCAAAGAAGTTTTATATTCCGATGCAGGGAAGTCCTCAACAATCGCCAAAGCCTCTTTAAGGTATTGCTCCATTTTTTGCTGAGCGTATGCAATCCCACCAGACTGATGCACGAAGTCTATCACTTTGCGGACTTCTTCAGGATCGTCCGTTTTATTTTTTATTTTATGGAGTATTTTTCGGCGGGTAGCCCAATCGGCATGTTTCAAGGCGTGAATCAGCGGCAGGGTCATTTTCTTCTCCTTGATGTCGATACCCCGCGGTTTCCCGATCTCCTCTTCACCAAAATCAAACAGGTCGTCTTTAATCTGAAAGGCCATACCGACCTTTTCTCCGAACTGGGTCATCTGCCCGATAACCTCTTCAGAAGCGCCAGCACTTGCCGCCCCCACCCCACAACAAGCCGCAATTAATGAGGCCGTTTTCTGGCGGATAACTTCATAATAAACTTCTTCGGTAATGTCGAGCTTGCGGGCCTTCTCCATCTGAAGCAATTCCCCTTCACTCATTTCCTTTACGGCCGTACTCACGATTTTCAGCAACTCAAAGTCCCCATTTTCCACCGACAGCAACAGTCCGCGAGAAAGCAGGTAATCGCCGACCAACACGGCTACCTTGTTTTTCCACAAGGCATTAATCGAGAAAAATCCCCTTCTGAAATTGGCATCGTCCACCACATCATCATGCACCAGGGTCGCCGTATGCAACAATTCAATCAGTGCAGCACCACGATGCGTCGCTTCTGCCACCTGCCCAACAGTGCCAGCAGACAGAAAAACAAACATCGGCCGCATTTGCTTCCCTTTGCTTTTAATAATAAAGTTGGTGATCGTGTCCAACAATAGCACCTTTGTTTTCATGGATTTTCGGAAATTCTTCTCGAAAACCTTCATGTCTGCAATGATGGGTTGTTGTATATCCTTAAGTGTCAATTCCATATGTTTGCTTCTCCACAATCGAATTTGTAACAGGACAGACCCACTGTGGGTAATGAATCTATCTTAAAAAATTACTAATCCTTTGTGGAGTTAATTTTTCTTCCTAAATCAAGGAATAAAAATACGAGCATTATTTACGATAAAAAAACAATAAAGCAATTATGAACCAAAATCTATTGAAAACCCCTATGAATAAGGAAGATGGAATTAGGCTTGCAGCGCCTGAAGAAGGCTATTTCAATGTGATCGATTACCGTTTTCGGAAAAATAACACCCCGAAGCCGATCATCGTTTTCCTTCACGGATTCAAGGGGTTCAAGGATTGGGGGCATTTCAATGTAATGGCGGACGCCTTTGCCAATGCTGGTTTTGTGTTTGTTAAAGTAAATGTTTCGCATAACGGGACTTCGCCTGATGCCCCAACAACATTCGTGGACCTCGACGCTTTTGGAAATAATACTTTGAGCATGGAACAGCGTGACTTTCGGGCCACTATCGACTGGCTCTTCAGCGGAAAATGCAGCATTCCGAAAGGGGAAATGGATTTGAGCCAGCTCTTTATTTTAGGACACAGCCGAGGAGGAGGCGGGGTGATCAATTACGCCTGTGCTGATGAACGTGTGAAAGGAACATGTGCGATGGCGCCTGTGCATTCTTACGACAGCAAATGGTCTGAAGAAGGAAAGAAAGCCTGGCAGCAACAGGGGGTGATCTATGTTTATAATGGCCGAACGAAGCAAAATATGCCCCTGAGTTATGACACGGTGCTGGATTACTACGCCAATATCGACCAGCTTGAGGTGCTCAAAAGTGCGAAAAACTGCCCCTCGCCGATCCTGATTATTCATGGCGATGCCGACGAAACCCTGGCGGTGGAACACCTTGAGGATTTTAAATTCAACAACCCTTTAAGTAAAAAAATGATTATTGAAGGGGCCAATCACGTCTTCGGAGGGAAACACCCCTACGAAGGCAATACATTGCCCGAGCACACTGAACTGCTGAAAAATTATGCGACGCAGTTCTTTATGGCCATTGCTGAGAAGTAAAATCAGCCCATAAAAAAACGGCTCAAGATCGAGGTCTTGAGCCGTTTTTCTTTGTCAGCCTAACGATCAGCTGTTTTGCAAAGCTTCCAAATCCCTGATCAGGATTCGTCGACGATCAAAGGTAATCAGGTTTTTCTCCTTCAATTCATTGAGGATCGTCGTTACCGTCTGCCTCGATGTACCCGTAAGCTTGGCAATGTCTTTATGGGTAAAGTGGTTTTTTACCATCACTTCATAACCCACTTTTTGCCCTTTTTCTTCCGCCAGGTCTGTCAGGAACTCCACAATACGTGTTCGGGCGTCTTTAAATACCAGGGCATCGATTCTGCGTTCGAGCTTCCGCAGCCTGAAACCAATCAGTTTGATCATTTGCAAATTCAACGGCTGATTGGAGCGCATCATCTCCTGCAGGTCTTCGATACTCATTTTACAAAGCTGAGTATCGTTATCCATCGCTTGCGCAAAGTCTGCACGACGGGTTTCTCCCGCCAGGGCCATCTCGCCAAAGACCTCTCCCGCACCTAAAATAGCCCGCACAATCTCTTTGCCATCAGCGGTGTACCCACCGATTTTTACGCGCCCCTGAGCAATCAAATAGATTTGATCCGAAGGATCTTCCTCCATATATATAAAAGCATCTTTGGCAAACTCATTCAGGCTGTGTTTCTCATCCATCATTGCGGCCTTTCGGGGGCACAAAATCTTGAACAGATCAACCTCTTCTAAGTACCAAATTTGACTATCTCCCATGATTTATAAGTTGTATTTCTTCTCTAAAATTACCGATAAAGGTGAACATCTTTATCAACTACGTTTTATACTACAAAATCGCCGTTTTTTCTGTATTTATTACTTCAGAATTTGAGGCCTCCCGCGTATTTTTTGTTTTTTCGATCAGTGGGCTACGCAAACTGAACAATGAATACAGGGCTGTCAGTAGCACCACTACGGCTACGGCCTGATGAATCACGCCCATAAATACAGGAACATTCATCAATAAGGTACCTATACCCAAGGCCACCTGAAGAAGAATTATTCCCATCAGTGCATAAACACCCCTGCGCTGTCGGTTGAGCAGGTCGTCGGTTCGATAAGCATAAACACTCATGCCCACAATGCCTAAAAACAAGGCTATCCCGAGGTAACGGTGAACAAACTGCACCCCTGCGCCATTGCTCAGGAAATTATTGATCCATGGCGACATTGCCGTTACGCTTTCCGCCACCCATCGCTCGCCCATTTTGGGAAAGGTATTGTAAATATGTCCAGCCTTCAGCCCAGCGACAAAAGCACCGTAAATCAGTTGCAGGCCTATTGCTCCTATAAATACCTTCATCAGGTTACTTGCTTTGCGCTGCTGAGAAAGCACCAGGCTTTTTCGGAACTGATGGTGCTTCACCTGAAGGGCAGTCCAGAAAATGACCGCCATAGTAATGAGGGCTAAAGAAAAGTGCGCCGCCAGTCGATAATGGCTCACATAAGGCCGATCCACCAAACCTGACTTCACCATATACCAGCCCATGAGTCCTTGCGAAAATCCAAGTGCCAGAATCCATAAACAGCGTTTCATCAGGCCATTTTTCAGTTTACCCATGAGTGCAAAAGCAATAAAGGGGATGAAAAACACCATGCCTATAACCCTGCCCAACAATCGGTGAATGTATTCCCACCAAAAGATCGACTTGAAATCGGCGAGTTCAAAATGGTAATTGAGCTTCTGAAATTCTGGGGAGTTTTGATATTTGGCAAATTCGATTTGCCAGGCGGTATCCGTCAGCGGGGGCAGTGTACCCGTAATTGGCCGCCAGTCGGTCATGGAAAGTCCCGACTGCGTCAGGCGGGTGATTCCCCCGATGACCACCATTAAAAAAATCAGGGCGCAACCTGAGAGCAGCCACCAATAAACGCCTTTTAGTGAGGTAGATTGATTCATGGGAGTGGTTTGTTTGATTGATTAATAATTTGTCTTCAATACAGAGAATCTTTTGTTAAAGGGGCATTCCCTATTTTCTCTCTGCTATTTTCAACATAAGGGATCATTCAAATGTAGAGCAAAAAAATGAATTTCATCCTTTTTACAGATAGAAAAAAGCCCTTGGCAGGCTAAAAAATATTGATAATGTTCATGTAATTATCTATAAAAAAAACAGGCGAAAAGGGCATCTTTCTCCCCCCACAACCCACAAATAATGGCCAGATATTGCTTTTAACCGCCGTACTGCCCATCACTTGTCCGCACAGGGATACCGCAGCGCCAACCCTCAGGCCGTAGGGTATATCCCCCTTTTAAACAATCGCCCGTATTGGCGGCTTATTAAAGCAAAAGAATCAGTCGGTAAAATTTATCTTTGAGAGTAACGCAATCTGATTCTTTGTACTATATTGCGCAAAATCATTTTAATTTAAATTATTCCAATCACCGAATGTCAAAAGTTCTTATTATTGGTGCTGGGGGTGTGGGTAATGTCGTAGCTAAAAAGTGCGCCATGCTTCCAGAGGTTTTCAGCGAAATTATGCTTGCAAGCCGTACTAAATCCAAATGCGATAAAATTGCATCAGAAATCAAAAATCAAACCGTTCGTACGGCGCAGGTCGATGCCGACAACGTGCCAGAATTGGTGGCTTTGATCAATGGTTTCAAACCTTTTATGGTGATCAATGTCGCGCTGCCATACCAGGATTTAACCATCATGGATGCATGTTTGGAAACAGGTGTTCACTATATGGACACCGCCAATTATGAGCCTAAGGATGTTGCCAAGTTTGAATACAGCTGGCAATGGGCGTATCAGGATCGATTCAAGGAAAAAGGCTTGATGGCCTTGTTGGGCTGCGGTTTCGACCCAGGCGTAACGGGTGTTTATACGGCTTATGCGGCCAAGCACCATATTGATGAAATCGAGTATTTGGATATCGTGGACTGTAATGCGGGCGATCACGGCAAAGCATTTGCGACGAATTTCAACCCTGAAATCAATATTCGTGAGATTACCCAAAAGGGGCGTTATTACGAAAATGGCGAGTGGGTGGAAACCGAACCTTTGGAATTCCACAAACCTATCGACTACCCGAACATCGGTGACCGCGAGTCTTACTTGTTGTATCATGAAGAGCTGGAGTCGTTGGTGAAGAACTTCCCAACCATCAAACGTGCGCGTTTCTGGATGACTTTCGGGCAGGAGTACATCAAGCACCTTGAGGTATTGCAAAATGTTGGTATGACCAGCATTGAGCCTATTCAGTTTCAGGGACAAGAGATTATTCCTTTGGAATTCCTGAAAGCGCTATTGCCTGAGCCTTCTTCTTTGGGAGAAAACTATGAAGGGGAAACCTCTATTGGTTGCCAGATCAAAGGAAAGAAAGACGGCAAAGATCAGACTTATTATGTATGGAATAACTGTTCGCACCAGGCGGCTTACGATGAAGTTGGCGGACAAGGTGTAGCTTACACAACGGGTGTTCCTGCGATGATCGGTGCCATGATGATGATTACCGGAGAGTGGATGAAAGCAGGGGTTTACAATGTGGAAGAATTCAACCCTGACCCTTTTATGGAAATGCTGAACAAGCATGGTTTGCCTTGGAACGAAAAAGTAGGATTGACACTCCCTCACGAGTATTAATTCTTTGCTTAACAATATTTCAGGGACTGAGCCAATGTGCTTAGTCCCTTTTTTTGTGCCCACAAGCGGACGATCGTCCTGCCCACTGATAACGCTTTAACAAATGAATGACAATCTATTAGACCAAATTCCGAGCCCCTGTTTTGTACTCGAAGAGGTTAAGCTACGAAAAAATCTCGCTGCTATTCGCCATATTATGGATCAGGCAGGCGTAGAGTTTATTGTTGCTTTTAAGGGCTATGCCATGTGGTCGACTTTCCCCATCCTGCGGGAATACATCAATACTTCAACGGCCAGCTCGCTGCATGAGGCACGGCTTTGTTTCGAGGAGATGAAAAACAAGGCGCACACCTACGCCCCTATTTATGCGCCTGAGGAAATTGATGAAATCCTCTCCTATTCGTCGCATATTACCTTCAACTCCATGAATCAGCTAAAAGCTTATGCCCAAAAAGCACAGGACGCAAAGGTTTCTGTTGGCATACGCGTCAATCCAGAATATGCTGAAATTGAAACGGATCTATATAATCCTGCCTCACCCAACAGCAGGCTGGGCATCAGAAAAGAAAATTTGCCTGCCCAGCTGCCTGATGTGGTGAAGGGGCTGCATTTCCATGCCCTTTGCGAAAACGACAGCTATACTACGGAAAAGGTCACCCATGCTTTTGAAGAACGCTTCGGCCAGTATTTCAGTCAGCTCGAATGGGTGAATTTCGGTGGTGGACATTTAGTGACCAAGGAGGGTTACCAAAAGGAGCATCTGATTGCGGTACTGAAAAAATTTCGGGCAAAATACCCTCACCTGAAAGTTTACCTCGAACCAGGGAGCGCATTTGGCTGGCAAACGGGTTTTCTGAAAAGTACCGTGCTGGATATTGTAGAAAATGGCAGTGCATCCACGGCCATGATGAACATTTCCTTTACCGCCCATATGCCCGACTGCCTCGAAATGCCTTATCGACCAGAGATTCGCAACGCACATGAAAACAATGAGGCCCCCTACCATTACCGCATTGGCGGAGGCAGCTGCCTTGCGGGGGATTTCATGGAAAGCTATGGTTTTGATGCCCCCCTGAACATTGGGGATCACCTCATTTTTGAGGACATGATCCACTACACGATGGTAAAAACGACCACCTTCAATGGTGTACAACACCCCTCAATAGGAATTATTGATCAGGAAGGGAAATTCCGACTGGTGCGTAAATTCGGCTTTGAAGATTATAAAAACCGCTTGTCATAAAAGCGGTCTGTTACTCAAGCCTCAGTGAACTATCGCTGAGGCTCGACCTTCTACTGTTGTAGATGTTTTCAATTCTGCCTAACTTTAGGCCATACGAACCTGTGACTTCTGCTTGTTTTTCAACTAAAAACATCAGATTATGATAAAACCAGCCTATTTCATTTTATGCTTCTTGCTGTCTATCGCAAATGCTTTTGGACAAACATCAGAAGGGATATTTTTGAGTTTCGAGTCCTTTGTCAGTGGAACGCCAGACCTCCCAATTCAACAGTTGGATCACGCCAGTAAGGAAGCGGTCAACTACCTCTCCATCAACGCTTCGGGGGTTATTGAAAAAATCAACTATACTGCCGCTGGAGAAAGTAAAAACCTGAATATTGAAAGTATTTTCGCTATCGCCATCAATGGTCGCCAATATATAAAGGCGGAAGGATTCGGAAAGAAAACAGGAAAGAGGAAGCACATTCTATTAAGTAAACTTTATGGCACCAACTGCCCACTGATGTCCTACACCATTGCAGAAGCCCCAAAGGCCAGCAGAAATGGCGGTGGCCCGAGTGTTGGTTTAGGCATGGGCGCCATGAGTATGGGTGGTATGGGCGGCAGCATGATGGGGACGGGCATCAGTTCAGGTGGCGGAAATAACCCGCCTGCAATGTACAACCGATCGATAAAAAAGATCACGTTCTGCCTCGACACTCAAACAGGCGAGATTATCAATCGGACACAAAACCCCAAAAAAATAATCAAGCGACTGAAAAAAATTGACCCAAGCCTCAAAGGGAAGAAAATTACCAAAGAGAATTTGGATTTATATCTGAATGATTTTCAGGCGCAGTATATGTCAAAATAAAAAAAAGCGCACCCTTGAAAAAGAATGCGCTTTCCATTTTATCGCTAAAATTGATTATCCTTTAACAGGGATATCTTTCAAAATCGCCAATAAGTAATCGTAGAAGCGGGTTACTGTGCCAATTTCTACCATTTCATCTGGTGAGTGTGGATTTTTGATCGTTGGTCCAAAAGATACCATGTCCAAGCCAGGGTAAGCTTCGCCAATAATACCACATTCCAAACCAGCGTGAACCGCATTTACCACAGCTGCTCTGCCGAACTGCTTTTCAAACAAGCTTTCCATTTCCTTCAATACCGCTGAACTTGGGTTTGGTGCCCAGCCAGGATAAGAACCTTCATGAACAACTTTACAGCCCATCAATCGGAAAGGTGCGCCTACTGAACGTGCGATATCATCTTTGGCAGTATCTACCGAAGAACGTTGCAAGGTCAATACTTCAAATTGACCATCCTTGATATTCACCTGTGCCAGGTTTGTGGAAGTTTCCACCAATCCTTCGATGTCGTTAGACATGCGGATAACGCCATTAGGGCAAGCCTGAATTGCGTTCAGCAATTGCTCCTGGAATTTGGCAGTCATCACCTGTGCAGGGTTGTTGACTTCTTCCACAGCAATTTCTACCAACGGATCTGCTTTAGAATATTCTGATTTGAAAATCGCTTCCATTTCAGCAACATGCTGTTTGAAATCTGCTGCTTTGTTGGCTAAAACTGAAACCACTGCAAAAGACTCGCGAGGGATCGCATTACGCAGGCTACCACCTTCGATTTCGCTAACAAGCAAACCATAAGTTTTGTTGGTCAACCACAACAGGCGATTCATCAATTTGTTGGCATTACCGCGTCCCAAATGAATTTCCCCACCAGAGTGACCGCCTTTCAGGCCGCGCAATGACAAGCGGAAAGATTTGTAACCTGCAGGTAATTCCTCCTGATCGTAAGTTGCCGTTACGGTAGTATCTACACCACCAGCACAACCGATCGTCAATTCCCCTTCGTCTTCCGTATCAAGGTTCAACAAAATGGTCGCATCCAAAAGGCCACTTTCCAAACCAAAAGCACCTGTCATCCCCGTTTCTTCGTCGATGGTGTACAAGCACTCAATTGGACCATGAACCAAAGATTTGTCTGCAAGAACGGTCATCATAGTCGCAACACCAATACCGTTATCAGCACCCAAAGTTGTTCCTTTAGCTTTCACCCATTCGCCATCAATAAAAGACTGAATGCCTTGCGTATCGAAGTCGAAATCTGTATCTGCATTTTTTTGGCAAACCATATCAATATGTGATTGCAAAACGACCGTCTGGCGATTTTCCATACCTGCTGAAGCAGGTTTTTTCATAATGATGTTACCGATTTTATCTTGGAAGGCTTCAATGCCATGTTCTTTTGCGAAATCCAACAAGAATGCAATCACTTTCTCTTCTTTTTTAGAAGGGCGTGGCACTGCATTTAGGGCTTCAAAGTTTGTCCAAAGCGCTTTAGGCTCCAGATTCATCACATCCTGATTCATATTCTTGTTATTTGTGTTGATTAATGTCTGGGCCTTCAAAAATGAGCCCCTGACACTGCAAATTACGATTTTTTCGTTTGCTCCCCTAATTATCTAAAGAGGTTTATGCGCTTCACTTTATCAGGCGCAATGTCCACGCCAAAAGTAAAATGAAGGTATAAAAAAACACCCACCTGAATCATCAAGTGGGTGTTCATCTGCTTTTTAAGGCCTGATTAACGAATATTGAAAGGAACGACCTTCAAGGTGTAATCATCCAAATACAGCTCTGCGGTATATTTTCCTTTTTCAAACAACTCATGGTTTGGCAAAACAAAATTGACGTTTTGCCCTGTGTTATCGAAAAGAATTTCTTTGCTCAGCGTATAGATCTGGTTTTCCCCAACGGCCTTAAACTCCCCTGAAGAACCATTAGGATCCATGATCACCTGCTGGTCATCATCCAAAATTCTAAGATAAACCGTATGTCCCTGAACTTTGGCCACCTCATTTTTCTCGAGCGTAACCGTGATACTGAGTTTATCAAGGTGACGTAATCTGAAAGGCGCATCATAAACTTTGTCGCGGCGGTTGATGGCTTCCACAAGTACCGTTCCTGCCTTGATTTTAGCAGCCACTTCCAGTTTTTCTGTCAGCTTGGACTTTTCTTTCTTCAGGTCTGAAATATTTGTTGAAAGCTCATTCTGCTTCTCTTTAAGGGTAGAATTTTCCGTCAGTAACTGATCATTCACCTTTTTGAGCTTTACAATCTCGGCATCTTTTTCCACCAACAGCTGGGTGTATCCTGCCAATTGTTTTTTCGATTCCAGCAATTTATATTTTAAAGACGACAGTGCATTGTCGATCAATTCTTTGCGCTCCTCAGGCGTATATTTTGCCTCCTGAATTTGGTTTGGATTCTCGGGATCCAGATTTTGACCCTGACGCATCGGAATAGGCTTACCATCCAAAAGAAGCATCATCTCGGTTAACTGATCGAGTTCTGTTTCCAGCTTCACTTTGGCACGGTACAGGTCATCGGCTTTACCATTGAGCGACTTAATTTCATCGATTCGTTCCTGATAAAGCGAATTCATGGAATCCAATGCTTGATAAGAGGCTTTAAGTTCCATTTTATTCTGACGCAGCACGCGGTTCTTTTCATTGAAACGATAAGTGGTGACCAACGCCACGGCAACCAAAAGTACCGTAGCCATGATGATCCATGTCTTTTTCTTCTGCATTTTATCTCTTTTACGGCAAGACCTTACTGTTGTCTTTAGCTCTTCATTTTCTTCAAGCAATTGCTTATCCATAGTCCAAATTAATAATACAGGGCCAACGCTGTAATGATAAAAAAATCAATGGTGGTGTTTAAGATTTTGGGCATCAAGCTACAAATATGATTGATGATCGTGAAAATTCCTATCTACGATAAACAAATCACTTGACAAGGATATGAAAATTGCACTATTCCAACTGATTATAACGCTATTTTCATTGTTATGCAATAAGTTTAGCTTCAAATTAATATTTACCCAATTTATTTGCATCAAAGCCCTAAGGTGGCATTTCCTGCACTTGGAAATTACCTATATTTGCAGCCAAACAATTTACCTTTAATCAGCATGGATCAAAGTCAGTCCCAAAAAGGGATCCTTCTTGCCTGTACAACAGCCTTCTTGTGGGGATTCTTGTCATTGGCCATTAAGTATGCCACCAATTTCATTCCTCCAACCACCATTATTTGGGCCCGATTTACCATCGCATTTATTGCCATGTTCCTTTACTTTCTGTGGAAATCACCACAGACTTTAAAAATTCTGATCAAACCACCCTTTTTGCTGGTGGTGGCTACCGTTGCGCTGAGTTGTAATTATCTGGGCTATACCATGGGTATAGATCTGATTTCGCCAGCAGGTGCACAGGTTATTATTCAGCTTGGGCCGATGCTGTTGGCCGTGGGTGGCGTGGTGTTTTTCAAAGAACAGCTGAGCAGGGCGCAACTGATGGGTTTTGCGATTGTAACGGTGGGATTTTTCCTTTTCTTCAGGCATCAGGTCAATGATCTTTTTGCGGGGCAGGAAGACACCTTTATTTACGGCGCCCTGTGGGTGGTTTTTGGTGCTGTAACCTGGGCGACCTACGCCTTGTTGCAAAAAAAATTGGTGATCGACCACCCACCACAACAGCTCAATTTGTTCCTTTATGGTTTGCCTGCGCTGCTGTACATCCCTTCTACCTCATTTACCGCGATTGGGCAGCTTGATATAATGGGATGGGCACTTCTGCTATTTTTGGGGCTCAATACCCTGGTGGCTTACGGTTGCCTTGCATCAGCATTAAAATACACAGAAGCCAATAAGGTGAGCGTGATCATCACCCTTAACCCTGTCATTACTTTTATTTGCCTTGCCATTATGCAGGCCTTTCAGATCGAATGGATTACAGTGCCCAAAATGGACATCTTCACCGCCTTCAGCGGACTCATCATCCTGTTTGGTGTTGCGATTGTGGTGGGCAGTAAAAAGCTGAAAAAGAAGGACTTGAAAGATAAGGAGATTAAATTATCGGAAACTCACAAAGAATAATTCCTAATATTTAATCAATAAAATGACGAACAAAACCCCCAAGCAAGTGCTTATTGATTATACAGATCAACACTGTTAGCTTATGGTTTATTTTACTCGATGACGACAAATATGTCACTATCGGATAGTTTAGTTTGTGATCGCCTGAAGTGGTATTCAGGCGATTTTTTTTGCACAAAAAAAGAGCATTCTACCGAATGCCCTCATTGCGTCTGTTGTTCTTGAATAGTGGATCAGGCAAAAGCACCTACATGCCCCAAGACCTTCTCGACTACTGTATTTTCACTTGGTGGATTAAAGTGGATCAGGGCGTGGAATTCCCAAGCTTCTTTAATCGATGAAGTCTCGATAAAATAAGGCTCGTAGCTTGGGTTCAACGAATAAAGCATCAGCTTATTCTCATCGCTTTTACCTCTGGCGATATTTTTACAAACTACCCCGTCGAATTCTGTAACCAACACATAGGTTTTGCCATGTTTGAGCTCTGAAAGATTCTCAACATATTTCCCGACGAACACCCCTCCATTCTGAAAGTATGGCGCCATGGAATGCCCTTTAATGCTGAAAGCCCGATAAGTACCATTTTTGGTTTTGGGGATACTCAGCTTCTGCAAACCAAGCATATATTCAGGATCGTTATAGCCATTCAAATAACCTGCATGCGCTTTTTCAGGGACAAACTCAATATTTTCCTCCCCCTGAAAATCCACAGACAAAGCCAAAACACGCTCTAAGGGTTTCATGATGGAATTATGATCCTGTGATTCCAGATTTTCAAGACCGATGCTCGGAATATTTTTTCGGATAAGTTCGTCAAGAGTAACTTTATAGAAATCGGCAATCTTGCATAAAACAGAAAAGTCAGGTTTCGTTTTTCCTACTTCGTAATCCTTGTAGGTCGATCTTTTTATCCCGATGGCTAATCCGAATTTTTCCTGTGTAAGTTTCCGTGCTTTACGGAGGTATTTTAAATTATCAGCGAAAAATTTCATCGTCTTTTGAGTTTGAAAATGAAGGAATCAAAGGCTTTCAATAGGTTAAATGCCTCCTTAAATATTTCAAAAACAAGGTACTAAAAAAAAAGAAAATGTCTAAATTTCCACCCAAATATTAACGAATTAAAACCCATTATCAGGCTGATTGTCAATCCATTCACTGATTTTAGGGAAATGATCATTGACCGAAGATCGGGCGGTCAACATATCGATATGCCCATAATCCTTCTGAAATCCCGCTGATTTAGCAAGCCACCAGATTTCCGCCTTTGCCGCTCCAGTTTCCGCTTTCAGTCGTTTTACATCATCAATATGCCCGAGGAGCAGGTCCTTCTTCCCCGCCAGATAAAGTGTTGGGGGCAATCCTATTTTCTGCAAAGCCGCAGCATAATCCAGCGGAATATCATGCGCCTGCCATGCCTCAGCATTCACCCAATCCACCACTTGGGTATAAAACGCCAAGGGCTCGTTGTCGGATCCAATCCGCAATTCTTTGGCAGGAAAGTAGCCTTTCAGCTGTGCATAAAGCCGAAAAATCCTTGACCAAAAAATATCGACCTGAATACGTTTCTGAAGGGTTTTAATTTTTAAACTTCTTTTGCTGCCAAAGAAAATCATGGACTTAATTTTCGGCCGCAAGGATTCGAGACTTCTTGCCATGGCCGCAAGAATTAAAACCCCGCCCCATGAATGTCCTGCAAGGTGCAATGACAGGGAGGGAAATTTTTCCTGCATCAGGATAAGCACTGCAGGAATCTCTGTGGTGATCGCAAAGGTCTGATCCGCCCGATGCCCCTTGCCTGCTGTGGGCTCGCTTCTTCCCCGCCCCGAAAGATCCACCACAAAAACCTCATAACCTTGTTGTGCCATAAAAGGCGCAAAACCACGACCGCCTTTGGAATAAAAGATCTTCCCGTTTTCCATGGCTCCATGAACACACAACATCATCGCCTTCGGTGTGGGGGCATGCCATTGTTTAATGAACAGGCGTTGATCTTCCACTTGCAGGTGCAGATCTGAAGATTGTACTAATGGCGATGTTGTTTGACTTGTCATGGGTATTTCAGACTGATTTCTAAAAATATATTTCTATTATTTTACAAATTTAGAAACGAATTAACAACCAGAAAGCACGGCAAACGTTAGTCTAATCAGAGGCAGTTTATCATTTAAAAAACTGAAGTTAATCATAAAAACTACTGTGGATCAATCTATTCGCAGGTTTGTAGGAATAATTACAAGAAAATATTCGTATAAAAAAAAGTGATTATATTGTTCAAGTTTCCTTAAAAAGACTGCAGCAAATGGTTGGATGTACCGCCTTTGGGCCTAAAACATTTATACGGGCATTACATTGCCTGTCAGCCTCAACTTATGATTCCTAGTTCGTTTAATTAAGGGCATTGGATGAGCCCCGATTCTATCAAAGTCGAAAGATAAATCCTAATTCTCTAATGATTGCTTTGCTTTCTGAACCACAGAAAGGTGGCACGGTTTCTTCAGTTGGAAACCGTGCTTTTTTTTGCCCTATATTTTACTGAAATTATGCGGTAACAACGGAGGCACAATCAGCAAGCGCTTCCGCAAGTGTCATACTTTTATCAAGGCGGACGCCTTTTTCAGTATGCTTAACAGTGCATACCTCTACCTTAATATCATGTTCCATGAACAGCAAATACTGCTGATCTGCTGCTTCTTGCAGGAATGCTTTTTTCTCATCAAAGGTAAGCAACGGGCGGGTATCATAACCAACCACCCACGCCAATGGAATATGTGCTACGGTCGGCATCAGAAAATCAGCCATAAATATCAATGTTTGATCTCCAATTCTGATTTTAGGGCACATTTGCCCTTCTGTATGCCCATCAGAAAAGATAATCTCAAAAGGGAAATCAGCCCCGTCTTCTACAAAATGCATCTGCCCGAGGGATTCAATCGGTAAGATATTTTCCTTCAGAAAGGAAGCCGCCTCCCGTGGGTTAGGTTTCGTGGCCCATTCCCAATGCCTGCGGTTGGTCCAGTATTTTGCATTTGGAAATTGGTAGGCAGGTGTATTGTCTGGGCCATGGTGTACGATGGCTCCGCCAGCATGATCAAGATGAAAATGAGTGATAAAAACGTCGGTAATGTCTTCAGGAGAAACCCCTACTTTCTCCAGGGACCCCAAGAGGGTACCGTCGCCAAACAAATGATAATGCTTGAAAAAGCTTTCCGCCTGCTTGTTTCCCAGGCCCGTGTCAATTAAAATTTTACGATCGCCATCCTCGATTAACAGGCAACGCATTTTTAGAGGAACCAAATTTCGCTCATCAGCCTCCACATATCTACCCCACAAATTTTTGGGAACAACACCAAACATCGCACCACCATCCAGTTTAAAATCTCCTGCGTCTATTACGTGTAACTTCATCTTCAAAATAAATAAAATGGAAAAAGCCGTGTCCTTCAAGGAACACGGCTTTCTTGTATTTTGGTCACTGTCTTTTTTATTGCAAAATTATGCTTCCTGAACAACGCCCATGTTAGAGAATTTATCAATACGCTGAATAATCCGCTCTTCAGGAGATAAAGCATTTAATTCCGTGAATGCCTTGTGGATAGTATCCGACAAAGTCCGTGCCATCGCTTTGATATTCGTATGGGCACCACCTAACGGTTCAGGGATGATCTCATCAATCAAGCCAAAAGAATGCATATCGTCGGCAGTCAGTTTCAATGCTTCAGCAGCTTGTTCCTTGAAATCCCAGCTTCTCCACAAAATTGATGAACAAGATTCAGGTGAAATCACTGAATACCAGGTGTTTTCCAGCATCATCACGCGGTCACCGATAGCGATCCCAAGGGCACCACCAGAGGCACCTTCACCAATAACGATACAGATCACAGGCACCTTCAAAGAAAACATCTCTTTCAGGTTACGCGCAATTGCCTCGCCCTGTCCTCGTTCCTCAGCCTCAAGACCAGGGAACGCACCAGGAGTATCGATCAAACAAACAATTGGCTTGTCAAATTTCTCAGCCATACGCATCAGGCGTAAAGCTTTGCGATAGCCTTCAGGGTTAGGCATCCCGAAGCGGCGTTCCTGACGATCTTTGGTATTTCGGCCTTTTTGCTGACCAATGAACATATAAGTTTGCTCACCAATACGCCCGAATCCACCGACCATTGCTTTGTCATCTGCTACATTCCTGTCACCATGAATTTCCACGAACTCATCAGTGATCTCGTGAATATAGTCAAAAGTATAAGGACGATCAGCATGTCGTGACATTTGCACACGTTGCCATCTTGTTAAGTTACGGTAAGTTTCAACCTTTAATGATTGAATCTTTGTTTCTAATTTATGGACCGCATCCGATACGTCTACCCCGCTATCTACGGCGAGTTGTTTCATATCCGCAAGCTTGCTTTCAAGCTCTACTATGGGTTTTTCAAATTCCAAAAGCATATATATATTGAAGCCTGTTCTCAATTAAAGACACTAAGATATATTGTTTTTAATTAATATGCACCACAATTTTTAACAGAAAAATCCACTAAAAACCGCAAGCAAAACATAACAGACTGATTATCAAATCTTCACTAAACATCACTCACTACACGCAAAAACAATACTGCCTTAAAATTTACTTCAAAAAGGAAACTATGGCAATGAAAAGGCAGGAAAATGAGTCACTAATAACGTTAATATTGAACGATTTTATCGTCTATTTCACGTCCCCAAGCCAAGATTCCACCGACAAGGTTATACAATTCTTCATGCCCTGTGGTATCTTCAAGATACTCAATAGCGGTAGCACTTCGCTTCCCTGAACGGCACATCACAACGACTTTCTTGTCTGTTTCCACTTCATCAGCTCTTGCCGCTACTTCTCCCAAAGGGATCAATTCTCCTTCAATGTTGGTCAACTCATATTCATGTGGTTCGCGGACATCGACAAGCTGAAAGTCCTCGCCTGCATCTATCATACTTTTGAGTTGCTGTACTGTAATTTCTTTCATGGTGATAAGGTTTTTTCAATAGGTTTAAAGGTAGATGTCAATTTAGGCAAAAATGAATAAAGCCTAAGGAATTTATCAATAAATCCGCTGAGGAGTGAAAAAATAAACCCCACAAAGCGCTTTCCCTGCTTTTGGCTCACCAAACATTGGCCACAAGAAAATAATCAATGTCAGGGAAAATTCAAAGCACTGCTGTTGTCAGACCACAAAAATGGTGTTGGTTAATTTTTTCGGCAGGTGCCCAAATTTACCGATTAGCGGACACATCAAGTAAAAACGAGCCCTGATAAAGAAAACCAACCAAATTTAGGCCGTCATTTCCGGATGAATTTTACTGACAGACCAAATTTTCGATGGCAAGATTTCACATCAATCATTATTTCTGTTTTTTGTTGTCCTCAACTTTGCTATTCCTGCTGACGGCAACTATTTTACACTGAATAATAATATCAAATACAATATGGAACTATACAGACTTGACGACGCCTATCATATGAAAGCCGATAACGGCGAAGGAAACACTATAGAATTGGATGGGTCGCCAGAAATTGGTGGAAAAAACCAGGGGATGCGCCCGATGCAACTGTTGCTTGCGGCGGTTGCGGGTTGTTCAAGCATTGATGTGATCAGTATCTTGAAAAAACAGCGTCAGCCATTACAAGATCTTAAGGTAAGTGTTTCTGGCGAACGCAGCCCGGAAGGCAAAGCCAATGTTTGGACAAAAATTCATTTACATTATAAGGCATTTGGTGAACTTGATGCCGCCAAGGTAGAAAAGGCGGTCAAGCTTTCCAATGAGGAATACTGTTCCGTGGGGATCATGCTTTCGAAAACGGCTGAAATCACCTACAGCTTCGAGATCCTCCCTGCTTAATTACCCAACAACAATCAAACAAGCCATCAACCCTCATGGAAAAGAAGAAATTTGAAACCAACGCTATTCGTACTCAAACAGAACGAAGCCCACATGGCGAACATGCTGTTCCGATTTACACCACAAGCTCCTTTGTGTTTGATGATGCCGAGGATGCCCGAGCGCAGTTTGCCAGTGAAAAGGAAGGAGACATTTACACCCGTTACTCCAACCCGAACAACAATGAAATGATAGCCAAACTGTGCCAAATGGAAGGCACTGAAGACGGCTTTGCCACCGCTTCTGGTATGGCAGCCATGTTCACCAGTATCGCCGCATTTGTTTCCTCGGGGGACCACATTCTTGCCAGCCGATCGCTTTTTGGCAGTACGCACCAAATCCTGACGCAGATAATGCCCAAATGGGGCGTAACACACACCTATGTGGATGTGAACACCCCTATCGAAGAATGGGAGCAGCATATTCGCCCAGAAACGAAAATGATTTTTGTGGAAACACCTTCCAACCCTGCACTGGACATCCTCGATCTTTCGGCTTTAGGGCAGCTCGCGGAGAAGCACCAGTTGATTCTTAATGTGGACAATTGCTTTGCGACGCCTTACCTGCAAAATCCTGCCGAATTTGGCGCACACATTGTAACCCATTCAGCCACAAAATTTTTAGATGGGCAAGGACGAACAATTGCAGGGGTGATTTTAGGTAAAGCGGAATTGATTGAAAAGGTGCGTTTCTTTGGCAGACATACCGGCCCGGCTTTAAGCCCTTTTAACGGATGGATTATTTCAAAATCTTTGGAAACACTGGCTGTACGCATGGATAGGCATTGCGCAAATGCTTTGCGGATGGCTGAGATTTTGGAGGAGAACGAGGAAATCAATTGGGTGAAGTACCCACACCTGCCTTCTCACCCACAGTATGCCTTGGCGAAAAAACAAATGAAGCTTGGCGGCGGCATCGTGTCTTTTGAAATCAAAGGAGGCGTGGAGCGTGGCCGGAGATTTTTGGATTCACTAAAAATGCTTAGCTTAACTGCCAATCTTGGAGACAGCCGAAGCATCGCGACTCATCCAGCTTCTACAACACACTCCAAACTCTCTCCAGAAGAGCGCGCTGTTGTCGGAATCACCGATGGGCTTATTCGAATTTCCTGTGGTCTTGAGCACATTGATGATATCTCCGCAGATATCCTACAGGCTATTGAAGCAAGCAATGAGATCATCGCATAGCTAAAAATGAACACATAAGGCCCACCCCTACATACAGCAATTACTACCGATGATTGTTTTTAAAGGGCATTTCATCAGACTATTTTAAGCTGATTATTTCTCAGCACCACAAAGAGACCTAAGCAATAAGCTTGGGTCTTTTTTTGTCTAATTAAAGAATCTCCAAATTCTGGCAATCATGAGGGTTACTTTTCTGGACACTGCGGCATCCACTCGCAACAATAAATTAATGTAAGATTATTCAATATTAAATAAGCTACATTCAATATGTTTTTAGTAATTAATTGATTCTAACTCATCTAAAAACTGGCCTGTTGATCCTTTTTTTTACAAAAATATAGAATCTATTCATTATTCTTACACGTTAATTTTAATCACAGATCAAATCAAACCTTACACCACCACCTATACTGATGTTAAAAAAACTAATCATTGGGCATTGCGCTATTCTATTAATAGCCGCAACCTCAATGCCTTGTACTGCCCAACGGCAACCTACAAGGCAATCCATCGAGCGAACGAACTCGGCCGCTTCTTCAAGTGCTGCGAGAGCGCAAAGATCACAATCTCAAGCCGATCGAACGACCTCTTCAGGAGCAGCTATGCCGCCCGCATTTTGCACCACCAGTGTGCCTATTGACACAGACATTGCCTATTTAATTATTTTGGGCGTAGCATTCGGCGCCTATCAAATTCATAAAAGCAGTAAAATGAACACCTCCGCAGAATAAACAACAGCCTATTTACTTTTCATTTTTGAAAAAAATCTCACGCCGCCAAATGCCTTGTATTTTTTTGCTGCGCAAGCATCGATAAATACAGGACATCACTCTTCAGGCATTGTAATATTTAGAATGAAAATGAACCCTAACCGTTAGTCAAACGACGGGATGATCAGGCTTAACTCCCCTACTCTGTCCTCCAACGCAAAGCTTAACCTACTTTTTAAAAACCCTGCTGAACCCACTCAGGATTCCTATCTTTTTGGACATAAAAAAACCTCTGACCGAAATCAGAGGTTCTTGAAAAATTGTCAGGCCTTACGATTAACGCAAGAATAACAATTCACGGTATTTTGTCAATGGCCAATCCTCATTGTCCACGTATAATTCCAATTTGTCAACTGCGTGGCGGATATCTTCGAAATATTTCTCTTTGATACCGAAGCAGTATGCTTTCGCTTTTTCAGTTGCATCCTCAATCATGTTCACTTCCTTACGGGCGTTAGTCATGTTGGTGATCGCTACTTTCAAAGTAGAAAGGTGCTTGTTGATTTTCTCAATTGTTGAAACGATATCCGTATTGTCCAAACCAAGTTCTTTCAATCCTTTAGCGTTTGTGATCAATTTGTTTTGATACTGAACTGCTGTAGGAATGATGTGGTTTGCAGCCAAATCAGCCATCACACGAGACTCAATCTGAATCTTGTTGATATATTTCTCCTGAAGGATCTCCACACGTGCATGTAGCTCACGCTCAGACAACACACCATGCTTTCCGAACAATTTCACTGCGCGCTCAGAAGTATAAGCTTGCAATGCTTCAGGCGTAGTTTTGATGTTTGGCAAACCACGTTTTTCTGCCTCAACAACCCACTCGTCAGAGTAACCATCGCCTTCAAAACGAACAGCTTTAGACTCCTTAATGTAACGACGAAGTACTTCAACAATCGCCAAACGCTTTTCTTTACCACCTTCTACTGCAGCATCTACCTCATCAGCAAATTGCTCCAATTGGTCAGCTACAATCACATTCAATACAGACATTGGTCCTGCACAGTTTGCGTCGCCACCTACTGCACGGTACTCAAATTTGTTACCTGTAAATGCAAATGGTGATGTACGGTTACGGTCAGTATTATCCAACAAGATTTCAGGAATCTTATCGATACCCAATTTCATATACATGTTGTCACCTTTACCAACTTCAACATTACCATTGTTCTCCAACTCATCCAATACAGCAGACAATTGCTGACCGATGAAAGCAGAAATAATTGCTGGAGGTGCTTCATTTGCACCCAAACGGTGATCGTTACCTGCAGATGCCGTAGATGCACGAAGCAAATCAGCATGCTCATGAACTGCTTTGATCGTGTTCACGAAGAAAGTCAAGAACTGCAAGTTTTCACGTGCCGAAGAAGAAGGCTGAAGCAAGTTAACCCCTGTATCTGTAATCAAAGACCAGTTGTTGTGCTTACCAGTACCATTCAAGTTGGCAAATGGTTTTTCGTGGAACAATACTTTCAGGTCATGGCGCTCTGCCACTTTGTCCATCAAGTCTTGTAATAATTTATTATGATCCGAAGCTTTGTTTACTTCCTCGAACAATGGCGCTACCTCAAACTGAGAAGGTGCTACCTCATTGTGACGAGTAGAAACAGGAATACCCAGTTTCAAAGCCTCGATTTCGAAATCTTTCATGTAAGCCAATACACGCGGAGCGATCGTACCGAAGTAGTGATCATCCAACTGCTGGCCACGTGCTGGAGAATGTCCGAACAACGTACGGCCCGACATTACCAAATCAGGACGTGAATAATACAAGCCTTTGTCGATCACAAAGTACTCTTGCTCACAACCCAAAGAAGCTGTAATATGATTCACATTGCGGTCGAAGTAACGAGCCACACGTACAGAAGCCTTATCTACAGCTTCGATTGCCTTCAATAATGGTGCTTTGAAATCCAAAGATTCTGAGGTATAAGAAACAAATACCGTTGGAATACAAAGTGTATTAGAGAAGATAAAGATTGGAGATGATGGATCCCAAGCCGTATAACCACGTGCTTCGAAAGTTGAACGGATACCACCGTTAGGGAATGAAGATGCATCTGGCTCTTGACGAACCAAAGCCTCACCTTTCAAACGCTCAAGACCTGAAAACGCGTCGAAGAATGAATCATGCTTCTCTGCAGTAGAACCAGTCAATGGCTGGAACCAGTGTGTGTAGTGCGTAACCCCCTTTTCCATCGCCCATAGTTTTACTGCGGCCGCTACGGCATCAGCAGTTTCCATGTCGATTTTTTTACCATTCTGGATCGCATCCTTTACTTTTTTGAATGTTTCAGGAGCCAAGGTGCGCTTCATTTTGTCTAAGTCAAATGAATTTACGCCAAAATAGGAAGAAATTGGTTGAGCAGGTTCGTCCACTGCTACTGCGGATCTTTTAGAAAGCTCTTCAAGCGCTTTGAATCTCAAATGTGCCATTTCAGTTCTTGTAGGGTTGAAAATTAACGTGATTTTCCGAATTTGAAATATCACGGCTGTATTTACGGCTCAAATATAAGCCTGATTTTATTACATATGCAATATATCAATCACAATTGGTCAAAAAAACACCCCACACAAACATTTACCATCTTTTTAATATAGCACTCAAAAACTGCTATTTTCTTAATGTTCACAATGGGAAGTCGGTTGTATTTCCAAAATCGCAATTTGAGGTATTGAATGATATAAATTTAAAAAATAATAATTCTAACAAGCCATCATCTTCCTGTTATTTTCAGTACATAATCGGGTGAATTAGAGTAAAAAACAACTACCTTTGCAGGCTATGAAAAAAGTTGCGTTTTATACTCTCGGCTGTAAACTTAACTTTTCGGAAACTTCTACTATTGCTCGAAATTTCGAGGAAAGAGGTTATACTAAAGTTAATTTCGAAGCCAACCCTGACATCTTTATTATCAATACCTGTTCGGTAACCGATAATGCGGACAAGAAATGCCGCAAGGTTGTACAGGAGGCGATGAAGATCAACCCAAGAGGATATGTTGCCATACTGGGCTGTTTTGCTCAGCTCAAGCCTACGGAAATTGCGACCATACCTGGGGTGGATGCCGTATTTGGTGCAAAAGAGAAGTTCCGTTTACTGGATATTCTGGATGAGAATTTCCAGCCAAAGATCGACCCTTTTACACAGGAAAAACTGGCTCAGGTATATTATTCCGATATCGAGGACGCCCTTGAATATCACAATGCCTATTCTTTGAATGACCGTACACGTACGTTCCTGAAAATTCAGGATGGCTGCGATTACCCATGTACTTACTGCACTATTCCTATGGCACGTGGCGCGAGTCGCTCCGACACCATTAAAAACATTATCAAGTCGGCGAATGAAATTGTAGCGGCAGGGGTAAAAGAAATTGTACTGACAGGCGTTAATACAGGCGATTTCGGTATTCGAAATGGCAAGCGTGAGGATAAGTTTGTCGATTTAGTGAAAGCCTTAGACCAAGTAGAAGGCCTTGAAAGGATAAGAATTTCAAGCATTGAGCCTAATTTACTGACCGACGAACTGATTGAGTTCACCAAAGCATCTAAAAAGTTTGTCCCTCATTTCCACATTCCTCTTCAATCGGGAAGTGCGGAGATCCTCAAACTGATGAAGCGCCGTTACAAGCGAGATCTTTATTCAGACCGTGTCGAGAAAATCAAATCATTAATGCCGCACTGTAGTATTGGTGTGGATGTTATTGTTGGGTTCCCTGGGGAAACAGAGGAATTATTCCTGGAAACCTATAATTTCCTGAACGAATTGCCGATCTCCTACCTGCACGTGTTCCCTTATTCTGAAAGACCCAACACCGAGGCCGTCGAGATGCCTGGTACGGTACCTGTAAAAGAGCGGAGCCGTCGGGCAAAAATGCTACGCATTCTTTCTGAGAAAAAGAAAAATCAGTTTTACCAGCAGCATATCGGTGCAACCCATACCGTCTTGTTTGAAGACGAAGTGCATGATGGCCATATGCTTGGTTTTACAGAAAACTATATCCGCGTTGCGGTAAAATACGACCCTGTTTTGGTCAATGAATTAAAAATGGTCAAGCTTAAGGCAATTAACGATGCAGGCCAAATGGAGGCGATTGAGCTTCCTACTGTTTACGAAAAGCATTAAGTATTTTCATTAAAAAAGTAAGGGCACCCCACCAAGGGTGCCCTTTTTACATGATGCCCAGTTCACCTACATAAGGGCATCAGCTCACCACCTCTCATCTTCAGGATACTATCTCATCCTAAAACTTTTTAGCATCCGTGAGTCCAATCAACTAACCAAAATTTGTTTTCTTAACTATACAAAGTGTTTTGTTAACCTCTGTGATTAGCAAAGCGAAATTGAAAATATTAAGTTAGGAGCGCCAACCGCTTTAGGATGCAAGATTCTTATCAGATTGCAGCCATTTTTTGTCATTTATTGCCAAACACCCCTCTGAGTGGCATATATCACCTTTCTGGCAGGTCCCCCCGAATAGCAAATAGCGTCTCAGCGAGGCACCATTTTATTTTTTTTGACTAAATTGGGATACAATTTTACCCTGAAATCAACTCAACGGATGCTTATTCCTTCCATCTCCCCCTATCTCGGCCTTCCAATATCTATGATTATCGCCCTGGTTGCTTACAAAAAAAAGAGCACCACTATTGACGGGTGCTTCGCTATGGTGTTGCTGGGAACAGGAATACATTATTGCGGCGGGCTGACGGCCGACCTGCCGCTTTTACTGTTCTTTGTCATCGGCTCAGCATTATCAAAGTTTCACCCCAACCCTATCCAAAATATTCATCAGGAGGAACACGCGCGAACAGCTCAGCAAGTCTTGGCTAATGGACTAACACCCCTACTTGCCATCATCCTATATTATATATATATGTCGGTGCCACTTTTAATATTATACTTCGGCACAGTGGGCATTCACCTTGCCGACACCATGAGCTCAGAAATTGGCACCTATAAAAAACGTAAAACTTTTGACCTCCTCAGCTGGAAGCCCATCACCCAGGGTTTATCAGGTGGCGTAAGCCTCATCGGCCTGGTTGCAGCTGCAGTCGGTGGGCTAATCATGGGCATTTTGGCTTTTGCACTGATTCCTTCCGCCATGCCCGTCACCATACTCACGATCACGGCCATCAGCTTCTCAGGTGCTTTACTCGACAGCCTACTTGGCAAAATTCTGCAAGTAAAATACCTTTGCAGAAATGGCCACCTGACTGAAAAAACCCATTGTCATAATGCAGCCACACAGCACTTTAGCGGGCAAGCCTGGGCGAACAACTCTACCATCAACCTCCTGAGTGCATTGCTCCCCTGGCTCATCCTAAGCCTCCTGATGATTTAATCAAACGAATTGCATTATGCTACATCAGCAACAATAGTGACGCATTCAAAAAAATATTTAAAAATAAGTGTATTTTTTTAGCCTCATTTTTTCATTATTACAAAATTAAGTTTACCTTTAAAGTGTTGAAGGCTGAGGATCATGAACAAATCCTCAATTTGCTGATTTCCGTTCGAAAAGGTGTTAAAGAAGAAAGCCATTGGTATCTACCAATGGCTTTTGTTTTTTTCAGGAATATTATTCAATCGCGAGGCGCAGTCGATAGATCATCCACCGATAACAGGAATATTATTTTCTGAAGCAAAGGTAAAAATTGCTGATTTCACCTCTTTGGACACCTCAGCATCTTCGGTTGCAATGCTGATAATCAAACGATCCTGCTCGAAAAAATCGACGATCACCTCAAAAGAGGCCAAATGTATTTGCTTGATATCGCTGGCATAAATCGTATCCCGTCCACTGATCTCATCATTGATAATCAAAATCTGATCATCATCTACTTCGTATCGAGGCATCGAGCGAGAACCTGGCCGCAAGAGATAAGCATCTGCAAGCATAATTCCCCCAGCAACTAACAACATCGACATGAAGGCAATGAAGATCCCATCTTTATCACTCATGAAAATTAAGGATAATATACTGACCGCAACAAAAGCGGCACCAAGAATGGCCAACAAGAGAAATCTTGCCCTTGGGGACATATATCCGTTCGTAAGATAAATCACCTGACGTTGCATAATATAGGTTCATTTAAGGATAAAACGATAAATTATTACATCGGATCATTGCTGCTGACCGAGGACTTACGCCCTCTGTAAAATTCCACAAACTGAATACCGACACCTATATAACAGCCGAATAAGTAAAATGGCTTTCCCAATCCCCTAAAAATATGCTAAAAAGCCATTTTAAGCACCTACTTATTATTATGTAACCCAAACAGACCTATTAATTGTTCAACTTCTACAATTCTACACAAAAAAGCCTCAGGCAGAAAAGCTACCTAAGGCCATTGAAAACTTAGAGCATGTTTACAAAACTTAGTCCCCTCCTGCAAAATCAGATTGCAGAAATTGATTTAAAATTACTTTTGAAAACGCTTGGCGAGCTTTTCCGCCTTTCTACTTTCTGAATAATCATAAAAGCCTTCCCCCGATTTAACGCCACACTTCCCTGCCATCACCATATTTTTCAATAAAGGAGCAGGTGCATATTTCGGGTTTCCAAGGCCTTCGTGCATCACTTCCAAAATACTTTGACATACATCCAGGCCTATGAAATCTGCTAATTGCAAAGGCCCCATCGGGTGCGCCATTCCCAGTTTCATGACGGTATCAATTTCCGCCACACCAGCCACCCCCTCTTGCAAACTGATGATCGCTTCGTTGATCATGGGCATCAGGATTCTATTGGCTACAAAGCCCGCATAATCATTCACCTCCACGGGCGTCTTCCCCAGTTGTGCGCTTAATGCCATAATGGTCTCAGTTGTCTGGTCAGTGGTATTGTAGCCACGAATAACCTCCACAAGCTTCATAATAGGCACAGGATTCATAAAATGCATACCGATCACGCGTTCAGGCGCCTCGACCTGGCTGGCAATACTGGTTATTGATATCGAGGAAGTATTGGTAGCCAAGATCACCTGATTTCCGACCAGCTGCCCGAGCTGCTTAAAAATACTGAACTTTGCCTGAATGTTCTCTGTTGCAGCTTCAATGACTAATTCTGCCTCCTGAACCGCCGTTTTCATATCCGTTTGCAGCGTAATATTGCTAAGGGTCAACTCCAGTTGCTCATTCGTGATTTTCTCTTTTTCAAGCAAACGATTAAGGTTTTTACGAATGGTATTTATGGCCTTTTCCAGCGCATGATCACTGACATCAAGCAAACATACCTTAAAACCACTTTGCGCAAAAACGTGAGCGATGCCGTTGCCCATTGTCCCGGCACCTATTACTGTAATATTCCTCATAGCGTTCCTATTTATTTTTCTAAATAATATAATCATTAATCCTTAAAACATGCTCGCTGAGGCACACAGAATCCGCTGCTTATTGATGAAAAAAATTTAAATAACCATAAAGCATCGATTTATTTGATCCTTTAAAACTTAAATTCATCATATTAGTTAATAAAAAATGATTAGTCATTGTCTGTTGTGCCTAAACAGCATATATAAACTAAATTAGTTACTGCGTTTAATCTACCTAAATCTTCAGCCTTGTATGTCCGAAAGCGCTACTTTTCAATTAGAAAATAACAACACCTTAATTTCAGACCAAGCCAGAAAAACCAAAATTTCGAATTTTATTGGTATCATTTTGGGGCTGATCATCTTCCCCTATACTTTTTACTTTAATCAATCCGTTGAATACGAATACCTCGCGGTGGCCTGCCTGTTAACCTCATTAACATTTCTGACCATTCCACTGATTAATCACCTAAAAAAAACCACCTTTGCCCGCTATCTATTAATCATTCTTTCCACTTTTTCCGTGGGAATGTTTTCGATTATCCTGGAGGCAAAATCACATATTTTCATCTTTTTCTTCCCCATTATTTTATTGCCCCTGCTGTTTTTTACTTACAAGCAGCGCACGCACATCATCATATCGTATTTTATCATTTTCACTGGATTAGTTTGCGACATCTCCTATAAGATTTATCAGCAAGACCCTGCCATTGCCAATGAATTGATGCCATTAGTGCTCAGTAATATCATCTTTTGTTTTTTGCTGATTTGTGTCTACAGCTTCACCATACTGAAACAGAAACAGTATTTTCATGAAAACCTGGAAAAGAAAAACCAGGAGCTACTTTCCCAAATTACCGTTCGGAGGCAAACGGAGGCCTCTTTAAGAGAAGCAAAAAGTGCCGCGGAGGCCATGTCGAAATCCAAAGAAAATTTTCTTTCCTCAATGAGCCATGAGCTCCGTACCCCTTTGAATGCCGTGATTGGAATCACCAATTTGCTCATTGATTCCGACCCTAAAAAGGAACAGGTGGAGAATTTAAACATCATGAAATTTTCGGCAGACAGCTTGCTTTCTTTGATCAATGACATCCTCGACTATAACAAGATATCGGCAGGAAAATTAGACATTGAACATATCCCCTTCAACCTGGTGCAGCACCTGAAAAACATCAAAGAGGCCAATACTTTTAAAGCCACTGAAAGAAACAATACCATAAAATTGATGGTCGATCCAGCGATTCCAAAAATCCTCAAAGGAGACCCAACAAGAGTTGCGCAGGTCATCAATAACCTATTGAGCAACGCGGTTAAATTCACAGAGGAAGGCCTGATTGAAATTCGGGTATTTATGAACGAATCCATCGGCGATAATCATATCACTTTTGAAGTTGAAGATCAGGGAGTGGGGATTCATCCAGAGAATATCGATAAAATATTCATGGATTTTGAACAGGCGGAAAGCTCTACCACCCGAAAATTTGGCGGTACGGGGCTGGGTTTGAGTATTACCAAAAAACTGCTGCGACTGATGAACTCCAATATCGAGGTGAGCAGTACTTTGGGGGCAGGTTCCACTTTCCGTTTTACCCTTGAGCTACTGCCAAGCAGCGAGGAGGAATACGAAACCCTGACCAAGCTTGATCAGGAGGAGGAAAATGTCTCTTATGCGCATAAAAAGATCCTTTTGGTCGAAGACAATCCATTTAATGTGAAGGTGGCTACGCAATTCCTGAAAAACTGGGCCCTGCCCTATGAGGTTGCTGAAAATGGGCAGATAGCGCTGGAAATGGCGCAAAAGAACAATTATGATTTGATATTAATGGACCTTCAGATGCCCGAAATGAATGGTTATGAAGCAACCACAGAAATTCGGAAATTCAACACCAACACGCCTATTGTTGCCCTGACGGCCTCTGCAATTGCGGAAGTCAAAAGCCGTATTGAATCCGCAGGAATGAACGGCGCCATCACCAAACCTTTCGTCCCGAACGATCTTAAAAAATCCGTGATGAAATATTTAACACTGGGTATAAAAAAAGGGACGAAAGATGCCGAAAAATTTCAGGAAGCCCGTTAAATTGGCTTTCTAAAGCGAGCATTCATGTCAACAACACACCCCAAAGATCAAATTTCCTATTGCCCAAAATGTGGCGGAAAAAAATTCCCCTATGCAGGAAAAAATTTCCATTGTCAGGATTGTGGTTTCACTTTTTACATCAATTCCTCTGCGGCAGTGGCGGCCATTATTCTGAATGAAAAAAATGAGCTGCTACTCACTCGTCGGAAATTTGAACCAATGGCGGGTTTACTGGACTTGCCGGGAGGCTTTGTGGACCCAATGGAGTCTGCAGAAACCGCTGTTCGACGAGAAATTAAAGAAGAGCTGAACCTTGAAATTGACCAGTTGCATTTTTTCTGCTCGGTACCGAATGAATACACATTCAATGGGCTGAGCTACTTCACAACAGACATCACCTTTCTTTGCAAAGTGGACTCCATGGAGCACATCCATGCAGAAGATGACATCTCCGAGGCCTTATTTATTGCCCCTGAAAATATTCGTTTAGAAGACATTGGAGCAACCTCAATGAAGGTCATCGTCCAAAAATACCTCGATGAGCACCAAAATGTCGCTCGAATCCTGCGATAACCATTTTAGCATTATTTTTAACAGCGTGCCTGCCAATTGCACGCCATCCTTTTTCATTCCTCCGCAATGTATCAGCATATTCCTGTCAAAACATTTTACCTGGAGCACTCCGACTGCTCCACGACCCTCCCCGCATTACCTGCCGATTATCAATTCAGTGCCTGGTCGCCGACCGTTGACGAGTATTTAAAAATTTATCAAGCTGTTGGCGCACCCTTTGGCTGGACGGGCAGAATTCTGATGAAAACAACGGAATTGCGTGCACTTTTAGCCGCTGATCAACACGCTTTATACCTCTTGAAATATCAGGATCAAGTTGCAGGATTTGTAGAATATATCCTGCATCCGGATCAAGCGATAGAAATTGTTTACTTTGGACTGACTCCCGAATTTACTGGTAAGGGACTCGGTAAAGTATTTCTCCAAACTTGCATTGTTCAGGCCTATCGCAAGCAGGCAAAAAAAGTTTGGTTGCATACCTGTGAATTTGACCACCCGAACGCCTTGCCTAATTATCAGAAAATGGGTTTTCGTTTGTTGAAAGAACAAATAGATCAGGAACCATATTTACCCTCATTTCTGAAGGAATTCAAACGTAAATTTCCAGAGATAACCTTCACCTACGAAAAATAAAACCGCGGAACCACCACATGGGAAACGGCTAACTTTTGCTTTTGAATATTGATGGCCTTAGTCAAGTAAGGTGTAAAAAAAAGCGAATAGTACGTCGCCAAAGATTATATTTTGGTCAAGAATCAAACCACTTGTTTTCGATCTGAGTTTAAATAATTACACCCACCGAAAACAATCATGAATCACCTCCTTAAGAGAACCTTCGCTGCCGTTTCTATCCTATTATGTATCATTTCCCTGGTACAACCACTTTCGCTCTCGTTTGCAGAAAGCCCCGGTTTAAAACCAGTGGATACCCTTGCATTCTTCCATAAGAAGGTCATTATTATTGACAGATATGACCACATGGTTTTCGATGGGCAAATCAAAGAGATGAATACAATTATTTTGTCTCTATATGAACATTCCGATTATCTCACCACTATTGACGGCGTAGATTATCATCATTTTACGAACTAAAAAAAAGCCTGCTTCTCTTCAAAGCAGGCTTTTTTTTAAGATTTTTACTGATTGATATCCGGCTGATAAACAATATAGGAGGAGTCGGTACTGGAGACCGAAAAGTTTCCGAGCCCATTGTTGTCCCAATTATTCTCAGGATTGTATGGCACACCAGAACCAGGGTTTTGATTTCTGATTTCGCTTAAAGAATTAAAGAAACCATGCGTCCCCTCGTCAATCGACATTAACTTAATTTTTATGGTATCACCTGGAATCAAATCCAAATCACGAACCCGAAATTCCGTCTGTTTCCCATCATAAAATTTATCGTTAGACAAACGAATACTGTTGTAATCTCCTCCATTCACGGTAACTTTCACCCGATAGAAATTATCAACATCTTTGGGATCAGTATAATGAATTGCGACCTCCTTCATTGGCTCCTCCCCTGGGAAGGTAAATTCCTCATCCTCGATCGTCAGGCTGTCAATTTTCACCTTGAAGGGAATAGTGGCCGTGGCATTAAATACCTGCCCCATATGCTTGACCCTAACCCGATAAGTTTCTCCTTCTTTCCCATGAAGGTTCGTTCCACCATACCGTCCTTCGTTGTAATCCAACAGGTTTTCGCTGTTTCCTTCCTCATCTGTCAGGGTAATTTCAGCCCCAATGACTTTCTCAATATCAGGATTATTAAAAGCACCACTTTTCGACAGGGTAAAATAGGCCGTATCGCCGGCATTTAGATTACCTTCCAATACATAGCGCTGATCTCCCACCCTTAATGGCAAATCGATTTTTTTATCGCAAGAGGTGAGTGCAAAAACAACGACCAACAGCCCACATAAATATTGAATGACCTTTCCCATTAGAATTTAAAATTATAAGTAACCGCTGGAACCAAAGAAAAGAGAGAGGTTTGAATCACATCAGAAACCTCAGGGTTTTGTTCATTGTCTTCAAAGCGAATAAAATAGGCATTATATCGTGCATAGAGATTGTATACAGAAAAATTCCAGGAGCTTTCAAAATGCTCATGTTTTTTGCCGTGGAAGGTGGCCCCAAAATCCATTCGGTGATAAGAAGGCATTCGGTACCCATTTCTTTCTGTATAAAGTGGCACCTGTTTGTCTTCAATCACATAAGATCCCGAAGGGAAAGTTACAGCATCGCCAGTATTGTAAACCCAGGTTGCGGATAAATCCCAGCGGTCATTGAGTTTATACATCCCGACAATAGAGATGTCATGACGGCGGTCCTGTCTTGCAGAAAAAGGCTTTCCATCGTTGATCTCCTTAAACTCTCGTCGGGTTGTTGAAAGCGTATAGCCAATCCAGCCATTGAATCTGCCATATTTCTTTTTCAGGAAAAGTTCCATCCCATAGGCATATCCTTTTCCGAATACCAATTGCGATTCCAGGAAAGGGTTCAGTAAAATTTCCGCCCCGTTTTTGTAATCAATCTGATTGTAAAGTTTCTTATAGTAAACCTCCACAGAGCTTTCGTATTTGTTCTCTTCAAAATTCCTGAAATATCCCAAAGCCACCTGATCCGCATACTCTGGTTTAATAATTGGTGTCGTAGGTACCCATACATCAGTAGGAGAACCCGCAGTGGAATTGCTCAACAAATGAAGATACTGATAGGTTCGGGCGTAAGAAGCCTTCACCGAACTTTGTTCGTCAATCACAAAATTGGCATTAAAACGAGGCTCGATACCTACCTGGGTGTTGTAAAGTTCGCCATTTCCGTAAGTTACGGAATCTGTTGGCGTTTCACCGCCGGGTGCAAACTGGTATTCTGTCATTCCTCCAATATTGGAGAAAGTGGAAACACGCAAGCCATAATTAAGCTGTAGGCGGGCACCGAGTTTTTGTTCGAAAGTGACATAGGTACCCGTTTCTAAGGCTTCACGGCCAGGAACTGTAATCGGATTAAAACTGAAGTTACCCTCTTTCGGTGCTAACTTTCCAGGCTGGAAGGTATGGTGAATGATATTGAAACCAAACTTCAGCAGGTTATTGTTCGCAAATGAATAATCGAAATCCTGCTTAAAATTCCAGTCTTGAATTCCTGAAGTAATGGTAAACGGTGTACTTCCAGAATTAACCCCAATCTGATAATCGTAATTAGAGAAAATCAGGGATGAGTTGGAGAAGAATCGATCCGAGAAAAGATGATTCCAGCGCAGGGTTCCCGTTCCGTTCCCCCATTGCAAGCCAAAGAGGTCTCCATTACCAAAAACATCACGGCCAAAATAGCCCGAAAGAAATACTCGGTCGTTATCTCCGAGTCGGTAATTGGCTTTGGCGTTTAAATCATAGAAATATAGCTTGGACTGATTTATCCCCTCGTTGCTGCTCAGCTTTAAGAACAAATCTGCATAAGTACGACGACCTGAAACAATAAATGATCCTTTCCCTTTTTTAATCGGCCCTTCCAGGGTCAGTCGGGAGGAAATCAAGCCAATGCCTCCTTCACCGCCAAATTCACGGTCGTTTCCATTATCCATTTTCACATCCAGTACCGAAGACAAACGTCCACCATACTGCGCAGGGATGCCCGACTTATAGAGTTTCAGGCTCTTGACAGCGTCAGAGTTAAATACAGAGAAAAAACCCAGCAAGTGCGAAGCATTATAAACGGGAGCTTCATCGAGAATAATCAAGTTTTGATCTGCGCTACCTCCACGAACATAAAAACCAGAATTCCCCTCACCAGTAGAGGATACCCCCGGCATTAGCTGAATCGTTTTGAGAATATCCTTTTCACCAAACAATACGGGAACCGTAGAAATTGATTTTGGGGACAGTGCCACCACACTCATTTCATTTTTCACCACATTGGCATTGGCTGCTTCTCCTTCAATCACCACTTCCTCGAGTGTCTTGGTGGAAGGCTGTAGCTCAGCTGTAAATTTGATGTTCTTGTTTAGGCTGACTTTCTTGGTCAGGGTGGTGTACCCCAGAAACTGATAATTCAGTTCATATTCCCCTTCGGGGAGGGTAAGGGTATAAAAGCCATAGGCGTTTGTAGTAACACCAGTGGTCGTCCCTTTGACCACCACATTGGCAAAAGGCAACTCCTCGCCAGTTTTACCATCTTTCAGATAACCACTGACAGAAAAATTTTGTGCGAAGGCCGCCTGCCCCAATGCCAGAAACAGCACCAACAGCAAGGTTTTAATAGGATTCATTTTCATAAATTAGGTCAAGATATTTATATATCAAGCTGCAAATATACATATTCAAAAAAGTAAAAATATTGTTTCAGCTAATTTTTACATCAACGGTAATTGGGGAGAAAAAAGCA
The DNA here is from genome assembly GCF_036492425.1 of Persicobacter psychrovividus. Lineage (NCBI taxonomy): Bacteria > Pseudomonadati > Bacteroidota > Cytophagia > Cytophagales > Persicobacteraceae > Persicobacter > Persicobacter psychrovividus. Next base: position 2,079,428 of record NZ_AP025292.1, read on the forward strand.
TACCAAATATGGTATAAGAGCGTGTTTAAAAACTTACCATCCTATGGCAACTTCAGATTATTGGAATGGATTCGAAACTATTTACCAATAATAAGGCTGCTATTCTCTCAAAATAATCCTTCCCCCCTTCTGTAATACGTCAAATTCTTGTTCCGAATTTTAATTTTAAACACGCCCCAGGAAACCGCACAAACAAAAAAGGCAGACCATCACTGATCTGCCTTTTTGAAATGTAAATTTTATACTGCCCCGCTATGGTGCTTCAGGTACAGGTGGAGCAACCACCGTAATGTCAAAGTTTTTGGATGAAGGCGTCGCGCTTTCGGTAAAAACGAGCACTACATTATCATTTTCTGCATTCAGGCCATAATCCGCCAAAGTCCCAGAAAAGGTTCCTTTTCCATCTGAAATAGCGATGGACTCCACTGGCCCGCCACTTTCTGAAGTCGTTACCTGCAAGGAGGTAACCTGAGCAGCCTGGGGGCCCGAGACCTCCACATTCACCGTAAAATCCGTTTGGGTGGTATCGACCGTCTGCCCGAAAGGCTCAAAGCCGCCGCCGTCAGGAAAACTGATGACCACCTCTGGCTTGCGGAGATCGGTGGTTCCTTCAAAGTAGTCTTCTTCATCGCAGGCGGCAAAAGCCACTACAAAGAAAGACAACATCAATAATTTTATATATCTCATGTGTAAATTCAGTTTTAGTGATTACTCCCAGCTTAATTTCGGTGCCAACGGTGCGCCATCTGGATTATTGGCATTGTAGACATCTTCATTGAACAGCCGCTCATTGATCGGATATGGCCAACGTTCTGGAATTTTGCCTTCCGATTGTTCAACACTCGCCCCTTGTGCTGGCTGCAGTGCAGGAAATCCTGTTCTTCTTAAATCGTTGAACGATTCCAGCTGATAGAAAAGAGCAATGTATTTCTGCGTGATCAGGCTTTCGAGATCGGTAATGCCGGCTACCTGCGCATCCACAAATGCGGCATCGGCAGCAGCACCTGTTACTTGCATCACAGAGGCGGTAATGGCTTCTTTGAGTGCGTCCGTTGGGTCTCCCCCTTGTCGTTGTATGATTTCTGCCTCAATAAACTTGGTTTCAGCATAGGAAATGATGTTCACTACGGCATCACGACTGTTATAATATGGGCCTGTCAAAGAGGCCGACTCGTTATCATCGCCAGCAGCAACTCCTACATAATTTGGACTTCCATCAGCAAGGGTATCGAACTGGGCTGCGAAAAATGGCAATCGCGGGTCGTTGATCGACTTCATAAGGTCTACAAAGAATTTTCCCATTCGGATATCTCCCCGCTGCTCTTCAAATTGCTGCAAAGGGTGTGAAGTGGTTGGCGAATCACTAAAATCATCGAAAACCAGGTCATCCGCAGGAGTATCAAAACTTTGCTGTACAGCAGCCAGTGCTTCATCCAGCTGCCCACGGTGCAAATAATAGCGGGCATCCAGCGCATAGCTTGCTTTCGTCCAGGCATCGACGTCGCCACCGTAGTAGAAATCGCCCGTTACAGGAATCTCTGTAGGTTGCGCCAAAGCGGTACGGGCCTCAGCAAGCAACTGGTGTATCGACATATAAATCGAATCCCGGGAATCGTAAGCAGGGTTAAGGTTATCGCTGCCAAGCCCTGCCTGCGAAAAAGGTACATTGCCCCAAAGGTCGGAGGCAACACCGATCATATCTGCCTGCAGGATTTTTGTGATGGCCGAATAATGGTTGGCCCCATTCACAGCAGATTTATCAATGATCACTTTCATATCACGGAAAGTTCCCCGATACATTTGGTTCCATGCCGAGTTCACATCAGAATTGGTGAAATTATACCTGCCAATAACGAGGTGCTGACGGCTCACTCCTGCAAGGTGTTGGGTAAACAGCCCATTATAGCGGGCAATGTCCCCGCCGTACATATAAGCCTGCCGCACCTGAACGGTCGGCAGTAAGGTTTGCACCGCCGCATCGTTGGGGTTGGCGGGATCCACATTTAGATCGCCAAAATCACAGGACCATAAGCCTGCAAGACAGAGCAGCATGATCAGGGATTTATTTATTTTCAGTAAATTCATTTCTTTGGTTTTTAGTTTGGATGATATGGACTAAAAAGTAAGGGTCAGAGAAGCAGAATATGAGGTGGTATTTGGATTGACGAAATAATCGATACCCACCGCATTCTGTGACAACCCGTTTCCTCCTGTACCTGTAAGGTTCGCCTCAGGGTCAATGCCCGAGTAGGAAGTCTGTAACCACAGGTTACGCCCTGTAAAGGTCACGTTGGCATTCGACAGCCCCACGCCCTGTATCCAGTTTCTTGGCAAATCAAAACCAAGAGAAACATCCCTTAGTCTGACCCACGAAGTTTCTTCCACAAAATGCTCATCAACAGAACCGAAACCGCCACCATTATCCTGATACCAGGCCTGGTCGAGGGTTACTTGTTTGGTATTCACCTCACCCGTTTCTGTTACCCCATTGAAAATGAAAGACTCCCCACGGTTTTCTGTCAGCTCAGACATCCCGAAGAAGGTCAAAGCCCCTTTGGTACCATTCCACATATCACCACCCTGACGGAAATCAAACAGGAAGCTCAAGGTAACCCCTTTCCAGCTGAAGGTATTTCGAAGTCCTGCGGTAAAATCTGGAATTGGATCTCCAATAATCCCCTGATCAGTTGCTGCCAGAGGGAAACCATCAGCACCAATAATAATCTGCCCAGCATCATTACGCTGGAACACTCCGCCACGCAACACACCATACGGCTGGCCTTCCTCCACAAATGAACCTGTTCCTGTAAAACCACCAAGCTGTACGTTGGTCAGGCCTGGCGCCAGAGAATTCACATTGTTCTCATAAGTGGTAAAGTTACCATTCATCGACCACAGGAAGTCTCCCTTACGGATCACATCCGCATTCAACATCACCTCCACCCCAGTAGATTCGATTTCTCCACCATTAATAATGGTAGAACCAAAACCTGTTGCTGAAGACAGCTGTGCGTTAACAATCTGATCTGAAGTGATGGTATTGTACCAGGTCACATCAAAGCCAAAACGGTTTTCAAAAAACTTCATGGCCAAACCAAGCTCCCAGGTTGTTTGGGTTTCTGGCTTGATATCGTCGTTACCCAAAGAATTCTGCTGGGTAAAACCGCTCACTCCGTTAAAAGGAAAACTCACCCCGTTGGTCCATCCATCAGAAATTTGATTGGTGGTACCGTCAGAGGATGCGCTCTGAAAATAATTCTGTGTCGCATAAAGTGGTGCATCTCTTTTTACCTGCCCCCAGCTTGATCGGAATTGTCCAAAAGACAAAGCATTCGACTCAAATAACTCCGAGAAAACGAAACTTAAACTGAATGTAGGCTGAAAGAAGCTGTTGTTATCTTTCGGCAAAGTAGAAGACCAGTCATTACGGCCGGTAGTATTTAAGAATACCATGTCTTTAAACGCCAGTTGCGCATCATAATACACCCCGTGTCTTTTCAGTCTGCTGGTGTTATCCGTAGAGAAAACCGTTGCAGCATTGGATATATTATTGAATCCAGGCAAGGACAAATCATCCCCCTGTGTATAAAGCGATCTGTTGATGGTGTAGAAGTAGTTATACCCCCCGATCAACTGTGCTGAAATAAGAGGAGAAAAATCCTGTGTAATGGTCGCAAAAATATCTGCCGTCAGGTCCTGATTGGTGATACGTCGGTCATAAACCTGCCCTGCGGCAAAGTTCCTGGAGTTGATTTCCGCAAACTGATTACGGCTATCGGCATAGAAATCATTCCCTAACCTACCGACGATGTGCATCCATTCCAGGGGAGAATAATCAGCCTGAAAAACGCCTATCACACGATTCACCTCATCACGGTATGGAATATTATTCACAACCCAGAACGGGTTATCATAACCACCGCCACCACGATAATTCCGCTGACTGCCATCAGGGAAGGTATAGGCTGAAACTTCGTTCACCGCATCCTGCCCGAAACCGTTCGAGTTATCAAAAGAAGGTGTGGTACGCACTAACCCAAGCATGATCCCCGAAAGGTTTGACCCTTGCTGAACACGTCTCGCACGGGAATTACTGTAAGTTACCGAGGTCGATAATTTAAACTGTTCAGTAAATCTTCGATCGACAGAAATCTTTCCTGTAACACGCTGAAACGATGAGGTAGGAATAATTCCTTCATCACGGGTAAAACCCAGTGAAGCAAAATAAGTCGAGCGGTCGCCGCCGCCACTAAGGCTCAGATAAGTATCATTGGCAAAACCCGTACGAAAAAGGTCATCTACGTTATTGTATGCCTGCATAGGAACAAAATCAAGTCCCTGGGCTTCCGCTTCCGCACGTGTAAATGCGGCGCCATTTTTATCATAAGGATCTTCAATAGAAGGAACACGGACCATATCCGAAATACTTGGGCCCCACGAGCCACTCTGCCCCGTTTCAGGTCCCTGATACACGCCTCCTGATCCCTGAGCAAACTGGTCATTCAGGGCAGGCATCTTGTTGTAATGGCTCCAGGTATTGGTCTGGCGGATGTTGAGTCGCATCTTCTGGTTTACATCCCCCTTTTTGGTGGTGATGATAATTGCGCCATTGGCTGCACGCAATCCATAAAGAGCTGTTGCTGCTGTTCCTTTTAGAACGGTCAGGCTTTCAACATCATCAGGGTGGATATCCACCATTCGGTTGGAGTTGGCAACCCCTTCGGTTCCGCCATCTCCTGCACCTGCACCACCGGTAATAGAGTTATCGACTGGAATACCATCGACAACAAAAAGTGGGGAGTTATCGCCTGTAATCGATGTATTACCACGAATACGGATGGTAGACGCAGCTCCAGGCGTACCTGCATTTTGTGTGACATTTACACCAGCAACCTTGGCATTCAAGCCCTGAACCAGGTTACTTTCCCGAGAGGAAACCAGTTCCTTGGCATTCACCTCTTCAACGGCATAGCCCAGTCGTTTTTTGTCACGCTCAATCCCCACAGCGGTAACGACCACTTCGGTCAGCTGGCGAATATCTGCCGACATGGTCATGTCGATCTCACTCTGGTTTCGGACTTTGACCTCCTCGGTGGCAAGGCCAATGAATTTAAAAATCAACGTTCCACCAGTTTCAGGTACACTAATTGAATAGGCACCATTGATGTCGGTAACTGTTCCTGTTGACGCTCCCTTCAGCAGGACATTCACCCCCGGAATTGGGTCTCCGGTATCTCTTGCCGTTACAGTCCCACTTACTGTTCGCTCCTGAGCAAAAACAGCTGATGATGACCATAACATGCAACATAGCAGTAATAGTAAATATTTATTCATTTACAGTTAAGAGTTTGGTTAATTTTTATAACTGCATGAAATCATATTATATTATACGCTCATTGTCAGAACAATAGCAAAACATCACAAAACTACCACCCTTATGTAATTTACAAAAAAACTTACTATAAACGTTGGAGATAATCGCAATAAAATTTATTATTTAAATCATATAGTATCCCTTATTTAAAATAATAACAATATAAATAATTGATAATATTATAATTCGACTATTGGATTACGTTATTTTCTGTTTGAGCTGAAAAAAACTAAAAATTGCATCATTTCAGCAAAACAATTTTTTGAAGGCAGGTAATATTGACATAAAAAAAACGGTTACCTTCAAAAAAGATAACCGTTTTTTTTTGCACGGGAGGTAGGACTTGAACCCACAGCCAATGGTTTTGGAGACCACTACTCTACCAATTGAGCTACACCCGTGTTTCTGTTTCACAAAGTAAAACTTTGTGGGCCCTATTGGATTCGAACCAATGACCCCCTGCTTGTAAGGCAGGTGCTCTGAACCAACTGAGCTAAGAGCCCGAATATGTGCACGGGAGGTAGGACTTGAACCCACAGCCAATGGTTTTGGAGACCACTACTCTACCAATTGAGCTACACCCGTGTATTGTTTCACAAAGTAAAACTTTGTGGGCCCTATTGGATTCGAACCAATGACCCCCTGCTTGTAAGGCAGGTGCTCTGAACCAACTGAGCTAAGAGCCCGAATGAAGTGCACGGGAGGTAGGACTTGAACCCACAGCCAATGGTTTTGGAGACCACTACTCTACCAATTGAGCTACACCCGTGTTTACATTCAGTAAATGAATAGCAGAGAGGAAGGGATTCGAACCCTCGAGGGCTTGCACCCAACACGCTTTCCAGGCGTGCGCCTTAAACCGCTCGGCCACCTCTCTTTAAAATAGCACGGGAGGTAGGACTTGAACCCACAGCCAATGGTTTTGGAGACCACTACTCTACCAATTGAGCTACACCCGTGTATTGTTTCGGCAATAAAAAAGCAGTACCGAAGTACTCATTTCGTTACGGGCATTTCCCGTATTGCGAGTGCAAACATAGGGAGTTCTTTTGTAAGACCAAAATATTGATCTGATTTTTTTCTTCGCAAAAACACCCCCTGACGCTAATTCAGGGCGTAAATTGGTGGTTAACAACATAGTTAAGGTGGCTAAAAAAATTTCAAAAAATTACAAATACGCCAAAGGCCCCTCAACAATATTTTTATAACAAAAAAAGCAAAACAGGGTATGGTTTATTTTGTGATTTTGTAATATTGCACTTTAAAACAACTATCATTAATTTAATTTAAGGAATCAATACCCCTTTGCGGGTAGGGTTCTCATTTTTCGATGAATGCACTTAAAAAGGATACCCTTGTTGCTGGCTTAGCTTTATTTGCCATGTTTTTCGGAGCAGGAAACCTCATCTTCCCTCCATCTATTGGCTTTAATACAGGCAGCGCCTGGGTTTGGAGTCTGTTAGGATTTTTAATTACAGGCGTGGGATTGATATTGCTGGGAATAATTGCGGTGGCAAAATCTGGTGGAACAGTAGACACCTTCAGCCAAAGAGTAACGCCCTGGTTTGGCAAATTATTGGGCACGCTGATTATTTTGGCTATCGGCCCGATGTTGGCTATTCCCCGCACGGGAGCCGTAACTTATGAATTGGCTTTCGCTCCGCATTTCGAGGTGGCCATTCAGCCTGTAACAGCAGTCTTCTTTTTGATCACCATCATTTTTGCCATCAAACCTACAGGAATCATTGATCGTATTGGTCAGATTTTAGCACCCGTGCTTGTGGTAGCGATGGCTGCCATTGTTATTTATGGCATCATTAAACCTATCGGCACACCGATTGATCTGCCAACAAGTGCTCCTTTCAGTAAAGGGTTTACCGACGGTTATCAGACCATGGACGTTTTAGCAGCCATTCTTTTCGGAGGCCTGACCTTCGCGGCCCTCAAGAACAAGGGATACAATACCTTTCAGCAACAGATGAACATCACGGTAAAAGCGGGCATGATTGCTGCGGCAGGCTTGGTATTCATTTACGGAGGCTTGTTATATATTGGCGCCACAGCATCGGGTGTATTCCCAAAAGACATCACCACCAGTGCCCTCTTGCTTGGCGTGGTGAATCATATCCTTGGTAAGCCGGGCATGGTGCTTATCGCCATTGCTATTACCTTCGCCTGCCTCACCACCTCCGTAGGACTTACGGCTACCGTAGGGGAGTTTTTCCATAAATTATCTTCCGGCAAAATCCCTTATGCTGCATTGGTAGTTGCGACAAGCCTTTTCAGCTGGTACTTCTCCACCAAAGGCGTGGATGAACTCATTAAATTTGCCGTGCCCGTACTTTCTATCCTTTATCCCGTGACAATTGCGCTAATTTTCTTAAATTTGCTCGGTAATCACTTACCGGATTGGGCGTTTAAAGTGACTACCTGGGTAACACTTGCCATGAGCATTTTCTCTCAGATCATTTCTGCCCTTTCCCTAAATCTTGATCTTCTCCAACACCTGCAAAATTATCTTCCTTTCGTTATTTACCCTGCATTAACCATCATGGTGCTGTTTCTATTTATCAGCAACCAGCAAAAGGGGATTTCATTTACAAAAAATTAATAATCAATACAATGACACCCTGCCACCATTATTGATGGCAGGAATACTTTTTTTAGAATGAATAAAATTGACAAAAAGGACGGTATTTTAAAAGATACCCTCATATTAGGGTTAGCCTTCTTTGCTACCATGTTCGGTGCTGGGAATCTAATCTTTCCTTTAGGATTGGGCCACGCAAGTGGTGCTGAATGGACTACCGCCGCACTGGGTTACCTGACCTCTGATGTGGGGCTGACTATCTTAGGAGTCATGGCCATATTTAAAGCCGCGGGCTCTTCCACTACCCTGGGGCAAAAAGTACATCCAAAATTCGGGCTCATCATCGAGGGCATCATTATTATATGTCTTGGCCCACTGATCGCCATCCCTCGTAATGGCGCGCTCACTTATGAGTTGGTGTTTCAGGGGCTCATCCCTGGATTAACGCCATTAATTTTTGCAGCGATCTATTTCTCCATCACCCTTTTCTTCGTCATTCGCCCGACGGGAATCATGGACAAAATCGGAAAGTATTTAGCGCCAACACTGATTATCCTGGTGGCTTTCATCATTTTCAAAGGAGTGCTATTTCCTGTAAATGATGTTGCGAGTGCACATATTGATGGAGGAATCTTCAAACGCGGCTTCCTCGAAGGCTACCAAACCATGGATGCACTCGGTACGGTTTTCATGGGTGTCGTATTGATTGCCGCCCTGCGGGAGAAAGGCTACAAAGACCAGAAAACCATCATAAAAATGGGTACAAATGCCGGACTCATCGCCGGTGGGCTTTTGGGGTTTGTTTACGGAGGTATTCTCTTTTTAGCTTCAAATATGAGTGGACAGATGCCCGCTGAGGCAACCCGACCAGATTTATTGGCAAATTTGATTATTCAGATTTTAGGCACACATGGTAAATTCATCATGGACATTGTCATTGCTTTGGCCTGTTTATCTACCTCTATCGCCCTAACGGCCATCACCGGAAACTTCTTTCAGAAACACACCAAAGGGAAATTACCCTACAAACCCGTTGTTATTGCGACAGTCATCATCTCTATCGTTTTAACTTCAATTGGTTTAGATAAAATTATTGCCTTTGCAGGACCACTATTGAGTATCCTGTATCCTGTGACTATTACCTTGATTATTCTGTACTTGTTGGAAAAATTCATTATATTCAATTGGATCTTCCCCACGGCAATTTTGGTGGTCTTCATTTACAGCCTTTTCGATACCCTGACGGGTATGGGGCTTTTGGCGCCTGCTTACATCGGCATACCATCATGGGTATTCCTGTCAATGATTTTGCTGGTGGCTTTATTACCGAACAGATCCTTTAGAAATGCATTTAAGCAATAGGGACTAAATACGAATTGTCGTACTTATTCTGATCAAACATACTTTGCTTTATTTTTTAATTAAAAAAGAGATCATATGGATGATATACAAATCAGAGTGATTGGGTTAATTATTTTCGCCATTGTACTATTTGGCATTTTCATTTGGTACACGCAGTCAAAAAGCAAAAAAATTGGTGAACCCTCCCCCAAACACGACAAAGTACACCGAAACGACAGCTGCCCCTGCGGCAGTGGTAAAAAATATAAACATTGCTGCGGCAAATAATCACAAAGAGCGACTTTATCAGGTCGCTCTTTTTTATTGAATACACTATTGAATATACTTTAGAATCGTATCCCTGACCAGCGCATACTTTGTCCAGGGAATAAAATGATTTTCCCCATTCAGGCTAATCACCTCCAATGCCTCCCCCTGATAATGGCGTTTTATGAATGCCACATTTTCGTAGGGCACCAAAGCATCTTTTGTTCCGTGGATCATGGTAATTGGCGCCTGAAGTCCCTTCCATAAGGGCAACATTTTTTGAAGTTCTGCTGCATGCACCATTTTCTCCCTATTGGCCATCGCTAAACCTCGTGGCAGTAATTTCTGAGCCCAGGCATTACTGAGCGGACGGTTCACCCAAAACATTTTCTCATGGTCAGGATCCAGGGCAGGCGCCAATAAAATAACGCGCCTGATATTCAGATCCGGAGCGTCCATGGCCATTCGAACAGCCACTGGCCCACCATAGGAATGCCCCACCAAAATCACTTCAGAAATTTGTAACTTTTCAACCAATTGAATTAAAATTTCAGCCTGATTTTTTATTTTCTCCGCAGAAAGCCCATCACTCGATTGCCCATAACCCAACCGATCGACGGCAAAAAGCTGCGCCTTCTCCAGCAACAATGAATCTGTAAAATACTTTTTGAACGCCCCCATATCTCCGGGAGCTCCATGAATAAAAAACACGCCCACCGCAGCACGCTCTCCAATTTTTACAAGTGATAAATTTCCTGACGGGGCTTTAAAAAGGCCGAAATCTACACGTACAGCCTCTTTTTTTACAACCTCCCTAATTTGAGTTTCCTGAGATTTAAACATATTACAGCCCCATAAACCCGACAATAAAACTGCCAGCACGGGATAATAAATCATTTTATTTACTGAAAATAGCATACACTTTGTGGAAGGGGATGTTTGTCTTTCTTATCACAATAACCTATTAATTCATCATAAATATCTAATAAGCGTAACATTTAGATCAAATTTACATATAAACAATAGCACAACACTTTATTACTCTATGATTGTATTTCAAACAAATTATGTGAGGATCATTCACAACACCGAATTGAAGTGTCTAGAAATGCTTTGGAAGCAAGCATTCAATGAAACAGAATACCAGACTGCTTTAGGTATTGGACTGAACTACCTCAGCGATAAAAAATTAAACCGATGGGTTTCTGATTATCGCCTTTTGGATGATGTCCCCGATGACGCGCTCACAGAATTGAAGCGAGTCCAAATTTCTAAATTTACTCAATTACCTTATCTTGATGTTATTATGATAACAGGAACGCGCCCAATGATGATCGACTATTGCGAAAAAATTCACGATATCCTCGACCGAAAACTCCCCAACGCCAACGTGCGCATTGAAATTAACGAAGCCAATAAAAAATCCTGGTTCAATAATAGTCTATCTGCCTCCAGACAGTTCTAAGCTTGCTCGTTAACAAAACCATCCCCCGTGGTTTCCTCCTCTCCTATTCCCTACAGCAACATTCGCCAAACCTTTCTCAGCATCCGTAAACCCGAAAAAGGAGGCACAATAAACAACAGCCCAGCCATAAAAGCTGCAAAAACAACCCCCAGGCCGACACTCACATCCCCGGCCCATAAGGCACAGTTCAAAAACATAACGAATGAAAATAGCAATAGAACCAATTGCCCAACAAGCTGATTTGTAGTTTTTCGTTTCATTTTCCCTCCTTCATTTTGAGCATTAATTAAGCACTTTAAAAGATTGATGCTCCCATTCACACAATAGCCATTATTCTCGTTTCAATCTTCCTCATATTTTAATTACATTTACGTCAAATTAGCCGTATTAGCTTCGGTTTACTGGTAATAATTTAAGTAAAAATATAAATATAATGGCTGAATACAATTTCAGAGCAACTGAAAAAAAATGGCAGCAAATATGGAAGGATCAACAAACCTACAAAGCAGGTATTGATACTTCAAAGCCAAAATTCTATACCCTTGACATGTTCCCTTATCCATCGGGAGCGGGATTGCACGTTGGGCACCCACTCGGATACATTGGTTCTGACATTGTGGCGAGGTACAAAAAGCTGAAAGGCTTTAACGTCCTGCACCCTATAGGATTTGATTCCTTTGGACTTCCTGCTGAACAGTATGCTATTCAGACCGGCCAACACCCTGCAAAAACAACCGATGAAAATATCGCCCGATACAAGGAACAACTCGCCAACATTGGCTTTTCCTTTGACTGGGACAAAGAAGTAAGAACATCAGACGCTTCCTATTATAAATGGACGCAATGGATTTTCATGCAGCTGTTCAATGCCTATTATGACACTGACGCCGACAAAGCAAAATCTATTGACTCACTCGTGGCCATTTTCGCCAAAGAAGGTAACGCAAAAGTAAACGCCTCCTGCGACGAAGACACCCCTGTTTTCAGTGCCGAAGAATGGAATGCTTACGATGAAAAAGAGCAGTCAGATTTATTATTGAAATACCGCCTGACCTACCTTGCTGATGCCGTTGTGAACTGGTGCCCTGAGCTGGGAACAGTACTGGCCAATGACGAGGTGGTAAATGGTGTTTCTGAACGTGGCGGATTCCCTGTGGAGCGCAAACTGATGAAGCAATGGATGATGAGAATCACAGCCTATGCCGAACGCTTGCTCGCTGGCCTGGAAGAAATCGATTTCTCTGAATCATTGAAGGAAATGCAACGCAACTGGATTGGAAAATCCAAAGGTTGTGCCCTGCATTTTAAAGTGGACGGACAGCCTGAGCTTGACCTTGAAGTTTTCACCACCCGCGTGGATACCTCTTTCGGAGTAACGTTCATGACCATCGCCCCAGAACACGAACTGATCAGCACCCTGACAACCGAAGCCCAAAAGGAAGAAGTTGAAGCTTATGTGGAAATGGCGAAAAACCGTTCTGAGCGCGAGCGTATGGCCGATGTAAAAACCATCTCTGGAGCTTTTACTGGTGCTTATGCGATTAATCCTTTCAACGGAAAGCGCATTCCTATCTGGATTGCTGATTATGTTTTAGCAGGCTACGGAACAGGAATTGTGATGGCCGTCCCTTGTTCGGACACCCGCGACAATGCCTTTGCCAAACACTTCAACCTACCGATTATTCCAGTACAGGAAGGTGCAGGAACGGACATCAATGCTGATGATTTCGATCCGAAAAAAGGAACCATGATCAATTCTGACTTCTTGAATGGCATGGCCGTACCAGAAGCCATTGAAGCAGCCATTAACTTTGTGGAAGAAAAAGGAATTGGTCAGGGAAAAATCAACTACCGATTACGAAATGCCGTGTTCAGTCGCCAACGCTATTGGGGTGAGCCTGTTCCTGTGTATTTCGAGAACGGGATTCCAAAATTAATGAAGGAATCTGAATTACCGCTGGAACTTCCTTCCATTGACGAATACAAGCCGACAGCTACGGGTGAGCCTCCATTGGGTCGAGCAACCGACTGGAACTACAACGGAAAGCAATATGAGCTTTCGACCATGCCTGGCTGGGCAGGTTCTTCATGGTACTTCTTGCGCTATATGGATCCGCACAATGAGGAGAAATTCGCTGACGCAGAAGCCCTAAAATACTGGAACCAGGTCGATTTATATGTGGGTGGCGCGGAACACGCCGTTGGTCACTTGCTATATAGCCGCTTCTGGACGAAATTTTTGTTTGACATGGGCTTCCTGAATTTCGAAGAGCCATTCAAAAAACTGATCAACCAGGGAATGATCCAAGGCCGCTCGAACTTTGTTTACCGAGTAAAAGGCAGCAATAAGTTCGTTTCTTTCGGTTTAAGAAAGGAATATGATGTTGATCCATTGCATGTGGATGTCAATATTGTATCGAACGACATCCTGGATACGGAAGCATTCAAGGCTTGGCGCCCAGACTTCGCTGATGCCGAATTTATCCTTGAAGAGGGCAAATACCACTGTGGCTCCGAGGTGGAGAAAATGTCGAAATCGAAATACAATGTAGTCAACCCTGATGACATCATTGAAAAATACGGATCTGATACCTTCCGCATGTACGAGATGTTCCTTGGCCCATTGGAGCAATTCAAGCCGTGGAACACCAATGGTATTGATGGCGTTTACAAATTCTTGCGTAAATTCTACAACCTCTTCCATGAGGGCGATGAATTTAAGGTGGTCGATGAAGCAGCAACCAAGGCAGAATTGAAAGCTTTACATGCAACCATTAAGAAAATCACCCACGATCTGGACAATTATGTTTTCAACACTTCAGTGTCGCAATTCATGATCGTTACCAACGAGTTACAGGCGCTAAAATGTCGTAAACGTGAAATTCTTGAGCAATTAGTCGTACTTATCGCTCCTTATGCACCACATATTGCAGAGGAATTATGGGCCAAACTCGGACATGAAACATCGGTAACCGTTGCAACATACCCTGCATTTAATGAGCAGTATTTGGTAGAGGATGAAAAACTTTACCCTATCATGATCAACGGTAAAAAGCGCGCTGAAATCAAGGTAGCGGCTACTTTGAGTAAAGATGAAATCCAAAAGATTGCATTGGAACAGGAAGCTGTGATCCGATGGACGGAAGGAAAAGCACCGAAAAAGGTCATCGTTGTTCCTAATAAGATTGTCAATATTGTACTGTAATTCAGCACAACAAACTAAAGCCACCGTAAATAACTACGGTGGCTTTTTTATCTTCGAAAATTAGACAGCTTCTCTTTCAGAACCTTTCTGGCCAGATGAATCCGATTTTTTACAGTGCCCATCGGTAAAGAAAGTTTCTCCCCTATTTCTGCATAACTGAAGCCCTGAAAATGCAGCATAAAAGGCATTTTATATTGCTTATCCAAACGGTCAATTTCTCGTCGAATTTCCTGCTCGCCCATATTGCTATCCGCAAGGTTATCATTTGAGCCTCCCTTCCAACCCAGGAATGCATCGAGCTGATCCATGGTATCTAACTGCTCACCCCTTCGCTTCTCTGACTGATAAGACGTAAAAAACGTGTTTTTCAAAATCACCAATAACCATGCTTTCAGGTTCGTTCCCCTGCGGAATTTCGTCCGTGCTTTAAATGCCTTAATCATTGTTTCCTGCACCAGATCCTTCGCTCGGTCATAATCTTGCGTAAACTTATATGCCGCCGAATATAACTGCGGAAACAGCCTTTTCAGGTCTTTTTCAAATTCTACTTCCTCTTGCATAATTTACCCTCCTTTATTAAGTGAGCGATTTGTTTAGCACGGAAGTTGTTTTATATAAAAAACTATATTTATGACACTGATATAGGTGTATTTATTGACATATACAACATATATTAAGTACCTTCATCACCCAATATCAATTTACTTATATGAAAAAAATATTTACGCTACTTTTATGTTCCCTTTTGAGTATCAGTGCATTTGCCACAAACCTCAATACAACTGACCAGGATACTCCTCCTACCCGAAGTGGCTTTTGGCCTGCTTTACCCAATCACGATCGAGATGGATTTCAGCTGACCTACGCACCACTGTCGAACTTGGATTATTTCCCGCGATGGAGAGTGGGCGCAGCCTACCAATATGGTGCTTTCAGGTTTTTAGTTGACGCCGGCAGGGGTAGTAAAGCCCTCAATCATTGGAGATGGCAGGATGAAAAAAACAATCTTACCGATGCCTATTCTCTTCATGAAATTAGGACGGAATTTCAATTCACCACCTTGAATTATGCCTGGCTGCGTTTTTACACTGGAGTGGAGCTCTTCTACGTGAACATGGACAGTCAGCCAACCAACAGTCACTATTACACCAGTTTTAACGAAGATCAGGAAAAGGTGCATTTTGATCAGGCTGATTATAATAAACGGAAAATGGGCTTCAATCTGAAAGCAGGTTACGAAACCACCTTTATGGATCCGTTTTCCATTGAAATGTGGATAGGGCTGGGTGCTGCCAACAGAAAAATCACCTATACCAACATAATAAATCCACGGTCAGAGCAAGTCGGCGTTACCGAATCATTATTTCAAAACCGACAAAAAACTCAGGGCATTAAGATCGTTCCCTCTGTGGCTTTTGGCTTTAGGCTCGCCTGCCGATTGTTTTAAAAAAATAATGGCAGGTTATACACCTGCCATCATTTTGGTGATCAAAAGATAATCTTTCATCACGCCAATTTCTTGTCTTACATTTTTCAGCAGCTGATACTGCCTGAAAGTTGGTTTCTTGCTCACATCCGCATTATTTAAAAAAGTCCCTAAATCACGGATGCGCGCGTTAATCTGATCGATCTTTACCTCCTGATCAATCAAATCGTCGATTCTCAAGGCCCCACAAGGCGGGGATTTTAGAACCTGCTGGATGTTGTTGGGTTCATTTGCGCTCATACTTTACATACGAAAATCCCGTAAAAACGTAGATTTAGCACAAACATTCGCCATGTACCTTTTTTAAGAAAACAGAACTATTCCATTAGCGGCTGTCCCAAAAGCAAGTAGTTGTAATCGTCCCAATAGTTGGGAATATCAGGAACCTTCTGTTCAAACATCGGCTTGGACAAATCCACCAATTCACCCTTCATTTGCGTTAAGTCAGGTTTTCCAGGCACCACCGAATTCACAAAAAACTCCCTGTACTGAGATATTTCTGCTGTTTCTCGGCCATTGAATATCTTGAAGTAATTCATGTAAGATAAATACTTCAAATAAAGCTTTCCTCCCTGATCTGTATATTCAAGATTCAATTCATACCACTTCTTTCGTTCCAGCTTTTTGGTAACAAAATAGTTGTAATTGATTTTCATCACGGCATAGTCCTTCACCCGAATAAAGAGCTGCCCCTCGACATCAACATGCCAATAGTTCAACTTTGGGTTAGGCTGAATTGAAATCACATAAACCTCATCCTCTCCGATATAGGTGTAATAATCGAGTTCAAAATGATAGGAAGATTCCCACAAATCCTCAAAACTGCCAATAAAGGGCACCGACTCAAAATGATTCCGTAACGGATCGTGAAACAGCATACTCGCAAACTCATTCCCCTTCAGGCTCGGCAATACGCCATGCAACAGCACTTTGGTGGTATCGTGCTGATCCGCTTTCACAAATTCATGATAATTTTTGAGGTAAGAATCACTCAGGCGCAACTGCTCAAGGTTCAGCTTAATTTTATTTTGGGTTTTCTGAAATCCAGGATCTATCATATCCACGGCACTTTCCAGAAAACAAATATACCCGCCCTTTTTCCGCTTCAGGTAGTCCCTGTAATAACCATTCAAGACATAAGGCTTGGTCGGGTAATTTTTGCGGATATTTCTTGCAGACTTTTGCAAAATACGCCTCGGGGTAATCTTCATATCACCGACAACCACCTCCGACAGCATCTTGGTTTGTGCTGAAAGGTGAATCATCAATTTATCATTATCATAAGCAGGTGGAATTTCAATAAATTTATACTGATACCCCACTGAATGAATCCCGAGCGAGTCGCCAATCTGCTGATCGACACTAAAGCGAAAGAACCCCTCCTCATTAGCCACCGTACCCACAGAGGTGCCCAAGACCTCAAGGGTCGCAAATGGAATTGGAGCGTTAGTCTGATCATCAACCACTTGCCCTCTTAACACAATGCTATTTTGCGCAAAAACTTGCACAAAAAAGAGTATATTCAATATTACCGTCAAAAAACACCGTTGATGGACTTTTCTCATAGGTCAAAATTAGCTCCATTTTTTTGCGCTCGAAACTGATCTTTTAACGCCAATCCCCCCAAGTATTTTTTATCTTTGTCTCGTTAAAAACTGGGATTAAGCTGTTGAAAACGCAATAAATCTATAATATAAATTCTAAGTTAATTTAATTTTTCCAATTCTGCACAAAACCCTGCGACCTTCATGGCGGAAAAAAGTAAAGAAATTTTAAAGCAGTACTGGGGCTACAAGAAATTTCGCCCACTGCAAAAGGACATTATTCAATCCGTTATTGACGGACACGACACCCTCGCGCTGATGCCTACTGGTGGTGGTAAATCGTTGTGTTTTCAGGTGCCAGGACTTTTACTTGGAGGCATCTCGATCGTTATTACACCACTGATTGCCCTCATGCAGGACCAGGTTTCACAACTGAAAAAACGGGGGATCAAGGCTTATGCACTTTTCTCTGGCATGAGCAGCCGAGAAATTGACATCACATTGGACAATTGCCGATTTGGCGGATCAGCCTTTCTTTATGTATCACCTGAGCGCGTTCAAACGCCCCTATTTCAAGCACGAGTCAAGGAGATGCCCGTGAATCTGATTGCGGTTGATGAAGCGCACTGTATCAGTCAGTGGGGTTATGATTTCAGGCCCGCCTATTTACAAATTGCTTCCTTGAGGGCCTTTTTCCCCAGCTGCCCGATTATTGCGGTTACCGCTACGGCAACCCCCAAGGTGCAGGAAGATATTGTTTCGAAATTAGAGATGATTGCCTGTCGGAAATACACCAAATCTTTTGCCCGCAGTAATCTGGCATACCACGTTCGAGAGGTAGATGACAAGGGCGGTAAAATGCTGCAGGCCTTCAAAAACATTGAGGGCTCGGGGATTGTCTATATGCGCTCGCGCCAAAAATGCGAGCAAATCTCCCAATGGCTGTGTCAGCAGGGAATTGTTGCCGACTTTTATCATGCGGGTCTCAATACTCAGGAAAGGCAGCAAAAACAAGCGGACTGGATTGATAATAAAACACGGGTCATTGTGGCGACCAATGCCTTTGGAATGGGTATTGACAAGCCCGATGTGCGGCTGGTGATTCACCTGGATTTAACCGACAGCCTTGAGGCTTACTATCAGGAAGCAGGACGGGCGGGCAGAGATGAACAAAAAGCTTTTGCCCTGACGCTATATCATGCTTCAGATTTAAAAAAAATACAAAAAAGATGGCAGGATGCGCAGGTAAGCCCCGCATTCATCCGTCAGGTATATCAGTCCCTTGCCAACCAGTACCGCCTTGCCGTAGGGTCAGCATTGCTGATGAGTTACCCCTTTGATTTATTTGCTTTCAGCAAGAAATTTAACCTCCCTCCCCTGACAACGCATCACGCACTTCAGCGGCTTGCGACTTTGGGCTATATTCAGCTTTCAGAAAATGTTTTCCGCCCATCGAAGGTTTCTTTCCTCTGGAACAGTGGAGCCCTTTATGAATTGCAGGTCAAAAACCCTGCTTTCGAGGAGGTCATCAAAGCGTTGTTACGGCAACATGGCGGCAATCTTTATGGTGAGTTTGTGGAAATCAATGAAAAGCGCCTTGCCAAACTGCTGCATAAATCTACAAGCGCTATTGCTTCGACCTTACAGCAATTAGCTGAATTGGGAGCCATTGATTATGAGCCGAAATCTGACAGTCCACAGGTCACTTTCCTCACGGCCAGACATGATGCTGTTTCGCTTCCGCTTGACCTGATCACGGCAAGAGAACGTTCCGCTGCTGAAAAGGAGAAGCTTGATGCGGTTGCCCTTTATGTATCTCCGCTCGTAAAATGCCGTCAACAGGTATTGCTTCAGTATTTCGGAGAAGAAAACAGTGAACCTTGTGGGGTTTGTGATCGGTGCCTGGAGCATAAGAAATCGGCAAAATTCCATCAGTCCAATGAAGAAACGATGCGTGTACTGATCGTTTCACAGCTGAAGGCAAAGCCGAAATCCATTGAGGAAGTATATGCTGCCCTGAACACGGGAAATGAAGATGAATTCAAACAGTGCCTGAAAACGCTGTTAAACAACGGAACGGTGGTTTACAATTCGAAGGGTTTGCTTGCGCTTCATCATTGACCAAAGATCTCGCTGATCACCACCTCAGGGTAAAGGTCTGCGGCGATCTTCAATATGCGTTTTCCACTGGCTTTGGAGACATAAAAAGATTGCGTCTCCCCATTTTCCAATACCACCTTGATGAAATATCGAGAGGCCCAGGCTCTTTGTTTTTGATAATCGACATGATAATAAAGCTGCCCCACCTTACCAGCACCCACCAAGGCCTTATATATGGGCTTGTGCTTAATGCGGAACCATATCCAGGTGAAATAGCCAGCAATCCCTGCCACGACGACCCAAAAAGCAGTAACGTAAATTGGGGCGTGGGTATGCTGTTCGTACACCATGAAAAAAAAGACCGTCAGTAAAATGACCGCAAAAGTGCCCACCCCACTAATGACCAGTCTTAATCTTCGGTCATTTTCATCCAGTAACATGACTAATTCTTCTCGCATCGTCCCTCCTTTTTTAGAGTAACCATCTCAAGAAGGGAATTGATGTCAATAGATTAAGATTCATCAAAGAGTCGTGATTGATGTTGGGAAATTGCAAGTTTTGGGGAATGAGCAATTTAACATTAGAGGGTATTGTGCCATTATCATTAGCGCATCAGACACAGCGATATCTTATTCATTTTGCACTGCCAACATTTCAATCCTTAAATCAGTGGGAATATTAACCCAATTTGTGTTATCCGTCAATTCAAATTGCACAGAACAGTTTGACCTTAACTCATTAACGATATACTTGTACCAATCCGAATAACGCCACTCTCTCGGTTTTGGGCGAATATAGGATCAGCTTTTTATCATCCCAATGGACCTCACTCGCTGTCCTGTAAATCATTGTAAACCGTAATTTTTCAGGTTTAAGGTGGAGTTTACCCGATTTATCAATCTCAATATATGCTTTATTTTCTTTTCGCATCTGAAAACGGGTTGGCAACCTTCTAAACGTGCCTTAGCATATTTTCAGGTTGATAAGCTATTAATTTATCGGCAGTTTTATCCCTTTCCTCATCTCATTCTGTCGATCAATAATTGTATCATAAAAACTTGCCTTTTTGGTCAAAGATATACAAAAATGCCCTGCGGTCTGTTTACTATACAGATAGCCTAAAAATGTCCAAGCAAGAAGAAATATTGAGGCTAAAATAAAGTAATCCCAAATTCTGTCCTTTGATATTTCATCCTTATGTCTTCTTTGTAAATAGACCGAACAAACGAGCTATCCAATTTTCTTTACCTCCTTCTTTTTTAATCCTACAATTCCCTTGATAAGTATTGCAAATCAAGTTATATACCGCTTGATCCCTTTTATCATAATAACTATTCGAGAAAAAATCTGGCCACTGCCCCTCTATGATCATTTCTTGATGAAAGTCCCAATATTCACTTCCATAAGGAACAAACTGAACTTCACCATTTAAAACCAAGTATTTAATTTTTTTTAAAACTTGAAGAAGTTCTTTAGGATCTCGAATCTTCCCTGGTTTGATTTTTAGTTCCATATTGTATAATGCTCTGCTATGAAGATATAAACCTACTAAGCGGACATCAATTCAATGAAGAACGGTAGGTCAACCCCTTTTATTTCCTTGATTTCTAATCGGTCTGTTTTGAATATGGTCATTTTTGTGTGGTGGTTTGTTTTAATTCGATAATTACACAGGCAAATAGCGTCGCATAAACCCATGGACAAAACATTTTTCTTATTATTCTTCACTCAACTGAGAATCTAAATAACCTGAGTTTAAAAACTTATTTTCAAGTATTTCGAATTTTTCTTTCAAAGCGTCTAATAGATCATCTAACTTTTCAAACCCGCCAATCTCAACACCATACATTTCATCGGGCTCTACTGAACTAAAATGATAAATTGACTCTACACCTTCATTTCTTTCGTCGAAAACTTCAAATACAAGTCCAGTATATTCATCTTTACCCTTCTCAATAGTTAAATATCTATGACACCTAAATTCATCGGAATAATACTCACCCAAATATTGCTCTACTTGTCTTCCTCTATTCAGCTGAGCTATAACTTCATCTATCAATAAATATCTCATAATTGTAAAACTAATTCACTCAGGACATGGAAGTGTGAACTGTAGGATTAAATTTCATTCAACTCTATGCTTGATAAGTTGATCTGACAAAATCACATAACAAAACCTTGGGCATACCCCAATACAATGATATGTTCTAAAACAATTCCCATTAAGATAATTATAATTACAGGCAATCAGAACAAATCGGCAATTTAGAAAATATCGGTTTTTAGACCATTTCTTCTCACTGCTTTAACCAATCTGCCTTTTCAAGGATATACCTCCTGTCCAAGGATTGATCACGTTCATTATAGAATTCTCTAACAGGCTTGAAGAACTTCTCCAACACTTTTACAGACTTGAGATTTTCTGTATTCACATCTGCGGTGAGCGTCGATAGTTCCAAATCGTTGAAACAGTAGGCAATTAGATTTTTAGTTACCTCGGTAGCATATCCAACACCCCAATATTTTTTTCTGAAACGATAACCAATCTCCCGTTGGTCTTCATCATTCGTCAGAAAACCACAAAGGCCAATCATTTCATCTTTACCCTTTTCATGAATACCCCAAATGATCTTTTCTTTTATCAGCGGATTGGTTGGGTAATCAATAAATCCGTTGAACAATGCTATAATTTCTTCTTCCGTCCTTTTGGGTGCGGGAATGGGATCGATAATCTCTGGAGCGGACATCAATTCAATAAAGAACGGTAGGTCTGCCTCTTTCATTTCCTTGATTTCCAATCGGTCTGTTTTGAATATGGTCATTTTTGTGTGGTGGTTTGTTTTAATTCGATGATTACACAGGCAAATAGCGTCGCATAAACCCATGGACAAAACATTTTTCTTATTATTCTTCACTCAACTGAGAATCGTTTCCCAAGACTCGTTTTGGACTTTTTTTGGTAGTTGTAAATATCTGTATAGTTTTGTTGGAGGTTCAACGCACGCCCAATCATCATCTTCCTCGGTATATTCAAATGCACCAACAAAATACATCATGTACCCCTCTTCTCTTTCCATTAATCCCAAATTGAACGCAATCACTGCATCAGGAGGCGTCCCGTGTTGCTTTTCAATATTTTTCAGCCAGTTTAATATTTCATTCTTCATTTCTATCTCTGATTTCCTTGAAAGAAAAAGGGAAGCTAATTATTGAGTGCTGTCTTTGTTCAATTTTTAAAATTGATTTGGGAATCACCCTTCCAAACAATAAATGAATTTATGCATTGGGCTTATTCGGTATTGGCCCACGTATTTCAATTTATTTCAAATATATTCTTCAAAAAATTCACTCTTTCTTCTTCTGCCCAATTATCCGAGAATACTGAAAAATTGTATGCGTATTTATTTTTGGCTCCATAAAGAAAAATGGTATTGGCGTTGTTTCCACTGGCAGTCCAAATGACGAAGTTGTTACTTTTGGAACTCTCTTGAATTTCATATCCATGTTTTTCATAAAAGTCTTTCTCCCATTCAAAAAACTTCATCGCAAATTCTTTATCGCTTATTGAATCATGGTAGAAAGGGTATTTCTCTTGAGGGTTTTTGGTAATAGCAATAGAAGTCGAGTCTTTATCAACGAAGAAGTGTTGTCGACTAACTTCATTGTATCTGGTTTTAGTCCATTGCCCTGGTATCTCAATGCTCCCATAGGGCAGAAGGGACAATGTTGTGATGTTCGTAGATTTGTCATAGCTATCTGCCACAATCACTGAAGTTTTGGTTGTAGAACAGCTAATTGTAAGCCCAAGAACAATAATTGCAAAAAGTTTGTATTTCATCTCATTATACACTGACTCCGATATAGACTACTTCATCCCCACAACTCCACCAAGTCTACATCAATAAAAAATAATTTTCATTAAGGTATTCATTCACCCCAATTATGAAATAGGTTTTTGGACGCAAAATTGGTCTTATAGTTTATTAGCCACATGGTTTATCCATTCGACGAATCCAAGCATTACCTTGTCCCAATTCGCTTTTTCATAGTTTGGTCTCCCATTTTCGCCAACTTCAAAGAAGTTGTGTTCTAAATGTAAATATCTTTTTAGGGTTAAATTACTTTTATTAACACTAATAAAGAAAAGTGGAACAATATCGCATAAATCGGAAGTTCGATCCTCAGTTCCGTAAGCAAGATAAATTGGGATATCTAATGAAAGCCAATCATCATAAAGTGGTTCAGAGAATGATTTCCACCCCTCTAATCTTGGATAAGCTTTAAGTGAATCAGGGTTGTGAGCTATTTTGAAATAATCGTACTGAAGTTGCATTAAAGTATCCGCCTTTTCCCAGCTAATCTTCCCCAATTGAGCATCGAGTCGTGCTTGGCGTATGAATTGATCAACTCTTCCGAAGGGGTTGGGACTGAATAAACCCAAATGGGTTACCATAGGATTATTCACCGCAATCTTGGTTGCTACTTTGGATCCTTGTGACATACCCGCGACAATCAATCCGCTGGTTTCCACCCAATCTTTAGTGGCTAAAAACTCAAGGACTTTATTCCCCCTGCTTACATAGTTATCGAGGTAATCGGCTTCAATAAACTGCTCCGAAAGTGCACTTGGCTTATTTGGATCAGGCACATATAAGAACTGCTGATTCAAGTTTGCTCTGGAAACAACCACAGGTGTATGGGGCATGGATATCACCACCAAATGATAATCTTCTACGATTTTTGCATAGTCAAAATTAGCGATTCCACCCCCTTGAAAATAATATTTCCATTCATTCTCTCGCCCAAGCATTTCACCAAACAAGGGTTGAGGTAATGAACCTTGACACCACAAAAATATGGGCTTTTTCTTATCCAGAATGGTATCAACAACAATGAATTCGATCGTATCTGTGTCGCCTTCGAGTTGAAATAAAGTAGCCTTTTCTTGAATAACCTTTCCTTTTTGAGCGAAAGTAAGATTGAATGAAAGCAAAAATAAAATCAGGAGTATTGGGTGGTGCATAATTACTAATAACTATGAAATAGACTCACTGCCTCATCTCCACAACTCCACCAAGTCTACATCAATAAAAAATAATTTTCATTAATATAATTATAATTAAAGGCAATCAAAACAAATCAACCATTTAGAAAATCATTCTTCACGTGGCAGTTTCCTGAGGAGAGATCACGGATTTGGGAATAGTCACCTGAAATGTTTAGGGCTATATGCTCTGCTATCGCCAAGGGGCTGTTGCATAACCGTAATTTAAAATTGCCCTACAAAATTTTATTCTGTTTGGTACGGGCGAACCCACTGTCATTAAGTTAAGGATTTTGGGCTGACTCAGGTGCAAATTTGAAATGCATGTAAAGGCATAATTCATTATGTCTCACGTAACCATTTGAATTAATCCAAGAGAAATCAGCGTTGTGTTAGACGTTAAAAATAACGTCTCTACGGGGTAAGGTGCTTAACTTAATGACATTACGGGCGAACCCACGTATTCGCCCGAAAATAGCGTTACAATGACTGTTTCGGTCAAACATTGGGTCTGACCCTACCAAAACGAAATATTACTTGGTGATATAAACTACAATGCGAGTTATCCAACAAACCCTCTATAGAAAGGAAAATCTCTGGTACAAAAAAAGCCACAGATTTTCACCTGTGGCTTTCCCTATTTTATGCTATCAATTTATATCGACTTACTGAATAATTGCTGATTATTGGCTGATTTCCGTGCTCGCAGGCGGGCATCGAACACCATACAAACGTTTCGGATAAAGGCAAGTCCTCCCGCTGTAACCTGTAAATGATCAGGACGAAGCTCAATGATTCCTTCCGCCTCAAATACAGCAAGCTGATCTTTGGCTGCCTGGTCGAAAGTGGCTTTGATTTCCTCAGTTAGCACCAAGGCATTATTACAGATCAGTTCCAAAAGTGCTTTTCGCAATACCAAATCTTCATCGGTGAGGAAGTGTCCTTTTATCAAATTTAAAGAGCCTTCCAAAATTCCCTTTTGGTAATCTTCCACCTTTTTTTCCGTTTGCGCAAAAGCTGTTCCTGCATCAGAAATTGAAGAGCATCCCAACCCAATCATCAACTCCGTCTGATTGGTGGTGTAGCCCATAAAGTTACGGTGCAAACGATCTTCTATAAACGCCTGATACAGTCCATCCTCTTCTAAAGCAAAATGATCCATCCCGATATCGTGATAGCCCATGGCCAACAAGCCTGCTTTTCCTGCTTCATACAGCGCTCGTTTTTCCTCATCAGAAGGGAGGTCATTTTCGTCATACGCCCGTTGCCCTTTGGCTGTCCACGGCACATGCGCATAAGAATAAAAGGCGATTCGGTCAGGGCGAAGATGATCGATCTTTTGCAGGGTATCCTGAATAATCTCTACCGTCTGAAAAGGCAAGCCATACACCAAATCAAAATTCACCGATCGGTAACCATGCTTACGTGCAAAGTTGGTGGCATCCACCACTTTTTGCAATGGCTGAATACGGTTGATGGTCGTCTGAACTTTCAGGTCAAAATCCTGCACACCGTAACTTACCCTGTTGAAACCCATCTCTGCCATCACCTGCAGGTGTGCTTCAGTGGTATTATTCGGGTGGCCTTCAAAACTGTAATCGTGTTCTTCAGGGATAATGACCGTATCAAAAATACTTGTAAAAAGGTGTTTGAGGTTTTCTGGCGAGAAAAAAGTAGGCGTACCACCGCCAACATGGATTTCCCGAAGGACTGGTTTGGCAGAAAGCTTCGACAGATAGAATTGCCACTCTTGCAAAACAGCCTCCAAATAAGGATCCTCTACTTTATGATTTTTGGTGATCCTTTTATTGCAACCACAATAGGTACACAGTTTTTCACAAAACGGAAGATGAACATACACGCTAATGCCCTGCTGATCATTGGTTTTGTCGAAAGTATGTTGTACCGCCTGAATCCAACGCTCAACGGAAGGGTTATTTTCTTCCCAGAATGGTACCGTAGGATACGAAGTGTACCGAGGTGCTGGGACGTTATATTTTTTTATCAAAGATTGATTCATAGTCAATACATCATGGTTCATTTTCCAACTGACGCTGGAACAATTAGACCGCAAATATCAGAAGATTGTTCTAAATAATAAAAATTCCCTTTGAGAATCATTAATTTCTTTTGCTCCAAACAGCGCATTGGCTACCTTTGCGCATTAAACCAAGTGTTTAGCGACCGTTAATGCAAAAATTAAAACAACGGGTGCTGACCGTCACACCAGAGACCTTCGACCAGTTAGCGCTGGATGTCTTCAGGTATCAGGCCGTCAACAACCCTATATATAAACAATGGATTGATTTGCTTGGCCTCGATGCCCAGGCGATCACTTCCGTCGATCAAATTCCATATTTGCCGATTTCCTTCTTTAAAAGTCAGCAAATCGTGAGCGGCCAATGGCAGATTCAGGACACCTTCGAAAGTAGTGGCACAACAGGAATGGCCACGAGCAAGCACTTTATCGAAGATCTTGGCTTTTACGATCAGCTTGCGGCCAAAATATTTGAAACACATTATGGCGCCGTAGAAGATTATGTGTTCCTCGGCTTGCTCCCCTCCTACCTGGAGCGCACAACCTCATCGCTGGTCAGGATGGTGGATCAGTTTATCAAGAAAGGGCGACATGCCGAATCTGGTTTCTTTTTGAACGATCATGAATCGCTGTTGAGCAGCATCGATCAGGTGAGAAAATCAGGTAAGAAATCTGTCCTTATTGGGGTAACATTTGGGCTGCTTGATCTTGCTGACGCACATCAGGCCGACCTGTCGGATGTTATTGTTATGGAGACTGGAGGTATGAAAGGACGGCGAAAAGAAATGTTAAGGGAGGAAGTTCACACCTTTTTACAAAACCGCCTGAACTTAAATGAAGTACACTCAGAATATGGCATGACGGAATTACTCTCGCAAGCGTATTCCAAGGGCAAATCGCTCTTTGAGGCACATCACAGTATGCGCATCAGCTTGAGGGAAACCAATGACCCGCTGTCAAGGGAAGTGCGTAACAAGACTGGCGTCATTAATGTCATCGACCTGGGCAATGTACATTCCTGTTCATTTATAGCCACCGAAGATTTGGGACGCCTGCATCCTGATGGCCGATTTGAGGTTTTGGGCAGGCTCGACAATTCCGATATTCGGGGTTGTAATCTAATGATTGGCTAAACCTTTGTGTAAACAATGGTTTTTACATATATTGTGAGATATTTTGAATATATTGTTTTTAAACTATACAACATAACCTTTTAAAAGCTTCGAGATGAAATTAAAGTTATTCGCATTGGTTTTGGTGCTTAGCAGTATGGGTGCTTGTACGCAATACACTTGCCCTACCTACTCCAAGGTCAAAAAAGAAAAGCCTGCACAGCAAGTAGAGCGCACATCAAATCAGGAAGATGTTAATGTGTAAGAAATCAACATTAATAATAAAAAATGCAAAAAGGCCACTCTTAGAGAAAGGCCTTTTTTATTGCTCCTGCATCAGTAAAATTACAGCGACTGCACTTTTTTCTGAGGAATAAAGATGGAAAATGTTGAGCCCACTTTAAGCTCACTCTCCACACTCACCCATCCCCCTAAATCCTCCACCGCATTTTTCACGACAAATAAGCCCAAACCATTGGAAATTTTAGGCTGAAGCCCCCTGTAAAACATGGTGAAAATATTGGGAATTTCATTTCTGTGAATCCCTTGCCCATTATCAATCACCTTGGCAGAAAGTCCTTTTTCGCTAATATCAAGGTGCACCGTAACGGACTGCGAATCCCCAAGCACATCCGCAAATTTAAAGGCATTGGCTATCAGGTTTTCAAAAATAACCGCCACTTTCGCTTCATTACCTACAAAAATCGGCAAAGGGAAATTCCCCGTAACCCGACTGATTTTCACTAAGGGGTAAAGGTGCGATTCATGCACCTTATTCAAAATATCCATCACCATTTGGCGAACATCTATTTGCCGAACAAATCGCTGATTATCCTTGGTCATGTTCAAATACTGCATGATCTGAAAGATAAACTGATCCATCTGTTCTGCATTATTCTCCATTCGCTCCATCAGGTCGGTCAACTCCTGCGGGCTCACGCCCAGTTTCAGTATGGAAATCAGCCCTTTTTGAGTCGCGACGGGCGCACGCAAATTATGAGCAATGCGATAAATAAGCTGATCGAGTTCCTGCTCCCGATTACTCAGGCGGTATTTCATTTCAGAAAGGGAATCTTTCAGTTCGTAGATTCGCTGTTTGGTGGTACTCAACTGATGCTCCTGCTGATCGGCCAGTGCCTTTTTGCTGTGCTCCTCGTGAATATCCTTGAAATAACCAATCAAATAAGTTTCCTGCCCCACCTTCTCTCTCTTCACTCCAAAAGCCACCCATCGGTAACCATACACCTTGTGGCGCAACTGTATTTCAAAATGATAAAACTTACCATGTTCAAGCGATAAAAACTTGGTACTTAGCGTCTGCCGAAATCGCGGATGAAGATACTCCATGAAATTCTGTACTGTTGGCGCCACACTCCGATCGTCCAAACCGAGGATCGTATATACCGTGGGCGAACACCAGCCTAATTCCTCCCCCACCTGCAACCAAAACCCGCCAACTTTGATTTCACTGCAAATCTCCAAAGACAATTTCTTATGAAGCAATAAAGCACGCTCATCTTTTTGCTGATCTTTAAGTTGAAAAGGGTGCGCAGAGGTCATTTTAAACTCAAAGCCTAAAATTTCAATCTCAGGAAACCATTGAAGAAAAATTCGGAAATAAACCTCTTCCTGCCCCTGACTAAGGCAACACATCATGTTGGTCGATCCCTGCTCATTATTATTATCCTGTAAAAACTGAGCGATCATCCATTGATCTTCATTTCGGAAAAGCGATAAAAAAATATTGGCATCACAGGGGCGCTCCACTTCTTTGGGTAAGGGAAAATATCTCGATAAACCATCGAGCCCCAGCACCTCGCCCTTATTCATGTCCCATAACAGGCAGGTATTTTTCCGTTCCACAGCTTGCACGATAAAATTCGACAGCTCCAAAGAATGAGAAAAATCTTTCAGGTGGGTCAGGATATGTTGGAAATTTAAAGGCTGCTCAAAGGAATTGTTCATACGATTAATCATCAATATTTTCTATCCATAAAGGTGTGGGTGGCAGTTACAAACCACAAAAAAACACCCTTAACGGTATTTGAAACAACGGTAATTATGATTATAGATGTCATAATTCCATGATTTTTTTAACCTCAAAGCCAAAGAAATTGATCGGGCGAATAATGGCGTTCATACCCACGCCCTGTTGATCTGGCAAGTTCAAAAATCCCCTTGTCAAATGACTGATTTATCTTACATCTGCAAAAATCATAACCTCCTCCAATTTCACCCCAACAGGCTTAAAAAAGCCGCTTTATGAAAAGTTCACAAAGCGGCTTTTTGCCATATATTACATCGGGGGGATTGACTGCTGTTACGACACCCAATGATTGCACCATTTATATTGTATTCAGATTACTCCGATACCCACAGATTTTTCTATTTCGTCCATCGGATATTGCCTATTGCAAATCCAAAATCAGTTTTTATTCTTTATTTCTGAAGAGGGGCTGCAAGAAAAGTGCACGTTATTTATGGGTGGCTCCCCTACCCCAACCGATTATTTATTGTCGAAGAATTGCCATACAATTCCCAAATCGAAAGTATTTTTATAGCCCGGGTAAAATGGCGTCATAAAATAACCATCACCATCCTGGGCGGCAATATTTCTCAGCTTAACGAAAAGGCGGAAACGGGTAATTTTCATCTCAACATTGAGGTCAACAATTGGCTGACCGAAGGTTTCGTAACCGTCTTGCAAATAAAACTGCTGAATTGTCGGGTCATACATCATGCCTTTATAAGCAGTGGTGTAGTTCAAATCTACCCCCAACAACACTTCGAGGCGGTTCGGAAAAACCTTATTAAAGTACAACGATGAGTTCGTCCACAGGGCAGGAATACGGATTATATCCTCGCCTCCACCGTTTACCGCTGAAGCCAATACGCTGTTTTCAAAATAAAAATTTTTCCAGAAATTGATTTTCATGTCCCAACCTGCTGAAGCCACCTGAACGGCATCACCGCTTTGCTTCGGCGAAGCCACCCCCACCCAGGGGTTGGTTTCATTGATCGGCAACTCATTGCCTCGGTCGGCATAATCATAATAAATCTTATTCACATAATTGGTCACATTGACTTTAGGCGCCAGATACAACCTGTTCCTGAATAAATTAAGGGTGATTTTCGCTTCTATCTGATCGACCTGAGTAGATTTAAAATCGTTGGTCCAGTCTGCATGATTGGAGAGATAACGCTGCTCTGTATAACCTGGTGCAAATTGCATACGGGTATACTTTACATTAAAATACTTATTGGTATAATCGCCGACCAACTTATGGTTAAACTCCTCATTAACTTCCCCAGCGATATTAATATAATGAAGAGAATCGAACTTCATCTTGATGGTTCCACCAACAAAATTTTCGAAATTCGAGGCCACAGGACCTAAGTACCTGCTACTGTAATTGCTGTATCGGTTTTTCAGGTAGGCAGAATAAAAGAATCCACGGTAAGTTCCTTTAATCCCCAAGGTGTTCGTAACAAAATTGAATTTAGAGTGGTCTGCCGTAGCATCAGGATCAATCAAAATGCTTTCGGCATAAGCAGGCTCCTGACCTGCCTCTGCATGTTCAAAGCGATTATTCTGCGCAAGGATGTCCAACTCCTGAAACAGCTGAAATTTTTCATCGAGCTGATAATTATTGAAAGTGTGAAAATTCATACGGCCATCTTTAGAAACCGCTTTTTTACTCAGCACACTCGATAACTCATATTCAAAATAGTTCGGGTTGTTCAAATCAACCACCACCCCGCCAGATTCCGCTCCTTTGGCATTAAAAAACACAAACTGTGTCGCGTTTTTAAACTTTCCATTATCCGAAATATAGTTCGTCCACAGGCGCACATCATTAATATCCTGCCCATTATCTCCACGACCAACACGGTTAAACGCACGCTCAACCACTAAACGGTTATATTCAAAGCCGATATTCCAGTTCGGCTTGATATTTCGTGTAAAAGTGAAATCCACAACCCCGCGGCCTCCACCGCCAAAAATTGCGGTAATGCTCGAGTACGGAGAAAGCGTCTGAAACAATGGGGTCTCCTTGGGCCGCTTATAATAGTAATCATAGGCACCCATTCCTGTACGTACACCAGAAGTTTCAGGTAATTTGGGGAAAATACTGAACATCGCCGAACCAGGATTTCCCAAATCCTGATACTGATACCCTTCCCTTTCTACTGGGTAAAACTTTGTTAAGCCCACCAGAACAGAGTCAATTTTATGATACTCGGTATTGCCTTCCTTAAATTGATCCAAAGTTTGGTATCGGATAGAATTGGTACCATACAAAACCTTGGTTGAGTCATTTAGGATTTGCGCATCAGAAATGCTTATTAACCCCATTACAAAAAGGGCAGTCAAAAGAAATTTAACCTTCACGCTATTTGATCTTCTTATTTTCAATCGCTTTTTTAACTATTTCATCAAAGGTCTGCCGATCCTTTAAAAATTCCACCGTAATCGGAATATAAAACAAAGGTAACGCATTCCGCCATGAATCAAATTCAGATCCACGTAATTTCACCGCATCCTTTTCCGTGGTGATTAAAACCTCGGCACCACTTTTTTCAAAATCAGCCTTGAGGGTGTTCAAATCCTGTTCATGATAATGATGATGATCCCGAAAAGACTGATGCCCCAGCAATCCAAAAGCCTGATCAACATATGCCTTGAAGGGCGCCGCCTTCGCGATGGCAGAGAAAGCATAAGCCTTCCCCTTTGCCTCATTGGCCGACCCCATTGGCAGGGGAGCGCCGTAACCTATTTTGGTAAAAAAAACGGGAACATCAGGAGCGTATTCGGCAATGTTATCACGGTACACCTGTTCGCTGATCTGCTCAGGGCATTTGGTTACAATAATAATATCTGCACGCTCAGCCCCCTTTCTACTTTCCCGCAATCGGCCAGCGGGCAGTATAAAATCGTCGAAAAAAGGCGCATCATAAGGCGTGAGCATAATATTGAGGTCAGGCCGAACATAGCGGTGCTGGAAGGCATCATCCAAAAGCACGGCACTGATATCCTCACGGCGCTGAATAATCTCAGGAATGGCCAGGGCACGCTCTTCGCCAACATTCACCATCACCTCCTTACCGTATTTTAACTGAAACTGAAAGGGTTCATCCCCGAGGGTTGTCGCATCATCCTCCGCCGCCGCACAGCGGTAGCCACGGGTTTTCCGGCCATAACCACGGCTTAGCGTAGCCACTTTTTCCTGATCTTTCAATAATCGGATCAGGTATTCAATCATCGGGCTTTTCCCTGTACCACCCACCGACAAATTCCCCACATTGATGGTCATGACATCAAAGTTGAAAGATTTTGTGTAATTGATATCGAAAAGGTGATTACGCAAACGAGTAACGCTTCCGTACAAGCCCGCAAAGGGCATTAGTATAATTTGAGATAAACGCATTTTCCAGTCAACAAAATTCGTTCAAAAATAATGATTTTATAGGCTCGAACGCTGTTTTTGAAGAATTAAATTTAAAGCTCAAAAATAAGCCCTGAACAACATAAAAAATTCTGTATCCTTGAGCGCATCTGTGGACAATCTAAAATCATGCAATAATTAAAGGACACACCAATCATATTTCCAACCCATTTCCCAACAAAAAAATCCAAAAATCACCATCCATTCGATAAAAACAACTATTTTTGGGTCAAATAATCATTTTTTAAGAATACATAAAGGAGAGACGAGGGGCAGACATTCTTAATAATTTTAACCTATTGATTAATATACTAACCGCCACTATGCGCTCAACATCTACCTATTTCACCAAAGCAACCTTGCTTGTTGCTGTCCTTATGATGCTCCTTTCTTCCTGTAAAAAAGGCGATGAAATCTCCCCAGCCCAACAGCAGTTCAATACCGAAATGGAAACCCTGCAGGCTATTTTCAAAAGTTATGGTGTTTCGGCAGAGAAGGTAGATGCCCGCATGACCACCAAAGAAACCAATATCCAGTCCGTGGATTTCTCGGCTTTGGATTTGACGTCCATGGATGAGCGCCTATATACCATCCGTATCCAAAAAACCATTGATCTGCGAGATAACCAACTCGACATGGAGGTGATCAATACCGTGAAGACCAAATTCCCAAAGGTAGAGGTGTTGGTTTCAGGGAACCCACCTTACGAGCAAGACATTGAATTGGAGACCTTGGAGAAATTAGGGGTAAGTGCAGATTCGGAAAGAGTAGTGAAAAATGCTGAGGGTTTTGTGAGTGAACTTGATTTGTCGGGGATGGATAAGGTAGATTTGGATAGTGCGATTTTTGAGTTTCCTTATTTAACCAAGCTGAATTTAGCCAATAATGACCTTCAGTTTCATCATTTCCAAACACTAAAAGGCAGCATAGACGGTATCGAATTGAATTTTGAAGGTAACCCTATTTATGAAATCTCCCTGACTGAAATCAGCCGTTTTCAAGAGTATTTGGATTTCAATGAGGTAAACGCCAACGCCGAAGAGGTATTGACTTTTTATACCAATGATAATGCGGTGAGTAATGAGGCATTACCTGAAGGAAGCTCTTTAGGATATATCGCTACGATTGACCTTTCTGCGCAGAACATTGCTGATTTGGCGTTACCTACTGATGAATTTGTGGTCTTGAAAACTGATGCTTTGGAGATTAACTTGAGTAATTCTTCTTTTGGCTTAGAGGCCATGATGGATGAAAAAAGGGTTGGGGCGATTTATCCAACAAATGTTGAGGGGAATGATAAGTTAATGCTTGAAGTTAATCAGTATCTGGAAGTTCAAAACCCATTAAATGAAGTTTATTTGGAGTTAAGAGCGAAACGTGCTTGGGTTTCCGAAACAAAAAGAGGATTGCCAAAGCCTTTTAATTATGAAGATGAATATATACTTACATATGTCCACTTTCAATCATTTCTCAATGGTGTCCATAGCGTAAAATCTCAAATAAATCTAATTCAACAAGCATTGGAATTAAGTTTAGCATGCAAGTATTATAATTTCCCCCAATCTTCAGACAGCAATCTCTGCTATTTAAATTATTTTCCCTTGAACTCAAAACATCTGAGCGAGTTATCAAGTGCTTCAGTGAATCTTGTCAAGGGTGCTCCTGTGTTGCGCCTGCGGCAGGAGCATTTACCCGCCCTTGACTGATTCTAAGGAAGCGCTTACTTTTGCTTCTGATGTTGTTGAGTGCGGCTTGGATTGGTAAAGATCGCAGGGCCTTTTCTCATCGATTGAGCTATGCCTTCTTTCGTTATTGTAAAAGTTCATATATTCGATAAGTCCTATCTGCAGCTTTAATCCATCGCGATACTCATTCAAATAAATATCTTCATATTTGACCGTTCGCCAAAATCGTTCAATGTAAATATTGTCGGTTGCTCGACCTTTTCCATCCATGCTAATAGTTACTCCTTGGCCTAAGAGATAGCCCGTAAAGAGATCACTCGTAAATTGACTCCCTTGGTCTGTATTGACAATTTCAGGAGCGCCATGGTTGTTAATACATTCTTGAATTGTATTGCGGCACCACTCTGCTGACATGGTGTTTGAGAGTGACCAGCCTACAATATATCGAGAGTGGACATCAATCACAGCCATCAGATACATGAACCCTTTTGCAATAGGAACATAGCTGATATCCGTCTCCCAAACTTGATTTGAATGGGTTATTTCAAGGTTTCTAAGTAAATAGGGGTATATTTTATTTTCAGGTGAAGGTTTTGAAGTGTGCGGACCAGGAAGAAGAGAACGAAGCCCCATGACTTTGTACAGACGTTCAATTCGCTTCTTATTGATCGGATAACCGCAATCATTAATCAAAAACGAAGTCATAGAAGGTACCCCTCGAAAAGGATGCTCAAGGTATTCTTTGTCAATTACACGCATCAATTCAAGATTCAATTCACTTTCCCCTTTTGGCTTGTAATACCAGCCCGAACGAGAAATTTGGAGAAGCTCACATTGACGTCTAATGCTTAAATCAGCATGTTCCTCATCGACCATCACCTGTCTTTCGGTAACGCTCTTTACTTCGATGAGGCCTTTTTTAAAAAATCATTCTCAACTTGAAGTTGTCCTATTTTAGAGTATAATTTATTTAACGCTCCTTCATGATCAGATTCCTGCTTGATAGCCTTACTCCCTTTTTCAAAAACACTCGATGCATTCTCCAAAAAAAGTTGTTTCCATTGGCCAATCTGTGCAGGACTGATTTCATATTTCTGACAAAGTTCCGCTGTGCTTTGTTGTTCTTTGATCGCTTCAAGTGCTACCTTGGCTTTAAACTTGGGGCTAAATTTTCTTCTGCTTTTCATTGATTTACAAGTTAGTATATTATTTTAACTTGCTGTCTGAATTGTTGGGGTAATTATATATATCACTCAAAGTATATTTGGAAGAGAGAAAGGAAAAAATGTTGATTATGAAATTCATCGGTCAAATTTAGGTGATTTAGTACCTATGTTTAATTCACACTCTGATTCTTTGGTGTTAGGGATTGGCTGCTATTCATATCTTGAGTTAGGAGATGAATTTAGTAAATTGAACTCTAAGATTTCTTTTGGTCATGGTTCGTTGAATTATAGAAGAGAGGGATGTTGGGTGGATTCTATTCAAATATCAAAAAATGCACTTAATGGTATTTCAACACGAGGCATGACACTTAGCCCTCAAACTTTAATTTTACCAGAAAACGAATTGAATATAGCCTTTTATGGCGAAACATTTAGGATACTAACTGATAACGTTTATTTGGAGCAAAGTGCCAATCAAGCAATATTCAATCTGAACGATGGAAATGGTCAATATGGGGATCATCAAAAAGTTAAGGAGCTGAATTTAAAAATACCCCCATCAAATGTTATAATTAATATTGATCTTAGCCAATTCCCTGCTTTAAAACGATTATATATTGAAACAGAGGGAACTGTAAACTTAGATGAAGAATTATTGAATGGTATTGAAAAAGTGGAAATCAAATCGGATAATTTAAACAAATAGCGATACGCATTACTTTATGGTAATCTTCAAATGCACTTGAATTTATTTATGAAAACTGGTCTTAGAAAAAACCCTAAGACCAGTTTTTTTTTGGCTGCCCCCTACCCTTTCAAAAAAAACCCACCAAACTTTATGTAATCTATCGTCAAGGTGATATCTTGCTTGGTAAATCGCCTTTGGGCGGTTTGGATTTACCATTTTGAACCCGAGAATTGCACATGCCTAAAATATCGGAAATCATCCGCGCGATAGAGGAGTTTGCGCCTCTGCCTTTTCAGGAATCTTATGACAACGCTGGCCTGATCGTCGGGGATGCCTCCTTGGAGGTTACGGGCGTTTTGGTTTGCTTGGACAGCACCGAGGCGGTCATCGACGAAGCCATTGCCAACAACTGTAATATGGTCATTGCCCACCACCCGATTGTTTTCGGGGGCTTGAAGCGCTTCACGGGCGCCAACTATATTCAGCGCACGGTCATCAAGGCGATTAAAAATGACATCGCCATTTATGCTGCACACACCAATCTGGACAATGTAAAAGCGGGCGTCAACCGTATGTTTGCTGAAAAACTGGGCTTGGAGAACCTGAAAATCCTTGCGCCAAAATCGGGCAACCTGATCAAGCTGACCACCTTCATTCCCGAAGAGCAGGAAGAGGCGGTCATGGAAGCGATGCACAAGGCGGGCGCTGGACAGATCGGCGAATACAAAAACTGCAGTTTCCGACAATTGGGCGACGGTTATTTTCAGCCTTCGGAAAATGCCAACCCGACCATCGGCAAAGCGGGTGGTGGTTTGGAGAAAGTCAAAGAAGTGCGGGTGGAAGTGATTTTTGATGCCCACCTTAAGGGTCGGGTATTGGGTGCTTTGCAACAGGCGCATCCTTATGAGGAGGTTGCCTATTATTTACATGCGCTCGAAAACACCAACCACCACATCGGTTCAGGCATGGTTGGCACGCTTCCTGAACCTATTAATATGCGCGAATATCTGCTGAAGATTAAACAGGATTTTGATTTGGGCGTGATCAAACACACCGCCCTTTTGGACCGTCCCGTAAAGAAGGTCGCCATCTGCGGAGGGTCGGGAAGCTTTCTGCTTCGCAATGCCATCGGCGCCAAAGCCGACCTGTTTATCACGGGCGATTTCAAGTATCATGAGTTTTTTGATGCGGAAAATCGAATTACCATTGCAGATATCGGACATTACGAGAGCGAGGTGCACACAAAAGCACTTTTTGTTGAGTTATTAAAGAAAAATTTTGTTAATATTGCAGTTCATGTATCTCAGGTAAATACAAATCCTGTAAGCTATATATAAAATTCATGGAAAAAACGGTAGCACAAAAATTAGAGGGGCTTATCCAGCTTCAGAACATTGATTCTAAAATTCAGGAAATCAAGAAAATCTTGGGTGCTTTGCCTGAAGAGGTAGCTGATCTTGAGGACGAAATTGTTGGATACGAAACTCGTATAAATAAATTGCAAGCGGACATCGATGATACTGACCAAAAAATCAGTAATTACCGCCAAGCAATCAAGGACTCAGAAGCATTGATCTTGAAATACAAAGATCAGCAGATGAATGTTCGAAACAACCGTGAGTACGATGCGATAACTAAAGAAATCGAGCTTCAAGAATTGGAGATCCAGATTTCTGAAAAAAGAACGCGCGAAGCAAACCAAACCATCGAGACGATGAAAAGCCGTATCGATGAAACTGCTGCTCACAAATCAGAGCGCGAGAAGGATTTGACTTCGAAGAAAAAAGAATTGGAAGAGATTCTTGCTGAAAGTAAAGAGGAACAAGAGCGTTTGGCTAAAGAACGTGATGCTGCCTTTGCTCAGGTTGAAGAACGCCTTGGAAAATCTTATGATCGTATTCGTTTGAACGCTCGTAATGGTCTTGCCGTAGTTGCTGTTGAGCGTGATGCTTGTGGTGGCTGTTTCGCTGTGGTTCCTCCACAACGTCAGGCTGATATTCGTGATCGCAAGAAATTGATTGTTTGTGAGCACTGTGGACGTATTTTGGCTTCGGTAACAGATATCCCTGTTGTGGAAGAAGAAAAACCAAAACGCACTACTCGTCGCGCAACAACTCGTCGTACGAAGAAAGACGCTTAATCTTTAAGCGACAAAAATATACCTTTACCCTCTTCTGTTTTTCAGGAGAGGGTTTTTTTCGTTGGCGAAGGACATGCCCTGCACCAAACAAAAGACACCATTTAAGCTATCGCAAGAGTCCCTCTTGTGATAACACCTTAAAAAACCTTTCGCGAGAATCCCTCTCGTGAAAACACCTTATAAAAACCTTTCGCGAGAGTCTCTCTCGTGATAACACCTTATAAAAACCTTTCGCAAGAGTCCCTCTTGTGATAACACCTTAAAAAAATCTATCGGGGGGCTGTCACACAACTCAGCGCTCTGCATTTAGTGCAAAATTTTATTTCGTGAGCTGTACGGATGCACCTATGTGTGTATCCAAACCACACAAAATTTATGATGATTCGGGCAGACACACAGGTCAGCCCATACAG
Source organism: Persicobacter psychrovividus (assembly GCF_036492425.1). Classification (NCBI taxonomy): domain Bacteria; kingdom Pseudomonadati; phylum Bacteroidota; class Cytophagia; order Cytophagales; family Persicobacteraceae; genus Persicobacter; species Persicobacter psychrovividus. The sequence goes on from NZ_AP025292.1 coordinate 2,118,533, forward strand.
TGACAAATAAAATTTCGTGGGACAAAATCAATTTATGATTATGCAACAGCCCCTGGCAACATCTCAAAAAAAACCTTTCGCGAGAGTCTCTCTCGTGATAACACTTTAAACAAACCTTTCGCAAGACAGCGTCTCGCAATAGGTGACAGGTATTGATTTGTCCACAGATTTTTTGATGAAAGCACAGAGAAATCTGCCGTCAAAAGCTGCGCTGCTTCAAGCTTAGCATTATCTTTGGTCCAAGCGGGACGCCTGAACTAAAGAGAGTCGTTACGTACAAATTAATATTATCAATAATCACGGCAATCCTTTAAATTAAGGGCATCATGGCCGATATCACACCCAAACAACATTATGTAATGCTTAAAAGGGCAGCCTAAATTTTTTTTGATTAAAACATAAAGTAATCTGCGGACAAAAAAACACGCGTGTATCCAAACCAACAAAAACACACATGCCAACAAACAGCCGATTTTTTATTTTCTTCCTTTCCCTGATCGCCCTTCCCGCTTTCAGCCAAACAGCCGATTTCCAGTCGGCGTACAACGCCTTGGCGCATTTCGACCAGCCCCAAACCCAACGCATCTGCAAGGAATTACCTGTTGGTCCAAAACAATATTTCACTTCCTTGTCCTTCGTTTCAGACATCCTTATTCAGGATCAGCCAGCCTACTTTGAAAAAATGGCCGAACAGGAAAACATCCTGCTGGAAGAGCTCCATGCTTTACCCCCAACCGACCAGTTCATTTATCAGCAAGAAATAAAACTGCACTGGGCACTGTTACGATTGAAGTACAACCACGAAATTGCTGGAGGGTGGCAACTATACAAGATTTTCAAGCAGCAACGAAAATTCCTTAAACAACACCCCCACGACTACCGCGCCTATAAAAACATCGGTGTATTTGAAGTCGCCTTCAGCATGATTCCCAGTAAATACCTGTGGATCACACAAACCCTCGGCATTCCCAAAGGAGATTTCAGTAAAGGAATTTCAGCCCTGCACTTGGCGCAAAAAAGTGAATTTGCTTATGAAAGTCTGCTGCTCGAAAGCCTTGTTTATCACTTTTTGGCGCATGAAGAACAAACCGCCATCTCCCTATGCCCTCCGAAAGATCCGCTTCACCGATATTTCAGGGCACTGATGCTGAAGAAAAACCGACAAAGTGAAGAGGCAAGTGCCCTTTTCCTGCAAGATAACCTGCAACAAAAATTGCCCATTATCGATCTGCATTTGGGCGATTTAGCACTGCGCGCAGGAGAGTACAAAGCCGCCATTGGCTATTTCAACGCCTTTAACGGGCGCAAGGGCGATGCCTTCAAAGCCGACGCCACTTATAAAATGGCCATGGCCTATTTATTTTTAAAGCAGCGGAAAGAGGCCGAAAGCTTATTGAAGAAAATAAAATTATTGCCTGCCGACACCTATGCCGATCGGTACGCACACGCACAGGCCGATCTCCCCCTCCCCAATACCCACCTACAACAGGCGCGCTATTTTTTGGACGGCGGATATTGGCAAAAAGCGCGGCTGTGTCTCGACAATATTGACCCCAACAGTTTAGCGACTAATGAGCTGCAAACCACCTATTGGTATCGAAAAGGGCAATATTTTGAACTCACGGCTCAACCTGAAAAAGCCGTTGGCGCCTACCTTCAGGTTATTGAAGCACAACAGCATTTGCCCCTTTACTTCGCCCCTTCGGCATGCTTAAAATTGGGCGAGATTTATGAAGGCCGTCAGGATTACCCCAGTGCGAAATCGTTCTTCGAACAAGTAAGTGACTATACAGGCCACCCGTACAAAAAAAGCCTTGATCAAAAAGCCAATGCCGCACTTTCACAGTTAAAAGAGAAAAGAAAACACCAATAAAAGTATTGCTTATGAATATTCCGTTGATTGAATTCCGCCAGGCGACTCCTGCCGATTTAGATGACATCATCCGCATTTTCAAAGCGGTGATCACCGAACAACTGTTACCCCTTGCCGATCCTTTGCCCGATCATTACACAGATGAAGGAGAGCGATTTGACTTTTTTTACGACCTGGTCAATCGGACAACCCTTATGATCGTCGATGAAAATACCATTGGGTTTGGGATCATTAAAGAAGGTTTGCTGAAATTTCTGATGATTGAATTGGAGCAACAAAAAAATGCTTATGGCGCCTTTTTCATGGAGGAGCTCGAAAAACAGCTACAACGAAATGAAGGCCTTGAGTTACATGTTCGCTGCCCACTTGAGCTGGAATATGGCCTGTCCTTTTTCAAAAATCTCGGCTATCAGATTTATGAAAATCAGGAGGAAGGCGCCATTCATTGGGTGCATTTGAAGAAATAAGGTTCCCTTATCTCACCTATTTGGTTCAAGCATTCCGCTTGCATCAAACCTGTTTATGGATTCGAGATGTTTTGGGTATGGTTGTGCAATAACCTCAGCAGACAAACTCAGTAAGCCATCAGGGGCTGTCAATTACTGATTCATGCTCAAATTTTATGCTGTTGGGAACGGACGAACCCACATTTTCGCCCGAAGTTAACTGGTAAAATGACTATTTAGGTCAGACACATGGGGCGGACCCCAATGTCATTAAGTTAAGGGTTTTGAGGGACACCGGTCTAAATTTGAAATGCTCGTAGAGGCGTTATTCTTAACGACTCACGTAACAATTTGAATAAATCTAAGAGGAAACCTATAAAATCACCATTGAATTAGACGTTAAAAATAACGTCTCTACAGGATAATGCGCTTAACTTAATGACAGGGCTGATCCTACCAAATCCGAATATTATTTAATGACATAAATTACAATTCAAGTTGTGCAACAGCCCCCGATAGCAATAAAAATGAATAAATTTCAAAATCACATCCCCTGCTGTTGCATTTGCTCCACCTGCCGCTTCATATTCTGAAGCTGTGGGTTTTCAGGCGCCAGTTGCAACATGGCATCAATCTGAATCAGGGCTTCGGCAAACTGTTTATCCTGAATCAGCATAATGGCATAGGCATTCCGTAAATCCAGCGAGTTGGCATAGCGATTGATACCATCGGAGAATACCTTTGCCGCCAGGCGACGGTCTCCCGACTGCTGAGCTGCCAAAGCCCAGTTGTAGTAGGCCCGAGGATGATCATTCCCCTTTTTCACCCCGAATCCGAGGTATTTCGCCGCAGCGGCATAGTCTTTTTCCTCTGCCTTGATCAAGCCCAGAGAATAATAAGCCCCCCCATAGGCAGGCTCAATCTCAATTACTTTTTTCAGGACTTCCGTAGCGGCAGCATTGTCCCCTTTTCGGTTGTAAAGATTCGCCAGTTGAATGCGTGCGGCATTGAAGATGGTATCCATTTCAATGGTACGCAGGTAATATTTTTCCGCCTTTACATCGTCGCCCATGCGTTCATAATACTGACCGTAAGAGAAGTTACCATTCCGAAAATCGGCATTAATCTCAAGCGAATGGAGGTATTCTTTCATCACTTTTCCGTAGGCTGTACGGTAAAGCGATGGAATAGCCGACTCATCAGGAGTTACTATTGAACGAATTGCAGCTACCCGTACAGACTTCACCGAATCTTTTAACATCGGCGACAAATAACTCACGCGGTCCTGCCAATCCCACGCCGCAATAGCCTCCACGGCACGGTAGCGCACCAAAGGCTCAGGGTCTTTCAGCGCATTCAATATTGGCGTTAGGGTTTCAACACTTTGAATTTCCGACAAATAGTAAATCCCCGTAGCACGGGCAATTGCGGGCTGTTTGAGGTTACGCACAAATTTGGCAATTTCCTTAACATCCTCAGGATTACGGTTTCGCGCCATCAGTAATTTATCGGTGTAATCGTGCTGACGTTCCTTGCCATACCATTTTTCAACGGCATCCGCTGCCCATTTGGCAGATTTATCGTCATGGCACTCATTACACGCATTCTTGGTGCCATATTTTACAGACTGATCTGGCCTTGGCACACGGAAAGAGTGATCTGGGCGGAAGTCGTTGCCCATATAAGTTTCACCAACAAAATGGCAGGAAATACATTCAGAAGCTTTGGTTCCTGCCTCATGGAAGGTATGCTTTGGGGTGTCAAACTCCTCGGCATCATGGCCTTTCAAATGGCAATTGGTACACACCTTATTATCGAATTTCCACTTGGACTTATCCTTGCTTTTTGCGCCCTTCAATCGGCTTGTGTGCGGATCATGGCAATCGGTACATTTCACTCCGTGCTCATACATTTTCGACTGAATGAAAGAGCCATAAACATAAACTTCATCCTGAATTGCACCATCGCCATGATACATGCCATCTCGGAGAATTTCTGGTACATAATGATCCATATATTCCCCGTCCAAATGGTTATCAAGGTCGATATTCATCCGTCGGGAATGGCAGGGGGCACACTCACGCACCAGCTGTTTATTATCCAGGTAGGAGGTCATTTTCATAAAACTCTTCACCTCCTCATTTTTCTCCTCTGAAAAATCCTCACTTTCTACCCATTCCACATGTTGGCTACCCGCACCATGGCAGGCCTCACAGGCAACATTAATTTCGTCGAAGGTCGTGTGAAAGGTATCGGTTTCGGGGTCATAATTTTTTTGCAAGTTGGTGGAATGGCAATCAGCACACATCGTATTCCATGTTCCTGCGGCACCCGTCCAGTTTAACCACTCTCCATGGTGAAGATCAAGATCATCATGCTGATTAAACCACTTCTTATTTTTGGAATCCCACGTTACACGGTGCACCTGAATACGACCATCTTCATTTTCAGTCATATAATTCTGAAGTGGATAATAGCCAAAGGTGTATTTTACTTCAAAGTCCTGGTATTGTCCATCCTTTCCTTCAGTATTAATAAAATACTTATTGCCCTTTTTAAAGAAATGAGATTTAATGCCGTTGAGCGTAACCGTCTTGTCGTTAAAATCCCCCAACACGGTGGTATCCATCGCTATCTGCATCGCCCAGTCATGGTCAGAGTCTTTCCAGTCATTGTATTCACCCTCATGGCATGACTGGCACTTCGCTGTTCCAACAAAATCTGCCTTCTGGGACTGAATGGTTGCTACTGCCATCTCTGATGGGGATTGTTGCTGCTTGCTATCAGATTGGTTTGTACAACTCCATAACAAAACGCTCAACCAAAAAATAACCCCTCCTCCAATAAAAATATACTTCCTTCTCATAACCAAATAAATATTACATGGCAATTTAGGAAGAAAACGAAAAAGTTGGATTTTTTACGAAATAAAATACCGCATTTTTTACAGAGAAACCTCCCGCATGAACGGCACAGTACATTAAGAAAGCCTGAAGACATGATTTGTGAGGCAAGACACCCCCACAATGAACTTATTTTTTAAAGAACTTCTTGCGCTGATCACCTACTATAAGGTAATAAAGTCCCGTTTCGGCGGCAGACATGTCCACTTCTTTACCTTGCCCACTTTTTACAAGATTTCCAAAAGCATCCTCCACATCATAAGTTACTGGCCGATTAAGATAGAGTTTTGTTGATACCCGTGCAGGAAAAATTTCTATGGGATTATCAAAATTATCCTTACTCACGACCTGCGAGTAAAAAGACTTGCCCTCTGCCGTTAAAAATCGAACCCGAAAACGGTTGGTTCCTTTGGTAAGGGAAACCGGGAAGTCATATTTTTCATCCATGATCTTCTCTCCCGACCGACTGCCTACAATCTCCCACTGCTTATTTTTATACTGCTGAACAATGAACACGCCATTATTGCCATAGCCATGAACAGCCCATCGCAACACGTCATTTTCAAGGGAGATATACGCAAAATCAAACTTTACTTTGGCGCGCAACACCTGAGGGTTTACCACTTTTGGCGGCTGACCTCCTAAATACTGAATCACGACATTGACCGAATCCTCTTTTTGCAAATGTGACAGGTCAACGGTAAAAGTTGAAGATGTTAATTCCCCAAGCACTTTTTGCCCATTCAGAAAAACCGCCTGAGTCGCAAAACGATCATTGGGAATTTGTGGGTTTTGAACATAGACATTCCTCCCCTGGTACAGCCCCTTCACTTGCAGGGTCTGCTCCTGAGCATAGCTTTGTGCTCCTATCACGAACAGGAGCAATAAATGTCCAAACAACTTGACCATACAAAAATTAAAGGAATTGGGGGGAAAGATTCAGCCGCAGAGCTTCTTCTAAACAAACGGAAGAAAATCATTAATATTTACGCAATATAGCACATCGCAACCATGGTATCTGATAAATATGATGAATTATATTACAATAGTGATTAAATAGATATCATTGCTACTCAAATCGTAAGGATTCTATCGGATCAAGACGACTGGCTTTCGCTGCAGGAAGGTAACCCGACAATACCCCCACGAGGATACTGATAAAAAAGCCGAAAAGCATCCAGCCCACAGGAAACACCAAACTGTCTGCTTTCACCACAAAGCCCACTGCATTTCCAAAGATAAACCCTAACACAATCCCCGTCAGGCCACCAATCAGGCAAATCGTGATTGCCTCCATTAAAAACTGCATTTTTATCTTATGTGGGGTAGCTCCCAAAGCTTTTCGCACGCCAATTTCTCGGGTGCGTTCGGTCACAGAAACCATCATGATGTTCATCAGCCCAATGGCAGCCCCCAGAATGGTGATCAGCCCAATGCCCAATCCGCCAATTTTCAGCTTCAGCGACATATCCCCCAGGCGGTCGGCAAGCGACTGGTCCGCCTTCACTTCAAAACTGTTCTCTTCCCCTGGCCGATCGCCACGGACCGCCCTCATCACTGCGGTAGCACGACCTATCGACGGATCAATTTTTGAAAAATCATTCAGCGCCACTTTCAATGTACAGGAAAGCCCCTGCCCCGCCGCAAGCATCCTTGCCCGTTCCAGCGGCAGAACAATTGCCCGATCGACCCCCGAATTTGAGCCCATCGCTCCCTGGGTGTCAAGGACTCCAATCACCCGAAGGCTGGCACCGTAAGCGGTAATGTATTTCCCAATAGGATTGATTTTACTTGCAGACGGAAAAAGCTTGGCTTCAATATCTTTCCCAATAACCACCACGGGCGCCCCATTTTTCAGTTCTCCAGCCGTAAAGTCACGCCCTTTCTTGAAAGGCACCCCCTCAATGGCCAAATAGCCGCCATCGGCACCAATAATCCGAACATTGGGGTTGGTTTTCACAGACTGGTACTTCACCTCCGCATTCCACGTCAGGTAGGCATAAAGGGTCATGTCATCCGCCCCTTTGAAATTTTCCTTGAAAATCTGAAATTCTGAATACTTCACTGGCGGAAACATCTTCCGTGCCTTGCCGTCCTCATTGCCGCGGTTGCCATTATTTACCGACACCACCCGAAAGGTATTTGCCCCGAGGGTACTCAGGTTGCCATCAATACTTGCTTTGATCCCGTCAATAGCCGTAATAATTCCCACCAGGGAACTAATCCCAATCGCAATAATTAAGGCAGTGAGTAAAGAGCGAAAAAGGTTTCCCTGAATAGAGCGTAAACCTTCTTTAAAATTTTCTAAGATTTCCATAGGTTGGTGATAAAAATCAACGTATATATTGGCAAAACACAAGTTATTAGTATCAAATCAAAAACAGAATATTCTTCCACAGAAATATTTAAAAAATTACCTGAACGGCTGCTCTTTCTTATGAAAAAACACTTCCGCATCTTCCTCCTATGCTTTTTATTGCTCAGTACACAAAAAGCCTTCTCCATGTATTTGCTTTTACCCATGGACCAAAAGCAAACCAATCACCTCAAAGCTTATGGCATCGCTTATTGGATGTTGGCCCAGGATCAGGAGATCAACTGGCTCCTGAATTTTCGCGGAGGCAGTTTTTTGGTCAAATACAGTCAGAAGTACGAAAATGAATGTGTCATTCGGGGCGTTTCCTACGAAGTGATCTCCGATGGGCAGTCCAATCAAATCGTTTCAAAATTAGCATCCCCAAACACCAATACGGATGTCATGAAACTTCAGAAACCGCCAAAAATTGCCGTTTACAGCCCAAAAAGTAAGCAACCCTGGGACGATGCCGTCACCTTGGTACTCACCTATGCCGAAATTCCTTACGAGGTTGTTTTTGACGATGAAGTACTGCTGAACGACCTCCCAAAATACGACTGGCTCCACCTGCATCATGAGGATTTTACGGGGCAATACGGGAAATTTTACCGTGCCTACCGCTATCAGTCGTGGTATATTGAGCAACAGAAAGAGTTTGAGGAAGCTGCCCACAAGCACGGGTTCACGAAAGTCTCCCAAATGAAGCTCGCAGTGGTAAAACGAATTCAGGAGTTTGTTGCTGGCGGAGGCTTTTTGTTTGCCATGTGTTCTGCCACCGATACTTTTGATATTGCCCTTGCCGCTGACGGCGTGGACATCTGTGAATCCATGTATGATGGCGACCCTGCAGATCCACATGCACAGCGAAAGCTTAATTTCGCCCCCACTTTTGCCTTTCAGGATTTTAAAATCAACAGAAATCCGATGGAATATGAATTCAGTAATATCGATAATCAAGAAATTGAAAGGGGTTTGTCGGAAAATAATGATTATTTCTCCCTCTTTGAATTTTCAGCCAAATGGGACCCCATCCCAACCATGCTGACGCAAAACCATGTGCGCATTGTGAAAGGCTTCATGGGCCAGACTACTGCTTATAAAAAGAAGCTCATTAAATCGGATGTGGTGGTTATGGGAGAAACCAAATCCATCGATGAGGCACGCTATTTACATGGCGTTTATGGCAAAGGCTTCTGGACTTTCTATGGTGGCCATGACCCTGAGGACTATAAGCACCTCGTTGGAGAGGACCCCACCGATCTGAACCTCCACCCGAATTCCCCAGGCTACCGACTGATTTTGAATAACATCCTGTTCCCTGCCGCCAAAAAGAAGAAGCGCAAAACCTAAATAGACACCAAAAGACAATAGCAATCCGCAGGTTGGAGGCTCCACTTCATTCTGCAGGTTGCCATCAAGCTTGCTTTCTGCATCACCAAACATCCTGTTCCACGCTTTGGAATAGGATTTTTTTTGCCCCTAAAACCTAAGAGCAGGTATAAAAACTGACATTATACTGCAAATTTTTAGTTTCAAATGCCCTGCAAAGTCAAGAATATTGAATTAATGCGATAAATTCCTCTGCCAATCTGTCAGTTCTCCGATCATTTTGTTAATTTTGCAACCTATAATAGGGCACATTTTTTGTTCCTATCACAAAAATTTTAGAACAACAGATTAGAAATGAGCGATATCATTAAAGACCTTGGGGTTTTGGATAACGATGAGCAACACTCTCAAAAAGTGGATGCTACGGCCGTTAAAATCAGCCAAAAAGTAAATCCTGAACGCACAAAGAAAATGTACATTGAAAGTTATGGTTGTCAGATGAACTTCTCGGATTCCGAGATCATCACCTCCATCATGGCTGAAAATGGATATGGTACAACAGATACTTACAAGGATGCTGATGTCATCTTACTGAACACTTGTTCAATCCGTGAGAAAGCTGAAAAAACCATTCGCAAAAGACTCGAGGAATTCAATGCCGTAAAGCGCACAAAACGCGACCTGATGGTAGGTGTGTTGGGTTGTATGGCTGAAAGACTTAAATCTCAGCTCCTTGAAGAGGAAAAAGTGGTGGATTTGGTTGTAGGACCAGATGCTTACCGAGATCTCCCTGCCCTGGTAAGTAAAGTAGAAGATGGCCAAAAAGCCGTAAACACTATCCTTTCCAAAGAAGAAACCTATGCCGACGTTACCCCTGTTCGTCTGAACAGCAACGGACTGACGGCCTTTATCTCCATCATGCGTGGTTGCGATAATATGTGTTCTTTCTGTATTGTTCCCTTCACCCGTGGACGTGAGCGCAGCCGCGACCCGCACTCTATTGTTGCAGAGGCAAAAGACCTTTTCGATAAGGGCTACCGCGAAGTTACTTTGCTTGGCCAGAATGTGGACTCTTACAAATGGGCAAAAGATGTGGACACCAACACCAAGAAAGAGATCAATAAACTTGGCGCCGAAGAGATCGTCAATTTTGCTGACCTGCTGAAAATGGTGGCCGCCGTTTCTCCAGACCTGCGCGTACGATTCTCCACCTCACACCCAAAAGACATTACGGATGATGTGCTTTACGCCATGCGTGATCACGAGAACATCTGTAACTACATTCACCTGCCCGCACAGTCGGGTAACAGCCGTGTGCTGGATTTGATGAACAGAACTTACGACCGTGAGTGGTACATTAATCGTGTGGATGCCATCCGTAGCATTATTGGTGAAGACTGTGGTATTTCTTCAGATTTCATCACTGGTTTCTGTACTGAAACAGAAGAAGAACACCAGGAAACCCTCTCGCTAATGGAATATGTTAAGTATGACTATGCTTATATGTTCTTCTACTCTGAGCGCCCAGGGACTTTAGCGGCTAAAAAGTTTGAGGACGATATTCCTTTGGACGTTAAAAAACGCCGACTTGAGGAAATCATCGCGGTACAAAATGCCTCGTCTTTAGCAAGAAACAAACGCCAGGTTGGGCAGGTACAGAAGGTCTTGGTAGAGAAAATCTCCAAGAAAGACGAAAACCAACTCAGCGGACGAAATTCTGCCAACAAAGTAGTGGTATTCGATAAAGAACATTACAAACCAGGCGACTATGTGATGGTCAAAATCACCGACTGCACCCAGGGAACACTCCTTGGCAAGGCCGTCGAAGCATAATCCCCCTAAGATACAGCGGGCGTAAAACAGCAATCGTTTTACGCCCTTGTTGATTTTTTAAACCCATCTACAATATTTACTATGTCCATATTTTCAGAAGAAGAAATCCAGAGTATCAAACAGCGTTTTGGCATTGTGGGAAACTCCCCACTGCTGAACTATGCCATTCAGGTAGCCATGCAAGTGGCCCCTACCGACATGTCCGTTTTGATTACCGGTGAAAGCGGTAGCGGTAAAGAATCATTTTCCAAAATCATTCATCACCTTTCTTCTCGTAAACATGGTCAGTTTATCGCTGTAAATACCGGCGCCATTCCTGAAGGCACCATCGATTCCGAATTGTTTGGACACGAAAAAGGCGCCTTTACCGGCGCAAGTGATTCCCGGAAAGGCTATTTTGAAGTTACGGACGGCGGAACCATCTTCCTCGACGAAATCGGTGAAATGCCGCTGGGCACACAAGCCCGATTGTTGCGCGTACTGGAGAATGGTGAATTCATCAGGGTTGGCTCTTCAAAAGTGCAGAAAACAAATGTTCGTGTGGTGGCCGCAACCAACGTCAACCTGATTAAGGCGGTAGAAAAAGGCGAATTCCGCGAGGACCTGTACTATCGACTGAATACCGTCCCGATTTTCGTGCCTCCATTGCGTGAACGTGGCAAGGATGCCTTGCTCCTTTTCCGTAAATTCTCCGCAGATTTCGCTGACAAATACCATATGAGCCCGATCTCCCTGGACTATTCTGCGCAGGAAAGCCTGTTACAATACCGCTTCCCTGGTAACATTCGCCAGTTGCGCAATATGGTAGAGCAAATTGCCGTGTTGGAGATGAGCAGAAAAATTGATGCCGAAACCCTGCGGAAATACATCCCTAAAGAAGCACCAAATTTGCCTTCTGTAATTCGCCGTGAAGAAGAATCAACAGAAAAAGAACGGAGCAACTTCGATAGTATGTCAGAAAGGGACATCCTCTATAAAGTACTTTTCGAAATGAGAAAGGATATGGCGGAGATGAAAACGATGCTGCTTGAGATGGGCTATAACAAAACCAGCACAACAAGCACTCCTCCCCCGCCGGTCAACAACAACTTACCCATGCTGGCAGCTCCAGGGCAATTCAGCAACAGCAGTGGCAGCGTTAAAGGGAACGAATACCCGGAGAACAAACCTGCCTATTCGGCCACCTCGTCCGAAAATGCAAAGAACAACGCCATGATGTACCAGGAAGAAGAGGAAGACATGGGCACCTATGAGATTTCGGAAGTAGAGGACATCAGTCATGAACATGCCGGAGAAGAATCCCTGAGCATCGAAAAGACAGAAAAAGACCTTATTATCAAGGCTTTGCGAAAAAATAACAACAAAAGACGGTATGCGGCACAAGATTTGGGAATCTCTGAACGCACCTTATATCGCAAGATTAAACAATATGAAATTGACCAATAATTATTTTCATCCATTTCTATTGTGTATCATTACCACGATAATTTTTAACTATTCATGAATATCTTTCGACGTTTTATATTCAGTCTCCTCCTGATCAGCGGATGTACCCTGTGCTTTTCAGGTTGCGGGTTTTACACCTTCACGGGTGCATCTATTGATTACTCCAAAGTAAAAACCGTATCTATCGGCAATTTTTACGATGAGTCCAACACGGGGCCGGCGAACCTGTCACAGGATTTTACCAATGCCATCAGAGATTATTTTCAGCAAAATACATCACTGGCATTAGTGGATGAAGATGGTGACCTGCAAATCCAGGGGGTAATCTCTGGCTACAGATTCTCGCCACAGGCACCACAATCGGGCGGTAACACCAACCTCGAAGGGGCCGATGCCGCAGGTTTGGAACGACTGACAATCTCCGTTAAGGCTGATTATATCAATACCACCGATGACACCTATAATTTCGAGAATAAAACCTTCTCGTTTTACGATGATTACAACCCCAACACCCAAGACCGAACCGCTGCCGAGCAACAGTTAATCCCGACCATTACAGACCAAATTATTTTGGATATCTTTAATGCCTCTGTCGCCAACTGGTAGTATTTGTAATTTATAGATAAAAAAATGACTTGTTTAAAGTACTATTTTATTCTATATTTTAGTGTCCACTTAAAAATTAGCGAGTGAAACTTTCTACATTTCATCATTTGCTCTATCATCTCGATACAGCTACCCTCTCGGAAATCACCGATCTACAGGATCTGAGTGAACAATACCCCTATTGTTCTCTTTACAAAATCCTGATGGCAAAGGTGGCGAAAGAAAATGATGGCTTAGATTATCGTGAAATGCTGCAGAGCGCGGCCCTGAGAAGCCCCGATCGAAAACACCTCAAAAAAGTACTTGATGAAAAAAACATCACAGCCTTTTATAATAATAACACGATAACCGATAACAATAACAATATTGAATGGGCTGCTGAAGACAAAATTGCAGATCAACGCAATATTGTACATCAAGAATGTAGAAAAAACAGTAATAATCCACTAAATTTACTGACTACTCAGCAACGGAAAGATCCCGAAGAACAATTTGAGGATCTAAATACCGATGATGCCGAGGGGATTGCCGAACAAATTCATGGGTATTTGGAAGAATACTTACGTGTGAAAGCACAATATGACGAAACACAGCAAATGCCTGAAGTAAAACCCGCTGAGGAAAAATCATCGATTACGGAATCAGAAGAAAAATTGGTGGAACAAAAAATAATGACCGATAGAGACCATCTACTGCGTGAGCAGGAGGATCTTATCGACCGCTTTATAGCCAACGGGCCGTCGGTGCGCCGACCAGTAAGCCCAACTCAGGAAAGTCCCAAAGCTGTGGACCTTGCTGAGTACAGTACTCGAATGAGTACGGAACTTTATACAGAAAATCTGGCGAGGATCATGGAGCGTCAGGGAAATTTATCCGAAGCAAAGAAGATTTACAAGGCTTTGATTTGGAAATTTCCCGATAAAAAAGCTTACTTTGTGAATTGCATTGAAAAACTACATAATCTTAGAAAATAAATGTTTACTGTTTTAATTGGAGTGATCATCGTTGCAGCAGTATTGCTGGTTGTGGTTATCTTGGCGCAAAACCCTAAAGGTGGAGGATTATCTTCACAGTTTGGCGGCTCAAGCACCTCTCAGATCATGGGGGTAAAGAAAACCACAGATTTTTTGGAAAAAATCACTTGGGGATTGGCAATTGGTATTGTTGTGCTAACCCTTGCTACTCACTTTTTTATTGGTGAGCAAAGAACTACAGGAGGAAATACCTTCAACAGCCCTAATGTAGAAAAAGCAATTCAGTCAGCTCCGGCGACTCAACTGCCTCAGGCACCTGCTGAAACACCAGCAAGTGACGATGCAGCAGCACCGGCACAAGAAGCACCGGCAAATTAATTTTGCTGATAAAACACACTCTTCACTGAAGAGCGGAAAGCGCTGTTCCTATTCGGGACAGCGTTTTTTTTATGCCCAAAAAAACCACCACCCCCGCAGCTAAAAAATGGCAGGTGATCTGCCATCAACATCCATCAGCTATGTCATTTTTTCAAGCCTGTCAGTGCCACAACCCACCCGATGATGGTATTTATAAGTCAATTTGTCACAAATAAAGACGGCTTATAAATTGGCACATTCTATGTTCAAATTATGTTCGAAAATGTTTTAATTTTTAAACAGTAATAACAGAAATGTCTAACGTAACCATTAAACCTCTTGCGGACCGCGTGCTTGTGGAAGCCGCTGCCGCTGAAACGACAACAGCATCAGGAATTATCATCCCTGACACTGCCACTGAAAAACCATCTCAGGGTACTGTAGTGGCTGTTGGCCCAGGAAAAAAAGATGAGCCTTTAACGGTAAAAGTTGGCGATAGTGTATTGTATGGCAAATATGCCGGCACAGAGATCACTCACGAAGGCAAGCAATATTTGATCATGCGTGAAGCTGACATCTTCGCTATTATTTAATCTGTTTTTTTCATTTTAATTCTAAAATCCATACATCATGGCTAAAGATATTTTATTCCACGCTGATGCGCGTGAAAAGCTAAAAAAAGGTGTTTCAGTAATTGCTGATGCTGTAAAAGTAACTTTGGGACCTAAGGGCCGCAATGTAATCCTTGACAAAAAATTCGGTGCGCCATCAGTAACCAAAGATGGTGTTTCTGTTGCCAAAGAAATTGAATTGGAAGATTCAGTAGAAAACATGGCAGCGCAGTTGGTAAAAGAAGTTGCTTCTAAAACTGCTGACATGGCAGGTGACGGAACCACAACAGCCACTGTCTTGACACAGTCGATCTTTGAAAGCGGTATCAAAAACGTAGCAGCGGGCGCCAACCCAATGGACCTTAAGCGTGGTATCGACAAAGCTGTTGCTTTGATCATCGAAGATTTGAAAAAAACTTCAAAAGCAATCACTTCTTCTGAAGAGGTTGCACAGGTGGGTACAATCTCTGCCAACAACGATAAAGAAATCGGTACGATGATCGCGGAAGCGATGGATAAAGTGGGTAAAGACGGTGTAATTACTGTTGAAGAAGCCAAAGGTACTGAAACAGAAGTAAAAACGGTAGAAGGTATGCAATTCGACCGTGGATACCTTTCTCCATATTTTGTAACCAATACCGAAAAAATGGAAGTGGCGATGGAGTCCCCTTACATTTTGATTTACGACAAAAAAATCGGCAGCATGAAAGAATTGCTACCTGTTTTGGAAGCCGTAGTGCAAACAGGTAAAGGTTTGGTCATTGTTGCTGAGGACATCGAAGGTGAAGCTTTGGCGACTTTGGTTGTGAACAAAATGCGTGGTTCTTTGAAAATCGCTGCTGTAAAAGCACCAGGTTTCGGCGACCGTCGCAAAGCAATGTTGGAGGATCTTGCGGTACTGACAGGCGGTACGGTAATTTCTGAAGAGCGTGGTTACAAACTGGACGCAGCAACCATCGATATGTTGGGTACTGCTGAGAAAGTAAACATCGACAAAGACAACACGGTAATCGTTAATGGTGCTGGTAACAAAGAGCTTATCCAGGCGCGTATCAACGAGATCAAAGTTCAGATCGAAAACACTTCTTCAGACTACGATAAAGAGAAATTGCAAGAGCGTTTGGCTAAATTGGCTGGCGGTGTGGCAATTCTTTACATCGGTGCTGCTACTGAAGTAGAGATGAAAGAGAAAAAAGACCGTGTAGATGATGCATTGCATGCAACGCGTGCTGCTGTTCAGGAAGGAATCGTTCCTGGTGGTGGGGTTGCTTTGATCCGCGCATCGAACGTTCTTGATGGTGTTGAAGGCGAAAACGAAGATCAAACTACAGGTATCAACATTATCCGTCGTGCAATTGAGGCGCCTTTGCGTACTATCGTTGCCAATGCTGGCGGAGAAGGTTCTGTCGTTGTTCAAAAAATTCGCGAAGCGGAAGGTGACTTCGGTTACAATGCCCGTGACGACAAATACGAAGCAATGGTAGCTGCTGGTATCATCGACCCAACGAAAGTAACGCGTTTGGCTTTGGAGAATGCAGCCTCAATCGCTTCATTATTATTGACAACAGAATGTGTTGTTGCTGATCGTCCTGAAGAAGGTGCTGGCGCACCAGCTATGCCTCCAATGGGTGGCGGCATGCCAGGCATGATGTAATAAACACATCAAAAAAGCATATTATTTTAAAGGCCAGTTATTTGACTGGCCTTTTTTTATATCCCATATCATCAGCCAATAGTCCAATTCATCACTATTTAGGGCATAAAGGCAAAGGTTCTTTCATTTTTTACAAGACGACATAACCAAATAGCCCCAAGAAAAGGTTAAGACCATAGATTATACACAAACTATAACTATGAAAAACTATATTGACCGTTTTCTCGACCCTATGCTCTCTGGGCTTGGTGGAGTTGTCCCTTCGGTTGTAGGGGCTATTATTGTACTCATTGTGGGTTTTTTGATTGCCAAGGCCATCAAATCAGTCCTTAAAACGATCCTCAGCAAATCCAGGCTTGATGAAAGAATCAACAAGCGGACAAAAAGTGGTAATTTCAATATTGAAAACACCATTGCAAACATCGTCTATTACCTCATATTAGTCTATGTGCTGCTACTTGTCCTGGACATGATGGGCGTACGGGGTGTTTTGGCGCCACTACAGGGCATGTTCAATGAATTCATTCAGTTTATCCCGAGAATTCTTGCCGCGGGCATCATCGGTTTTGCAGGCTATATTATTGCCTCCATTGCCAAGGAAGCTGCTGGCCTGCTTACAGGAGGACTTGATAAATTATCCGCAAAAATTGGCGTAAAGTCTTCTTTCGATTTCACCAAAGTGGTGCGTCAGATCGTTTTCCTGATAGTCTTTATTCCAATTTTGATCATTGCGCTGGACAGCCTGAAAATGGAAGTCATTTCTGGTCCTGCAACAGAAGCTTTATCTACCCTACTCGGTGCGATTCCTAACATTATTGCAGCGGCGATTATTTTAGCCCTGTTCTTTATCGGAGGTCGATACATCTCAAAAATCATTGAAAGTTTAGCCGCAAATTTGGGCATCGACCAAATGGCCAATAAAGTGGAAGGCATTCAGTACATTTCCCAGAAAACAGCAATCAGTAAGATCATCGGTAACCTGGTCTTTTTCTTCATTGCTTTCAGCGGTACAATTGCAGCAATCGAGAAGCTGCAATTCATGCAACTCTCTGCCATTCTAAGCGAATTACTTGAACTTTGTGGGCATATCTTCTTTGGCCTGATCATTCTCGGTGTAGGTACCTGGATTGCCTCCATCGCTTATAAGATGCTGAGCAAAAATCAGGAGAACAAATTCGTCGCTTCCATTGCACGTGCAGGAATCATCGGCCTGTTCCTGGCTATTGGTTTACGTCAGATGGGCATTGCAGACGAAATCGTTAATTTAGCCTTTGGGCTTACCCTTGGCGCCATTGCAGTAGCCATTGCACTATCCTTTGGTATTGGTGGCCGCGAAGCCGCTGGCAAGCTGATGAACGACTGGGTGGAGAAATACCGCAACAGTAAGGGTGGCAATAATGAAGGACCTAAAAAATTACATTAAAGCATCATGCAATGCACACACCGATAAAAATGGCTATTGATCACTCCCTTTTTAGCCACATCAATGAGGTGCATTGTTTTGTAAAAAGGAAAGATGTTACACGCTAAAGCCTTCATTGTATTACAAGAGGTCTTTGGGAAAACGTTTTAACAAAATCATTCCTTTACATCAAATAGTAAATTGATGACCATTAAAAAAGGCTGCCTTATTTTGGCAGCCTTTTGCTATTCTTCACGAATAGAATTATCCTGAATGTCATCAATTCCTCTTAACTCGACATCAAAAGAGAACATGTTCTTAAAGTCCTCTCCAGTGTCTTCCATATCTTCATCCTCCACATCATAATACCACACCACACTTACCGAAGTATTGGAAGGGTGCCCCTCTTCAAGCATCTTGAGCATATCCACAAAACACTTGCTTGAACTCGTATTCATGTATTAGAGCTGAAATACCACCTTGGTTTTTTCGGGCGGATTTTGAAGGTAAATCTTCAGCCACGTCGTCACCTTTGCAAAAAATGTCCGAGCATCTTCTGGTATTGAACGGCCTCGAAACCTCATCAATCCCTTGTCGGTAGATAACAAAATTTCTGGCGTACGACGATCTGCACTTATATATACAATCTCTCCTTTTCCCATTAGGTTGAAATGAATGCCTGACACAGCCAAAGCGCCATGCCACAAATGAATTTATTCCACAAATTAACGGAAAATTCAATGAAACACAATAAGAAGGATTCCCTCTTATGAAATAAAAATAGCAAACATTTAGTTCATATCTCTAATTGTTTAACAATCGAACTAAATTAACATTCTTAGTTTAAATTTAAATTATTCAATAGAATTGGAGCCTGCAAATCTTAAAAATAATTTAGATTAAATTTAAACATACTCAATTTTTAGGGGTTAAAAATGCGAATACTGCAAATTATCATACTTTTTTACCCTTTACATTGACACTCATCATAATTTTATAGAATATGCAAAGGTATATTTGTTATGTATTACAAACATGACACTTTTTTTAAAATTTTTTAATTATGCAAGAACACGGAATCAAATCGAAAAATGGTTTTGAACACTTAGGATTAAAACCAGCAGTAGTTAAATGGAACTTGGGACCTGCGGAATGTACGCAAGAGGTATTAAGCCGTGGAGAAGGTGTTTTAACAGACAGAGGTTCTGTTATGGTGGACACTGGTAAGTTCACTGGACGTTCTCCTAAAGACAAATATACTGTAGAAGATGCTCAGACTAAAGATTCAGTATGGTGGGGTAAAATCAACCAACCAATCTCTGAAGAGAAATTCCAGATGTTAAGAACAAAATTGATCGCCTCTTTCGAAGGTGAAACAATGTATGTTCGCGATATGTACGCAGGTGCAGATCCAAATTATAGATTGAACGTTCGTGCTTATAACACTATTGCTTGGCAGCACATGTTCACCTACAATATGTTTATCCGCCCTTTGAAAGAAGAGTTGGAAAACTTTGAAGCCAACTGGACAATTCTTTGTAACCCTAAGTTTGAAGTAGAGAACTACGAGGAACTGGGAATGAACGGTAAGAATTTCGCGATCGTAAACATGACTACCCGCGAATTGATCATCGGTGGAACGGCTTACGCTGGAGAGATGAAAAAAGGAATCTTCTCTGTGCTTAACTATGTATTGCCACACGATCACAAAGTACTTTCAATGCACTGTTCTGCCAACGAAGGTAAAGAGGGCGACACAGCGATCTTCTTCGGACTTTCAGGTACTGGTAAAACAACTTTGTCTGCCGATCCTAACCGCGCGCTTATCGGTGATGACGAGCACGGCTGGACGGAAAACACGATCTTCAACTTTGAAGGCGGTTGTTACGCGAAATCTGTTGACCTGACAGAAGACAAAGAGCCAGACATCTGGAAAGCGGTTCGTTTCGGTGCTATTGAAGAAAATACGCGCTTCTTCGAAGGAACGCATACAATTGATTATGAAAACACCTCGGTAACAGAAAACATTCGCGTTTCTTACCCTGTTCACTTCATCGAAAATGCCAAAGAAGTATCTATCGGTGCGGTGCCTAAAAACATTTTCTTCCTGACTTTCGATGCCTTTGGGGTAATTCCTCCAATCTCACGTTTGTCTAAAGGACAGGCAATGTTCCACTTCATCTCGGGTTATACTTCAAAAGTTGCGGGTACTGAGATGGGCATCACAGAACCTACCCCTACATTCTCTGCTTGTTTCGGTGCTGCATTTATGCCGCTTCACCCTGCAGAATATGCAGAATTGCTTGGTAAGAAAATGGATGAGCAAAATGTGAACGTATGGATGATCAACACTGGACTGAATGGTACAGGATCACGAATGAAGCTGAAAGAGACTCGTGCGATGATTACTGCCGCTTTGGAAGGTAAATTGGACAACGTAGAGTTTATCCAACATCCAGAGTTTGGGTTTGAAGTACCATCAACTTGTGAAGGTGTAACCACTGAATTGCTGAACCCTCGTAACACCTGGGCATCAGAAGAGGCTTATACTGAAGCTTGTAACAAACTGGTAGAGCTATTCAACAAAAACTTTGTTCAGTTTGAAGAAGGTTCTTCTCAAGAGATTATGGCTGGTGCACCTAAGGTGTTGGCAGACTAATCACTGAACAGCGATCAAATATTCATGGGAACGGCTGCCTCTTCTGAGGTGGCCGTTTTTGCTTTTTTATGGTATTTTAACACAGGAAACCACCCAAATATTACTTGAATCCCCTTTTAAATATTAATTTAGTCGATAGAAAGTAATTCAATCAACTTGTAAACACTCAATATGAGGATAATATTTTTCGCTATACTGCTTTGTGGACTTGCTTTTTCAAGCCCCGCAGTCGCACAGAAAGAAACAATGACCCTCACTGGGGAAACCACTCCCAACGGGGTCCGAGAGGGCGTATGGTACTATGTTCATGGCACCGACTCACTGGTCGCAGGGATTTACCAGGATGGCCTAAAGGAAGGCATGTGGAACAGCTACACAAAAGCGGGACGACTGTACAAAAAAGTTTCTTACAAAAAAGGGAAAAAGGAAGGTGGTGAACAGCAAATTTATGCCAATGGGCAGCTGTTTCTGGAGTGTGTTTATAAAAATGACAAGCTTAATGGCCTTTTCAATACTTATCATGAAAATGGCAAACTCAAAAACTCGGGGGCTTATGTGTTCGGGAAAAAAGAGGGCAAATGGGTGTTCTATAACGAAGCTGGAAAAAAAATCAAAGAAGTCCCTTATAAAAACGGACTGATTGAGGGGAATGTAAACACCTACAACGAGTGGGGAAATATAGCCTCTGCCGCTCAGTATAAAGCCGACAAACCCGACGGCCAATACGTGGAGATGGATAATGCTGGAAATGTCATCACCAGGGGAACATATATCAATGGCAAAGAATCAGGCACCTGGAAATACCAATATCCTTTCAGCCTGCAAAAATACAAAGAGGAGACATTTGAAAATGGGCTGATCCAGGGAAAGCAAACGACTTACTTTGAATCGGGCAGAAAAGAATCGGTGTTTCATTATGTAAATGATACCGTGCAGGGCGCCGCAGCCATGTTCTATGAAAATGGCAATATCTATAAAAAAATAAATTATAAGGACGGCCTTGAAAGTGGCACTTATATTGAATATTTTGACAATAAAGCACGAAGCGCAGTTGGGAAATACAAAGAAGGGCTGAAAACTGGCAACTGGGAGTTCTTTTACGAAAACGGCATGACCTCCGAAGCAGGAGAATATAAATATGACCTGAGAAATGGGCTATGGAAAGCTTTTTACAGGGATGGAAGCCTGAAGTCGGAGGGGCATTATGTTGATGACCTTAAAGGTGGACAATGGTTTTATTACCATCCAGATAAATCCATCTCTAGCATCGGCACCTATCTCGCAGGGGAAGAAGAAGGTCTTTGGGGGTATTTCCACACCAATGGCGCTTTGCAAACCGAACTGACCTATGAAAATGGTTTGCTGAAAAAATGCACAGACCCGATTTCCAGCAAAGGAAAAGCGCTTAAAAAAGGCACCTTTGTTGATGGCAATGGCACTTTGATTTTTTATAATGAAGAAGACAAAAAAGTCAGCGAAGAGAATTATGCCAATGGGCTTAAAGAGGGCAAAAGTCGATTGTTCTACCCTAACGGAAAAGTAAAAGCGGAAGGCGATTTTATCAAGGGCAAGAAAAACGGTTTATGGATGTTCTATCAGAAAAATGGCCGCATAGAAAGTAACGGAAGTTACAAAAATGACCAACCAGTTGGTAAATGGCGATACTATGATAAGTCGGGTACTTTAATCAACGAGAAAGATTTTTAATAGAAAACAATCAAATATTTATAACCCAAATCCAGCATTGATCAGTTTTAACGATTTTTAACGGACTTTAGAAAAAAATCCTTTGAGGTTTTCGTTAGTTGATTATATATTTAAATTGGATTTTATAGAAAATTAGTCTTATAACATTATGAAAAGAACTTTTTTGGCAGTGATTTGCGTCTTAGCAATGGCCTTCACTGCAAATGCACAGGATTTCGCAGCACTGAAAAACGATGCGAACAAAGCAATGGCGGCGAAAGATTACACCACAGCATTGGACGCTTACAAAAAAGCTGAAGCTGCAATGCCTGCAGAAGTGGATGCGACTATCTACTTTAACGCTGGTTACTCTGCTTACAAAACCAAGAAATATGACGAAGCTGCAAGCTATTTCGATAAAGCTGCAGAAAACAACTATAAAGCTTGTAAAGCCCTTGACCTGAAAGTTGCTTCTTTGAAAAAAGCAAAGAAAATGGACGAGGTATATAAAGCATGTGAAGCAGGTATCGAAAAGTGCCCAAAAAGCCGTACAATGGTTCACACTTTATCAAGCAAATACTACAAGCAAGGTGCTAAAATCGTAAAGAAAGCCAACCAGATGCAAGCGGATCCAAAGCAAATCGAAGCTGCTAAAGCGGAAGCTAAAAAAGCGATTCCATTATTGGAAAAAGCTTTGGAGATCGAGCCAAACAACTCTTCTGCAAAAACTTTATTGGACAATGTTCAACAAATGATCAAATAATCATTTGACAATAAGAAATGAAAGAAGCCACCCATTCGGGTGGCTTTTTTTTTATGCCTGAAAAATCACTTGCCCTGCCAGAATCTCCCCAAATCGAAAGAAGGTCAAACGCCATATTCAATCGATCAGCACACGACCCCGTAGCCCCATGAGTCACCCTCTCAAGCTGAAGGAAGGATCAGCCCCTGTCCTGCTTTTGTTGAGTTCTTAAAAAGGGGAATTAGGTAATTTATCGTCGATCACCTCCCTATGGCACAAAAAATCACCCCACAAAAAAAGGCTTTCTGCCTAAATGGAAAACCTTGAAGAGATGTCAATAAGAGACGATTGATTAATCGGTTGATTGTGCCCGATATTTAGGATGGAAAGCCGTGATCCCTTTCGCCTTGAATCGAAACCGAAATTCAAAACCTTTATCAAAATCAGTAACTGCCTGTGCGTTCCAGTGCATGACCGTTTGGCCAGAGAACATATGTTCAACCACTTCCATAAACTGATAATCCTGTAGCGCATCAACAAAGAAAGCACTGTCGTATTTCAGGTCGATGGTGAGCTTAAATGTTCGGCAAGGCGCAAAAGGGCGCAATGCACTGATTGATTTTTCAACGAGCTCATCCCAGCTCTTGGCGTTTACGGTAATCTGCATATCAGTAAAATTGAGTCCGCAAAGATCGTCAATAATGCGCACTCCTACAAACATATCATTAAACTGCACTATTGAACAATTATATAGGATCGATCATCGCTGAGGATCAACTTTTTAGAATAATAAGCATTCCTATAAAGAGAACATCATCAATTTTAGCATGGTTACAGTAAAAAAACTAAAATCTATCGCTCGGCGACAATTGAATGGAAAAAAGGTGGGTCGGCAGATCGCATCCGTTTTCATGCGTCGATATCTTTTTGCACAGGAGAGTGAAGTTAATTTAGAACAGATTCCTGTAATCCCGCCAGAACCTTTGCCCATGGTGGTTCCCGAGCACGACTTTATTCATTTTCGTGACGATTACAAAACACAAAATGCCGATTGTGAAACGCCGCCCTCGAGCCTAACGATTGTAGAAAACTGCACGGTTTTTACAGATAACCTCTTTGAGTTTTTTGTACTGCAAAACAATCTTATTCTTCAACAGCATTCTTACTTTCATCGTGTGGACAGCAGTGCCGAGGCTTGTTCAACGGGCCACTACTTACCAAAAATACGCAAGCCCAGACAACTTCAGGGAAGCGTATTCAGCATGGTGATTGGTGGAGGAAAAGACAACTACTTCCATTGGATGGTGGACGCTATCCCCCGATTGTGGCTATTGAAAAAAAGTGGGCGATGGGATGACATTGACTGGTTCCTGATGCCCAATTATTCTCTGACTTTCCAAAAACAATCCATCGAATTTTTCGGAATTCCCGAAGAGAAAATCATCAATGCAGAAAACATTGAATACCTGCAATGCGAACGACTCTACTTGCCCACAACGTCGAGGTATAACGGATGGTTCAGGCCATGGCTGATGGACTTCTTTAAAGCCTATACGGCTGAGCTAACAGCGACCATAGATGCAGCACCATATATATACATCAGCAGAGGCGATGCCAGCCAGCGAAGGGTAACCAATGAAGACGAGGTGATCCTTGCCCTGCAAAAGCAGGGTTTTGATATTATTCAGCTTTCAAAACTTAGCTTTCAAAAACAGATTGCCTTGTTTAAGCAGGCGAAGGTGATTATAGCGCCACACGGGGCGGCCTTAACCAACCTTTTCTTCTGTGAACCAAAAACGAAGGTCATTGAGGTGTTTCCTTCGGAGTATGTTTCTCCACTTTACCAGGAACTCGCGCTGCGGCTGAACTTACAATACAAAATGCTTATTTGCCCCAGCATTAAAGGGGCCCATAAAAACGAGACACTTCATATTGCCAACAAGGCCGATATTGAAGTCCCTATAGATGCGCTCCATCAGTCGGTTAGCGCCTATCTGGAAGAAACAAAAGATTTAATTGGCAAGAAGCAAAGCAAAAGCTACAGGAAAGCCAAGTAAGTCAGGTAAGCCAATTCTTCAAACAACAAAAAGCCTCTTCATGAGAGGCTTTTTATTTTGACCAATTTCAAAATCAGTTTTTCTTTTGTTGTTGGGCGGTATGTATTTGCTTTGCCAGGGCGGCAAAGTCATCAGCAAGTTCTTCCACCAGATGATCAATCGTTTCGTTTTTTTTCAAAGCAGTCAATTGACTCAGGGTTTCTTCAACCTCTTTTTTCACTTGATTTTCACTTTTATCAGTGGTCATTTTTCATATACTTTAATGCGATAGAACTTCATCAAAATTCATACACAAATTTCCAGAAAAATACTTTTTAAAATATTAAGGGACAAACACACATTAGATATGATAAAATACAATATTTATATCGCTTTTTTCAATACGTTACCAACTTTCTTTTCCTGCCACCAAAAATTATTCCCAGATAAATCTTCGAAGGCCTGCTGAAGACCCACTTCTGGAACTTTAATCTGATACTGATATTGCCCGATACCCGCAAACAGCGCCTTTATGGGAGCATCCCAAGTGTGCAACGCCAAATCAAAAGTACCCCAATGCACTGGAATCATATACTTGACCCCCAACGTCTGATTCGCCTTCAATGACTGTTCGGGTAAAATGTGCGCATCTTCCCACAACTTATCATAGGCTCCAACCTGAAAAATACTGATATCGAACCCGCCAAAACGATCGTGGATTTCCTGAAATTCTGTGGGCATATCCGCAGTATCGCCACTGTATATCACTTTTCTCCCTGCGCCAATAAATGCCCAACCACTCCACAACGTTGAGGACTGATCTAAAATCCCGCGCCCAGAAGAATGACGGGCAGGAACACAGACCAGCTTCACCGTCCCAAGTTGCACACTCTCCCACCAGTCATATTCGTGAATACGCTCCGCAGAAACGCCCCAACCCTTGAGGTGATGCCCTATGCCAAGCGGCACATAAAAGTGTACGGAAGTCTCTTTTGCCAAAGATTTAATCGTGGCCGCATCCAGGTGATCGTAATGGTCATGTGAAATCAGTACGGCATCAAGCTTCGGTAATTCAGCCACGGTGATCGGTACTTCATGAAAACGTTTTGGACCAGCAAAGCTGAACATCGAGGCACGTTCACTAAAAACGGGATCTACCAAAAAGCGCTGCCCTTCAAAATCTAAAATAAACGAAGAATGACCAAGCCAGGTATATTCAAAATCTTTAGGTTTCAGGCTGAAATCTTTGGCACTGATCTTATGTACTGGAATATCAATTTTTGGAAGTCTGTCCTCCGTTTTGGCATGATAATAAGCCTTGGCCGTAGCCCAGAAATCATATTCATAATAAGGCTTGGCAGGTGTTAGGTTAACAAACTTCTTCCCATTAAAATTCGGGGAGTCAAATTGTGGTCGCATGATCGAGGATTGAATAAAGGAATAGCCGACTGCCGTCATGATGAACAGCAGTAAAAACCATAATAAGCGTGGTTGAGGCATGAGATTAATTAAATGTGATATGTAGATGCTTACGATCCAAAAATGAAAAGGTTTTCATTTTTGTTGGTTTATGCTTTTATCGCATCCCAAAGCAACTGAAAGGAGGCCTCGATCTTGGCGGAAGTCAGGACTATTTCTTTTTGATGTTGTGCGGTTGCAAGGGCCGTGAGGTAACCATACATTAAATTAAAGACCAGGTCATGGGGTGCATCCTTAATCAAAAGCTGCCGCCTGCCTTCGGCAAGAAAGGCATCGGCACGCAAAAGCCATTCCCCCGAAGCTGCCCGAACGGTGGAATCATAATAAGGGCTTTGCTTGTATTGCTCCATAAAAATACGCTGCGGCTGATGTGCTACGCTGAAATCGATCAGTTCTTTCCACAACTGAAACAACTGCAATTTAAAAGGTTGCTGAGGGTCAATCTCCTCAAAAGTCACCTGCATCACTTTGGTTTTCAAATCCAGGTACAGTGCCCGCAATAACGCTTCTTTATTTTCAAAATAAATATATAGCGTACCAGAAGCCATTCCTGCTGCTTTGGCAATCTTGGGGATGGTCGCTCCTACAATGCCAATCTCATTCACCAGCTGAATAGTCGCTTCGTAAATTCGGGCTATTTTTCCTTCATCTTTTATGCGCATACTCAAATTAAATGAAAATACGTTCATTTATCAAGTTTCCGAAAGGATATTTACGCTTTGAGTGAGGAAAAGCGCTGCTCCCATTGTGCATAAGCCTCACAGTAATCAATACCACGCAGCAACTTATTGGCTGTCAAGGTATCGGGCATAAAAAAATACAGGTCATCATAGGCAAATTCCAGGTAACTGTACTTTTTCACCAATTTGGAAAGCTGCGAGCCATTAATGATATATCCGTGCTTATTTTTTAGATCGACCTGATCGAAATTCTCTACCGTCAACTGACGGTGCTCTGCCATCGACATCACGGCCTGCCGCAACAGCGCAATAAGGCGGTTATATTCTCCAATAAGTTCGCCCAAAGTAACATTGGAATTTTCCATCCCACAACCCATAAAGGAGGGCTGTTCGAGGGCTTCAGGCAAAACAACGATAGGGGTATGCTGACTTTGTTTCATGTTTCAATAAACGCAAAAAACGGCTAAAAAACACCTGCGCGCCCAAGAACAAAAGCATAAGTCAGCCTCACGACCAGCCCCCTACTGCCATTGCGGATGCGCAAAGGGGTGCAAGTCTTTTTTAGCCTTAATCAGTCTGTAAACATAAAAGTTACGGGACAACTTCCCTCCCCTTTTCACAGGAATGACCGTCGCCAGTTCCACCTGCTGAAAATGGTCAGCATACAGCCCTTCAGCATCTACAAACATGGTCGAAGGGGTAATATAATAGGCACTGTCTCCTTTTTTAAATCCGCCACGTGCTTCAGTAAGCCAGGCGTACTCATGGGTGTCGAGCAAATTACCTCCACCATACATGTCAAACCCCAAAGGCGTGGCCACATAAAAGTCCAGGTGAGCAGCAGGAAACCATTTTTGGCTCATCATCTTGTTGCCGAGGTACTTCCCATTTTCCTTCTCTTTTTTTATAAATGCCGCAAAGGGCGCACGCAAATCTTTCCAGCCATGCATATCAAGGGTTACATCTCCCCGCCCGATACGTGTGGGTGCTGTTTCATGCGACAGCGGCACAATGCCTGTATTAATATCGATGATACCCACCACAAAAATAAAAAGGATCAGGCCTACCGACCATTTCAACACCGCAGGGTAGAGCACCTCTTGGCTGTTTTTACGCTCCCGCAGCCAAATTGCGGCCAGCAACATCAGGCTGAAAAACCCAGGACTTGTCCAGTGGGGCAAAATCTGCTTGAACAATGCCACTCCCGTAAACAAGAGCACCAGGGGCAGCCCCATGTAAATCAATACTTTTCGCAAAGGGTCAATCGTCAACTTTTTTCGCTGAGCAGCAACAAGGGCAATAATACACAAAACGGAATTGATGGGATTGTTATAGGCAATCTGCCCCAATACCGCCTGCATCAAAAACAATGGCCTAACTCCCGTATTTGGATCTACCCGTTCACCGTGAAAAGTAAAACTGATAAATGCATTCTGATAATTCCAGTACAGCACAGGAGAGAAAATCAGAATACTCAAAATACCCGCAGCATACAGCTCCCAGCGCAACCACCAGCGCCAATTATTAAAACTGATATACAACAAGGCACCCATCCACAGAAACACCCCGTGGTATTTACTATACATCGCCAAGCCCGTCCAAAGCCCTGCCAGCAGCAGTTGCTTGCCATGGTCGTCCTGCTGCCGATTTTCATCAAAAGCCTTAATAAAAGCAAACAGCCCCAGGAGCCAGAACAAAGACTGCGGCGTATCGGGGAGAATAAAAGTTCCCGCAATAATACTGCAATAAACCGAGCCTACATAAAGCAAGGCAGCGTACCAGCCTGTCAGCTCATCTTTCAGGTATTTACCGATATTGAAAAAGACCACGATGTTCACCGAGCCAATCAATAGCGCCCCACCGCGAATAAACACTTCATTGGTAAAATTCAAATTCAGGCTGCTGAGCCGTATAAGCCAGCCCACCAAAGGGGGGTGATCAAAATGGCTGATATCAGGCAGCACGGCATACGTCCAATAATACACCTCATCGTTACCCAAAGCGGTAAAATGAGCAATACAGAGTCGGATTAAAAAAGAAATACCAACAAGTATTCCCAGTCGCTTTGGCCAATTGATGGCACTCAGTTGGTTTTCGGAACTATTCATGCCCGCAAAAATAAGAGAAATGCGACGATCCTGAATATTAAAATATGAAAATTATTCTCTGTGCAGCTACCTATTTCATCTCTTGGCTTGCGCAGCTACTACCGATAAAAGTGAAAAATCAAGACAAATAGTCGTATATTTGCAAGCGCAATTTTTAAATCGATCGAACTGAATCCACATGAATATAGATAATCTGTTTCAAGAAGGCCTTGCCGAAGCTCAGAAAAACAAGCTTCCCGAAGCCATCAAGAAATTTAATCAGGCATTACTTCTCGACCCAAATCATGAGTTGAGCCGTGTGAACCGTGCCATTGCCCTCGGAAAAAACAAACAATATCAGGAGGCAGCGCAGGATTACGCCATGCTGATCAATGCCAGCCCTTTCAATGCCCAGTATTATGGCGACCGTGCCGTTTGTTTTTTTATGCTCAAGCAGCACGACAAGGCCATGAAGGATTTCGACAAAGCCGTATCCCTCGAACCGTCGAACCCTTACCGCTATTCTTCAAGAGCTTTCATCAAGGAACGCCTCAAGGATTATGACGGTGCCATTGCTGATTACGACAAGGCCATCGCCCTTGACCCAGAAGATGCCGTAGCGCATAACAACCGCGGCATGATCCTCGAAAATATGGGCAGAATGAAAGATGCCCAGAAAAGTTATCAGGAAGCTGATGAACTCAACAAGCCGCAGCGGTCGGCAGAGGACCAAAAGGCAATAGAGGAAGCCGAGGAGATTGAGGTCAAGCAGAAAAATGGAAAGATCGCCATTGCCAAACCTCAAAAAAATAAGGAGAAAAAAACCAAAGCACCCAAGCCTCAGCCAAAGGCTGCCGAGGTGGTTATTCCTGCCTCAGAGGTTGAACAGCCGAAAACCGTTACCCTTTCGCACCTGTTCAAAACCCTCAAGGAGATCCTCACAAATGCCGAAACCAGGGATGAGTTTCTGCTGTTTGTCAAATCGATTTTCACTAAAAAGAAATCCTGATTTGAAATGCTAAAAAGCGTTAAAACCGCCATTTTCTGAGGATAATACATTATTTTAAGCATTCACAAATTTTTTAATCACCATGTTCAGCAAGCTGAAATTTATATCTTTTGACCAATCTGCCCACCCCTTCGCCAGCATACTGTTGTTGATGCTTGCTTGGTGTTTATTTCAACCAACCAATGCGCAGGCGCAGTATTATCAGGGACAGGATTATCGTTTCAGCCCCGAGGTGGTTAAGTGGGTAACCCTGGGCAAGCAGTACATGGATAAGCAAGACTACCCCAATGCCAACATTGCCTTTCGTCGGGCATTGGCCACCAAGGATGTCCTGCCCACTGATATGGCCTATCTGTTTGCCGAAACCCTCTATCAGATTGACCAGTATAAGAATGCACAAAATTTTGTGGAAAAATACATTGGCCTCGAAGGTGAAAAAGGACACTATTACCCTGCAGCCATTGCGCTGAAACAAAAGATTCAAAGCAAATTGCAAGTCATTATCGACTGTAAATATTGTAATGCCCTCGGCTACCGACTCAAAGCCTGCGCCGAATGTAGCGGTAAAGGCACCCTCGACCAGTCCTGCCCCCGCTGCCATGGCGTTGGCAAAGAACGCTGCCGAGCATGTCAGGGGCAAGGGGTAAAAATTACCGTCAATCAGTTTGGGCTGAACGAATATGCCATCTGCCAGATATGCAACAACACCGGATTTGCCCCCTGCTCCCTATGCAACGGTGCAAAGCGCGTCCATGCGGCCTGCCCAGTATGTTTAGGTTCAGGGACTGTACCCACGCAGGAAATCTGTGACCACCAACCTCATACTCACTAAAAAATCAGCATAGCGCAGAAGAATAAAAAATGCAATTAACGTCCTTAGAAATAAAAGGCTTCAAGAGCTTTGGTGATCGTATAGAGATTAACTTCAACGAAGGCATCACGGGGATCGTTGGCCCCAACGGTTGCGGGAAGTCCAATGTTATTGACGCCATCCGATGGGTGCTCGGCGAGCAGAAAACCAGTGCCCTGCGCTCAGAAAAAATGGAGAATATCCTTTTTAATGGCAGCAAACAGCGAAAGCCGACCAATATGGCGGAGGTGTCACTGACTTTCAAAAACACCAAAAACCTGCTCCCTACGGAATACAACACCGTTACGATCAGCAGACGTTACTACCGAAGCGGCGACAGTGAATACCTGCTCAATGGCGTTACTTGCCGACTCAAAGACATTCACGGGCTCTTCCTCGACACGGGAATTACCGCCAACTCCTACGCCATTATTGAGCTCAGAATGGTTGAAGAGCTCCTTAATGACAAAGAAAATGCCCGAAGGGGGTTATTTGAAGAGGCTGCGGGCATTTCAAAGTTCAAGGTTCGGAGGAAAGAAACCATGCGTAAACTTCGCGATACTGATGCGGACCTTGAGCGTGTGGACGATCTTCTGGCGGAAATTGAAAAAAATATGCGCTCCCTCGAACGGCAGGCAAAAACCGCCCAGCGCTATTTTAAGCTGAAGGAGGATTACCGCAAGTGGAGCCTTTCCCTTGCCTGCCTGGAGATTGTCGATCTGCGCGATCAATTTTTACGGGCCACGCAGGAATTACAAACGGCCTCTGATCAGCGGACTGCCCTTTCAAGCCAAATGGCCCTGAAAACCGCCACCATCGAGGAGCAAAAAGCCATTTTAACAGACACAGAGCACGCCCTGAAAAACCAGCAGACGGCCTTGAATCAGCAGGTCAATAAAATCAGGGATTACCAAAGTGCGCAACATGTGGCTTTGGAGAAAAAAAGATTACTGACCGAAAGGGCCGAGCAATTGCAGCAACAATGTGAGGAACTGATGGAGCAGCAGGCCATGAATGAGCAACAAACTCAAGCAACAAACATGAGTCTGCAATCCAGTGAACGGCAGTTCAACGACAGCGAAATGCAACGCTCGCAACTGGAGCAGCAGAAAAATCAGCTCAAAGCACAGGTCGATGAGTACAAACAGAAAATGACCTCTGCCATTTCAGCAGAAAAGGCCAGTCAGCAACGATTGTATCAGGCACAAAAAGCACTGGAAGTCGCCAAAGTACAGCAATCGGCACTCAAGCAGGAGCTTGAAAAAAACGCCGCTCAGGAGCAGCAGCAGAAAAGCGAACTGAGCACTTTTGAACAGGCGCTCTTGCAGCTCGATCAGGAGCACGAGGCGCAGCACAAAGCCATCACCGCGCTTGAAGCGGAAGAACGACAACTGAAAGAAAGCATTGCGGAGCAGCAACAGGTTGCCGAAGGTTTGCGCGAGCAGGTTCGGAACGCCAATCGAATACTCGATGCCAAAACCAATGAATTACAGCTCAAGCAATCTATTATGGAGAATCTTGAGGGCTACCCAGAAGCGCTCCAGTGTCTGCGTCAGCAGTCTGCATGGTCCGAAGGGCCTGCGCCACTACTGTCTGAAATTGTGGATGCACCGAAACAATATCACCCAGCGCTTTCCGCTTTCCTTGAACCGTTCATGCACTATTTTGTCGTGCAAACGCAAGCCGAAGCCATGGCAGCCATTCAGCTTTTAAAATCAGCAGAAAAAGGCAAAGCCAACTTCTTCATCCTCGATAACATCAGTGGCGCCCCAGTCGGAACACCATTGCCTGCCTGTACCCTTGCCGCTGAGGTCGCGGTCTGCGATTCCACTTATAAACCACTCCTCGAACTCCTGCTTCATGGAGTGTATTTTGTCGCCCACCGACAGCAAATTCCGCTCGACACGCCAGGCATTTTCATCACCAATGAGGGGGATTTTATTCAGAAAAAGTTCAGCATCGGCGGAGGCGCCATAAATGCCGAACAAAATAGCCATTTGGGAAGTGGCCGCCAGATAGAGCAGCTCACCAAATTAATTGCCCAGCTTAGGGAACAGCTCAAGACCAATGAGGATGCTCTTGAAACGACCGAGCAGGAAATTCATGCCCTGCAGTCGGCATCAAAAGCCGAACAGCTCTCCGATTCAAAAATTGCACTGGGGATTTTAGCGCAGGAGCGGGCCGTAGCCAAAAGCCGCTTCGAGCAAACACAGCAACTCATCAGTCAGGGAGACAATAATCGACAGGAGGTGGAGGAAAAGCTGGGTATGCTCGCCGAAGAAATTGCCCTGCGAACTCCTCAGCTTGAAGAGGAGCAGCAGAAAATTCTTGAATTACAGGAGGAAGCTGAAATTTTTGAGGAAGATCACGAGCGTATTTATGAAGATTACCAACGTGTAGAAAGTCAATTTAATACTGTAAACCTTGAGTTTCACAAGCTGGAACATCGTATGGAAAACACGCTTCAGCAACTCGAACAACTGGAGCAGCTATCGCTAAAATTGAAAAAATCCGTTCAGCAGCAAAAGCAGGAACTGGAGAAAAACCGACGGGAACAGGAAGCGGTAAATGCCTATGACACGGGTGATGACGAGGTTCTGGATGCCCTTAATGCCGAACGCACGCAAATGGAGGAAGAGCTCACCCGCATGGAAAAAAACTATGGGCAGGCGCGCAGTCAGGTTGAATTGGAAGAGGGGGAACTGAAGCAATATCAGCGTGAAAAAGAGGTTGCTGATGAACTGATGCTGAAATATTCTCATTTGCTGAATGAAACCAAAATGGCCATGAGTGCCACTAAAGAACGCCTGAGCGTAGAGTTTGAGGTCGATCTTGAGCAATTATTGGAGGAAGATCAGTCGGAAACCGAAGAAGAAGAACAGATCACCGACCTTGAATTGCTGAAGCAAAAAGTTGCTGAGACCAAAGACAAGCTGGCTAAAGTCGGGCCGATCAACCCCTTGGCCGTAGAGGCTTTCGATGAAATCAAGACCCGATATCAGTTCATCACCGAACAAAAAGAAGATTTGGAGGCTGCAAAAACCTCTCTGATGGAAACCATTGGGCATATTGATCAAACGGCTAAAGAGAATTTTATGCATGCTTTTGATCAGATCAAAACCAACTTTATTCGGGTTTTCAGGTCCCTGTTTACGGAAGAGGACGATTGTGACCTCAAACTCAGCGACCCAGAAAATCCGCTCGAGTCCAAGATCGACATTATTGCCAAACCAAAGGGAAAGCGGCCATTATCGATCAGCCAGCTTTCAGGTGGGGAAAAAACACTTACGGCAACCTCCTTGCTGTTTGCGATCTACCTACTGAAGCCTGCGCCTTTTTGTATCTTTGATGAGGTTGATGCCCCACTGGACGATGCCAATATCGACAAGTTCAACAACATCATCCGTACCTTTTCCAATGAGTCGCAGTTCATCATCGTTACTCACAACAAGCGAACGATGGCTTCGACAGACATTATGTATGGCGTCACTATGCTGGAACAGGGCGTTTCAAGAGTTGTCCCCGTAGATTTAAGGCCACTGACCGAACAGGTACCCGCATAAAACTCAAAAAAGGCGATCAACAACTGATCGCCTTTTTTTTGCACGTATTTAAAACGTTTGTAAAGTTAAAATTAGAGACTGCCATTTAACGTTTACTGTATGTTTTCGTGGCTGAATTCAAGGTAGTGAAATTTCGGTTTACCGCGGAGTCAATCTGCAAGATTGACTTGCTAAATTTGTCCTCCGAATCTAGTCAATCTTGCAGATTGACGGGATTTCTACGAAGAACCAAATTCTCGGAAACCACCAACCAGCCATGAAATATACAGCGTGTTGAAGGTTTTTTTATTTTTTTGCCAGATAGATATACTCTTTAAGCGAGTCATTTTTGAAGTTTATCTTTCTTCTTTGAAACACTACCCAATTCAGTTTTTCTAATTCGTAAATGTCGCTATCTACGAATGAGCCAATTTGTTTTTCAATCAGCAAGTTGTCGCTTGTTCCGTCTTTATAAAAATACGGAAGTTCATCTGCGAAATGTTGCCTGTTTTTAAAAAACTTAATTCCTGTATCTCTATCTATAACATAAAGCTTATCATCAGAATAACCTGGGTATAACTCACGCATTTTAGTCAAGTTCCTAGGTTTTCCTTCTCGCATGCGATGATACTGTTCCAGCATTTTAAGCTCAATATCATATATATCACCATAGTCAAGAAAGATTTGATCTTTAACAACAGCTTTAGTTCTAATTTTTATTCCATTTTCAATTAAACTATATCCAGTGAAATCAACCGTATAATTTATGACAACTATTAAGATTTTTGATTTAGGAAAGATGTCCACTAAATCACTTTCAAGGTCAGTTAAAGTATCTTCTTCACTTATGTTTTTGTAGAAAATCTGATCTAGAAAGATATATGTATTGCCATCAGAAAAAGTAACACTCAAATCTTTTGGAGACAGGTTTGAAATTGAATTGGCTATTATTTTAGTTTTTAATTTCTTTGTATCCAGTTCATCTTCCGAAAATTCTCTCGGTAACGAGTTTATCAATATTCCGCAAATCTGATTTCCCATATTTTAATTACCTACAACAAACCGCTATCGTCGAAAATCAAGTTAATTCCATTACAAGCACTTATATCTCACTCAACTTCATCTCAATCTTAGGCCCTTCAGGTGCGATAACCTGTTTTTTCAAAGGCTGTCCCCACTTCCATTTTGGGCTTACCTGAAAGATTTTCCCGCGGGAATCCACCACCAGTGACATCTGATTGATCACCTTTTCGTGCTGCTTCACCAACACCTTATAACGTGAGCCATATTCCAGATACGCCAGGCTGACGGCAGAATAGGTGCGTTCTTTCCCCGACTCTACATTCATCAGGTAGATTTCGGTGTTCTTGGGCTTTTCACCCGCAGGGGTCAAAATCTCAAAGTACAACTCCTGAATTTTGCGTCGCATTCTGATGTTTTTCACAAACACCTCAGGGTAACGCTTGGTATGCTGAAAATTGATAATCCCACGGTATGGCTGACAGGTGTTGGCCAGCACTTCAAACTGATATTTATTCCCCAAGGGCAAAGGTACGACCTCTGGCTGCTGCCCCGCCTCGAAAAAGGAAGAATGCACCAGCTGATTGCCAGTATAGATATTAATTTTGCCACTGGTAGAACGCTGATCCTTCACATCTGCCAGCGAAAACTGCACCTGAATATCAGAAGAAAGGGCGAAATTTTGCTTGACCTTTTTATAGGTCGTAATGGCCGAAAGGTCGAGCAAGGTATCCGCCTCCACATGGTTGGGGGCAAAGAAGGTCAGTTTGTATTTTTTCCCCGCAGGGGCAATCAGGCTGTAGAAGCCGTCATTCACATTATTTTGCGTTACCAGCACCTCCTGATTTTCCTCGATATCCACCAGGCGCATGGTTGCAGGAAGGTGCATACCTATTTTTTTATCCTTCACATAACCCTGAACAAGCACCATAGGCGTTACTGGAAGGTCTTCAGGAATTTTCACCTGATAAAGCTGCTCGTCGACCACCGTGTAAAGTTGCTCAAGGGTAATCGGTACGCCACCAAGAAAATCATCTTTGGGGGTATTGGCAAAACTCAGCGGTTGCGGTTTGCTCCACTGCCCTTCCTGGTTTTGAGCATAGTGAATATCATAACCACCAATTCCGTTGGGGGCTTTCAGGGACATCAGCATCGTTTGACCACCACGATAAAGCACGGGTCGCTGAACATCATGTTCATTAAAAGCTGCGGCAACTTTTTTGGAAGCAGAAAACGACCCAACATTCACCCATTCCGACTGGTACAGGTTGTTTTTCCCCTCGCCAGTGTAGTCAAATTCTTCCCGGGTAAAATAAAGGGTTTTCCCATCCAGGCTTAAAGAAGGAGAGCCTTCCTTTTTCCAGCTGTTTACATCACCACTGATTGGTTTTGGCTTTTGCCAAACAGCACCAGAACGTTCACTGTAATAAATATCATAACTTGCGCCCCCTTTTGCTTTAGCGGAGAAAAACAGGTAATTGGCATCGTAACTGATGAAGGGATCTATGAGCGCATCAAAATCTCGGCTGATATGCGAAAGCTTGATCGGATCGCCCCATTTCCCATCCTCAGACCGAACCACCTCAAATAGTTCTACTGCTCGTTTTTTCTTCCCTGCTGAAAGGTAAATCAGCACATTCCCTCCTGCTGAAACGGTTGCTCCAAACACTTTTTCCTTACTGCTGATAAAATCACCCATCAGGGTGATTTGGGCTTGCAAGGGCATAAAATTGAAGAGAAGGAGTATCAATGACAGCGGAAACAAAGCTTTCCTGACCATAGGTTTGTAGTTGTGGTTGTACTTCAGTTGAATTAAATATCAAAGCTTGATACGTAATCAACAACTAAAAATTCAATAAATTTATGCAAAAATAACAATTTTAATGGAGACGCCCATCAATTTAGCGCGCATTGGTCATAAAAAAACCGAAGTGGTCATCACTTCGGTTTAATTTTTTTTATAAAAAGGACGAATATTAAGCGTTCGCCAATTCTTCTTTCAATTTACCCAACGATTTCTTGGCATCGCCGAACAACATTTTTGTACGGTCGCCGAAGAATAATGGGTTCTGAATACCGGCATAACCTGTACCCATAGAACGTTTAAAAACCACCACGTTTTTCGCTTGCTCCACATCCAAAATCGGCATACCGTAAATCGGAGATCCAGCATCAGATTTTGCCGCAGGGTTCACTACATCATTGGCACCAATCACCAATACCACATCTGTATTGTTGAAGGCATCATTGGCAGGCTCCAATTCCATCAGCTTATCGTAATCTACATCAGACTCCGCCAAAAGTACGTTCATGTGACCTGGCATACGACCCGCTACTGGGTGAATGGCATATTTCACATCCACACCTTCTGTTTCAAGCACCTGCTCCAGTTCATGACAAACGTGCTGCGCCTGCGCAACCGCCAAACCATAACCTGGCACGATAACTACGCGCTCAGAATATTTCAGCTGAATGGCCAAATCTGAAGGCGTTGCTTCTTTCACGACTTCCTCACGACCAGAACCTGACGCACTGCTTGCAGATGCACCGAAGCCACCGATAACAACAGAAATCAAGGAGCGGTTCATCGCCTCACACATCAGGATCGTCAATAGAATACCCGATGCACCTACCAGAATACCACCTACAATCATGATATTGTTTCCGTAGATCAGACCGGCAACCGTCGCGCCAATACCTGTAAATGAGTTCAGCAATGAGATCACTACCGGCATATCGCCACCACCAATCGGCGAAACAAAAGCCACACCGTAGAACAATGAAACGATGGTCAATACGATCAGCAAAGTGAAGTTCATTTCATTGCCCGCCATAATCAAATAAGACAACACAAATACGGCAATCAAAGTCGTTACATTGATAATTTGCGGCACTGGCAACTTAATGTTGTCACGCAAAGAACCATTCAGCTTACCCCAGGCAATTAAAGATCCTGAGAAAGACACCGCACCGATAAACAATGCAAATACAGAAGAAAATACGGAACCGGTAAACAAATCTGCATGTCCGGCTACGGCAGCAAGTTTTCCTGCCACACCTTCTGGTGCGTAATTTTTCAATTCAATAAAACCAATCAACATGGCAGTTGCACCACCCAAACCGTTGAACAAGGACACCATCTCTGGCATCGCAGTCATCGCTACACGCTTTGAAGCAACCAAACCAACGCCAGAACCAATCGCCATAGCGATGATAATGAACACATATTTGGTCATCGAAACGGCTGTGCCGGCAAGCATTGGTGTAAGCAAAGCAATCAAAATGGCCAAGCCCATACCTGCACCAGCCACCAGGTTCCCTTTGCGGGCGGTTGCTGGATTAGACAATCCCTTCATCCCGATGATGAAGATGATGATACTAATCAGATATAAAAAATCTATGATCTCTTTTCCCATAATAGTCTAATATTAAGCATAAACAGTTACCTGCTTATTTCTTTTTCTTTTTGAACATTTCCAACATGCGGTTCGTCACAGCGAAACCTCCCACAACGTTGACCATCGCCAGGGCAATACCCAATGAACCGACAACCAAGGTGATATAGTCTGCATCATCGGCCTTAAGGATCATGATGATCGCACCAATCACAACCACTCCCGAGATGGCATTTGAACCCGACATCAGCGGAGTATGCAATACCGTTGGTACTTTGGCAATAATCTCGATACCTACAAAAGTTGCAAGCACCAAAATGGTGATCATTGCCAGGTTATTTTCAATGAAGTTTAGAATCAATTCCATTTCTACAAATTATTTGGTTAAAGCTGGGGCACCGAAACGCACCTCACCGTTATAAACAATACATGCTGAACCGAAAATATCCTCTTCGAAATCAAAAGAAAAACCTTCCTCAGAAAGGAAATCTTTATGCTTCAGGAAGTTCTCCACATTTCGGCTGAACAATTGCGAAGCATGCTCTGGCACCTCATCGGCAAGTTCTGAATTCCCGACGATCGTAACGCCGTGTGTTTTCACGACTTCACGGTGCTTTGAAAAGGCCACATTACCACCTGTAGAAGCGGCAAGGTCAATCAAAACAGCCCCTTGCGGCATGGCTTTCAACATTTCCTCATTTACCAATAATGGCGCAGGACGGCCACGCAATTGCGCTGTCGTGATCACGATATCGGCTTTGGAAACCTTCTGGAAGATCAAATCAGCCTGACGCTGCTTATATTCTTCGGTTTGCTCAACGGCATAACCTCCGGCAGCTTTGTCATCGCTGGCGCCTTCCACCTCCACAAACTTGGCTCCCAAAGACATTACTTCCTCTTTGGCGGCAGCACGGGTATCGAAAGCCTCTACCATCGCGCCTAAACGGCGACCAGTAGCAATGGCCTGCAAACCGGCTACCCCGGCACCCAACACCAACATTTTCGCTGGGCGGATCGTTCCGGCAGCGGTTGAAAGCATCGGCATATAACGTGGCAAATGATCTGCGGCAGTCAATACGGCTTTATAACCTGCAATTGAGGCCATCGACGAAAGCACGTCCATTGCCTGAGCAATCGTTGAGCGAGGGATCATGTCCATACTCAGGGCAGTCAAACCTTTTGACGCCAGTTTTTCACAGATGGAGTCATCGGCGAACGGTTGAAACTGAGAGATCAATACGGCACCCTTTTTCACCTGATCAAGGTCAGATTCAGGCAATGGGATAATGGTCGTAATGACATCGGCAGCGGCCAAAACTTCGGCACGGTCTGCGGCTTTAGCCCCTTCGGCTACAAAAAGTTCATCAACAAGGGCAGCGCCCTCTCCGCAACCTTTCTCAAAAACCACCTCGTGTTTTTGAGCAACAAGTTTCTTGACAAAGTCAGGTGTGATCGCCACACGCTTCTCCGTCAATTCCTTTAAAATTCCAAAACGCATAGAATTGCTGGATGATATGTTTAATCAAAATATTCTTTAACTGAGCTGAAATAGTATTCAGCAGTTTCCTACTGATGAAAATTTCATCTTTAATAAAAAACTTACACGAAGAACGGCATTCGTACGCAATCGCACAAACGATTGTTATGAAAACAACATAGTTGTTACCTATATCTTATAAATAGTTAGATTATTTATGATCTGTTGCAAATCGAGATTTTTTACAACAGCTCCATTCACAGCGGATTTCGTTGAATAAATGAAAAATTTGATATAAAGTAGCTTATATTTTTTAGTATTTTCACAAATCATTATCCTATCTTGCCTTGATAATAATGTCTAAAATGTCAAAAAAAATAATTTTTCACACTTGCAAAATTACTTTTATGGCTTTGGTATTCAATTTGTATAATTGATATCATACTTATCTTTTTGGAAACTTATGGCGATCCGTTTAAATAAAAAATCAACGATTCTATTCATTTTAGGTCTATTATTATCTGCCTTGAGCATCACGGCCAAGGCTGACAACACGCACCTACGTAAAGAAAAAAACTTTAATTTCAGCACCGATCGCCTGCATACTGATCCCGGAATAGTTCAAGGAAAAATGATCCTGCTGTCTAAAAATGGAAAGATGATGTTTCCGCAGGAACCCCTTGAAGCGGACGAAAAGGCGGCATTGAAAATGCTTGACATCGAAGGATCTCACCAAAAAAATGCTGGGCAATATTATATTTTACTCAGTCGGGTAGCCTTCCTCGTCAATAAAAGTCAAGCGGAAATTTGCAACGAAGATCTTTGTAGCCTCGCCACACAGCAAGCCTTATTGCCTAATAATTCGGTATCAAAAATTGGCGACCATCAATTTCAGCTAACCGGTGGCATCATGTCCCCAGATTTTAAATACAGTCTACAGTTTCCTGCCCCCCTACAACCCTACGAAGCCTTTTTATCCAACTACCTTAGCCAAGACGAACTGGCGCATACGCAAATCAGCATTCAAAAAAATTATGATTTCGGACGTGTCCTTTTTCACAAAACCTCACAAAAATCATATATCATTACTACATATACTCGTTTTTCGAATGACAAAACACTAATTCAGAACTTCACTATAAATTATATCTATAATATTCCACCTGATTTTCTTGGAGGAATTAGTAAATTTGAATCGGCAATTTGGGAAGGCATACTCGATTTTGTGGATCACTTTCAATCGGTGATACCTGCAATCGCAGCTTCTCCTGAATTGTAACTTAAACAAACACCTCTCAACACCCGCCTATTTCACCTACGAGCAAGCCGCACGTGGAAATAATGCAAAATATCCTTACAACACGAAGAACATGAAGATACCTGAAATATCCCTTCCAAGAGTCGTTATCCTTGGCGGTGGATTCGCCGGTTTAAATATAGCAAAACGTATCGACACCAAGCACTATCAGGTCGTGATGGTCGATCGACACAATTACCACACTTTTCAGCCCTTACTTTATCAGGTAGCCACCTCCGGCCTTGAGCCCGACAGTATCGCCTACCCTTTGCGCAAGACTTTTGCTGATAAAAAAAGATTTCATTTCCGTATGGCAGAAGTGAAATCGGTGGATGAAAGCACCAAAATCGTCCAGACTTCCATTGGCGATATCCGTTACGATCACCTCATTATTGCCACTGGTGCCCGCTCCAATTATTTTGGAATGGAAAATGTGGAGCGTAATGCCATGCCGATGAAAACCCTCACCCAGTCGCTGGACCTGAGGAGTTTGATTCTTCAGAACTTTGAAAAAGCCCTGTACTGTAATGACATTAACGAGCAAAAGCGCCTGATGACTTTTGTAATCGTTGGTGGTGGACCTACGGGCGTAGAGCTTGCCGGTGCTTTGGCAGAACTTAAAACACAGGTATTGCCGACCGATTATCCGGATCTGGATTTGCGAGATATGGAAATTCACCTGGTGGAAGCCGCTCCAAAGGTACTGAGTGCGATGAGTGATCACGCTTCCCGCAAGGCCGATCGGTTCCTGGATAAAATGGGGGTGCATTTATGGATGAATACCTTCGTAAAGGATTATGACGGACAAACGGTCATTACTTCCGAAAGAGAGATTCCTGCTGAAACGCTCATCTGGGCAGCAGGGGTAATGGGTGCACCGATTCAAGGACTCAACGCCTCGAAAATTGGTGCTGCCAACCGCATTATTGTCAATACTAAATGTGAAGTTGAGGGCGCCGACAATGTTTATGCCGT
This sequence comes from Persicobacter psychrovividus, assembly GCF_036492425.1. Classification (NCBI taxonomy): domain Bacteria; kingdom Pseudomonadati; phylum Bacteroidota; class Cytophagia; order Cytophagales; family Persicobacteraceae; genus Persicobacter; species Persicobacter psychrovividus. The sequence continues at coordinate 2,161,257 of NZ_AP025292.1, forward strand.
AGGAGATGTTTCCCTGATGGCCACCAAAAACTTCCCTAAAGGCTTGCCGATGCTTGGCTCTGTAGCCATGCAGCAGGGAACCATGCTGGCCAAAAATTTCAACGCTATGGCCAAGGGCAAGAAAACCCGTGAGTTCAAATATAAGGACAAAGGGACCATGGCCACTATCGGACGAAACCGTGCGGTTGTCGATCTTCCTTTTTACAAATTCAGCGGTACCTTCGCCTGGTTTACCTGGATGTTCGTTCACCTGATGCTGCTTGCCGGCTTCCGTAACCGTGTGGTAACCTTTATTAACTGGGCATGGGGTTATTTAAGATATGACCAAGCCAACAGACTGATTGTCCGTACCTATCGCAGAAACAAAGGCGAAGTGCTGGAGCAGAATGACGTTTAACGCATCGAAGAATAAAATAATCCTCAGGAATAATTTTCATTCCGACAAAAAGGCAGCCCGTTTTCGCGAGCTGCCTTTTTTCTTTACCTCAACACTGTGCTGTCAGTTCAAAATATTACCGATTTATCAATTGCTGAAAACATTATTGGACGCCTATTCCAAGATTGACAATGAACATGTTAAAGATTAAATAAATGGTAATCCTGCAATTCGAGCCCGGAATAATGTATTCTTGGCAGGGTTCTTGCAAAATAGTGTGCCGTACCAATTTACTTATTTATGAAGGGTCTTAAAACATTCGGTTTCCTTCTTATGCTGAGCCCGCTCAGCAACACCTGTGGCTTTAACTCAAGCACATGGGGATCAGGTAAAATGCCTGAGAAAAACATGGAAGCCGGAGCAGATGCAAACTTCATTATGGTCGATGATTTCACAGATATTGTGAAAGTCGATGGGCCGGAAGTTACCCCAAATATTTATCAAAATCTCATGAGCTTGCATGAACTCCCTGTAAAGGAAAAAACAAGCACTTTCATTAACATGATGCTCCCTGCCGTATTGGTCGCAAGAGAGCGAAAACTCGCCGAATTGAAGCAGGTTGAGGCATTGATCGCCTCCATGGATGAAAAACCATCGGCCGCAAGCCTACTTTCCCCATATATGGAAAAGTACAAGGCCAAAACGATTGAAGAACTGCCTGAACGATTAACGCCACCGCCGGTCAGCATGATCTTGGCACAGAGCATTATGGAAACAGGCTGGGGCACCTCACCCATTTTCACAGAAGCAAATAATGCCTTTGGAGTTTGGTCATTCTCACACAAAGAGGCACGCCGACTGACACAAGGCACCAGAAATGGAAAAAAAGTATATGTCAGGGCTTACGACAACATTTTGGAGTCTGCAGAAAATTACCTCGACATTATTGGCCGGGTAAGCAGCTACAAAAACCTTCGCAAGACCATGCAAAAAACCGACAACTCTCTTATATTGGTTAATCACCTTTCCAACTATTCTGAAGAAGGCAGCCTGTATGTAAAACAGCTCCGTAGCCTCATCAGAAAGTACGAATTACAAAGATTTGACCATTACTTTACCCTGCCTACTTACGCCGTTTAGCAGTGGCAAAAAGTAAACAAAAAAAGGACCGCCCTAAACGCGGTCCTTTTTTTGTGCCTTAAATTGGAGCATTAAAAAAGCCACAGGCGAATATCATCACCTGCGGCTTTTCTTATCCTCAGCCTGCTCCTTTACAGGAACAAAGGCTGTATTTTAGGTTATATTAAGGCAATTCAACCGCACGGTAGTTACCTACCTGAACAGGTGAAATCGTTGATCCGAAATCTTTATTGATCGCATCGATAATTCCATTGGCAGTTACGGCATACCCACGAGGAGTCAAGTGGATACCATCAGTAGAGAATGCACCACCAGTAATATACGCTCCTGTAAGTGTTACACCATCAACAGCGTACCCTTTGATTACACGATCAAGGATTGGCTGAATGTCAAGGTAAGCTACATTTGGATTAGCATCGACAAGTGTCTTAATTTCAGTGTTCAGCTCTGTCGTTCTTTCAACTACAAGTGCTTTTTCATCTTGATCTAAAACATACTCGGTACCAATCGGGCTAACCTTAATACCATATTCATTATCAAATTCATTTTTAGCAGCAGGATAAACCATATCCAAATCCAACTGACCACCAGTAGCAGCTTTAACCTGCGCGGCAATTGCTCCCGCAGTAGCATCATCACCTGCATTTTTCGCTTCAACATATTGCTGAACCGGCACAATCAAAGCTTCTGAGATTGTCCCAACACCCAAAAGTGTAATAATAGCATTCGGTTGTTTTTGGCCTGCTTGTACTAAAGCAACATCAGTAAATAACTGCACCAAACCTGGAGAGGTCAAATCCAAATACCCCAATCCTTTTGCCAAAACATCACTCTGGATTCGAGAAAAAGTTAACAAAGCATCATCTGTGTCAATATCAAATTTACGAACAGTCGTAGAAGTTGAATCTTCTAACTGAATTAATGGGAAATTAAGTCCAGCTTCAAAGTTAGCGCCATTAAATCCACCCATAGCATACAATAGGTTAGCTTGCACTGCAGTTGCCGCATCAAAAGTTACCCTTTGCGCAATTGAATCTACCGCTAACAATGCCTGCACCTGAGGATTAACAGTGGTGAAATACGGCGCATCCAACACATTAGGAATAGATACTGCTACTCCTTTTGCATCATTCGCAGTCATCGTATTCAACAAAGCTTGATAATTTGGTAAAAATGCCTCACGACTTGTTAAAGAGGCTGTATTAATAGGATTAAAAGCTGATCCACTTTTACCTCCGTCAGCTGCATAACCCAAAATATCATTATTTCCCAACCATAAGGTGAAAAATGAAGGATTGGTTTTCGCAAGTGTGGCAATATATGAATCCATTCGGTTGGCATCCGGCAACATGCGGTAGAAAAACGGATTGGTTTTCACAGGATCACTTCCGTAGCCTGGCGCCTGAACATCCACTACACGAATACCAGGAACACCCATATTATTAAAAACAGGACCATCTGCCAAAGGCTGAGCAAAAGCAGGATCTGGTGCCACATTTTCGAAAACAGGGGAACCACCCACAAGGCCGGTCAGTTTCATATAGCCTGAACCATTTCCAGGGATCGTCGGCTGCGTAAACTCACCACCACCAACAGCCTGCATTTGCTGCGCGATCATCAATGGATAAGAGTTTTGCTGACTTTCAGCATAAAGGCCTCCATCGGCATAACCTGAAGTCAGGGAGTTACCAACAGCGATATAATTTGAAAAATCTGCTGATCCAGAAATTGGCGTGGGCACATTTTCAACCTCACGACAACCCACCATAGCAGTGGCAGCCAAACCAAGACCTAATAATATATTTTTATATGATTTCATCATCAGAATTCAGAGATAAAGGGGGGAGAATTAGAATAAATAAGAAACAGTCAAACCGCCTACCAAGCCGCTCAGCTTGTAAGTACCTGGCAATACATTTTGCTCAGGAGTTCCTGTCAAAGAACCGTCGGCCTCAATACCTTTAATAGTACCGGCATTTTTCGCATCGGTGTAAGTCTGGCGACGCTCGCTACCATTAATCCAAATGAAGGAAGCGTCCACAGAAAGGTGCTCGTTTGGCATCCATCCCAAACCGAAAGTCAGGTTGGTACGGTCTTGATCAGGTGTTTCAGGTGTCATGAATCCGTCTTGTACCGGAGTCTGATCGTAGTAAATACCGGCACGCAAAGCGAAAGTAGGAACGATTTTATATTCCGCACCCAGCTTAGCCTGCAGGGAATTTTTATAATCACGTGGAGAAGAAGAAATGAATTCTCCATTGATAGGATCAACAAAGTTGAAAGTCAGCGACTGGTAAGCTCCCCAGCCCACAATGTTACCTTCAAAACCAATGGTTACTTTTTCATCTGGTGTTACCGTTACCCCTACTGAAGTTACAGAAGGCAAAGGCAAGGTAGCATCGAACTGCGTTCCACCCTGAGGGAATGCACCACTGGCATAAACCAAATCAGGAATATTGGCAAAAGTCACATCTCCACCGCTTACTTTCGCATCTACACGCGAACGGTAGCTAAAGGAAAGGTTGACCATTTTCGAGGCCTGAAAATACAAACCAAGGTTGTATCCGATTCCGATATCTGATTTACCGTCCAGCTCAATTTGAGCCTGAGGGCTGACCTGAGGAATACCACGTTGCAAGTTTACAGAACCCGTAGAAACCACCAAACCTGCACCTACCGAGAAGCGGTCAGAAACACGGTAAGAAACGGTAGGCTGAAAGAAAATCGCCTGTAATTTAATGGAAGTTAATAAAGAAGATCCTTTCCAGTTATCATCCCAGTTTACGGATGAACCATAAGGCGTATAAACACCAATACCAAATGCCCAGTTGCTGTACTCGCCATCGCTATTTTTAGGCTGAAAAGCACCATAAACATGGAATGGCGTACCTAAAGGAGAATTTGTTGAAGCGGTGTAATTACTGTTAGGTGTTTCAGAATCCCAGTAATTCACTTTGGAATCAATCAGGTTGAAACCTACAGAAATACCACTGCGTCGCGCCATAGCCAACGCGCCAGGGTTCCAGAATACACTTGAAGGATCAGGCTGAAGGCCTACACCGAGGTTACCCATTGCGGCTTGGCGATTACCTTGCAGCAACACCTGGTATCCTGCTGCCATAGAACTGATACTACCCATTAAAAGTAGCGCGAAAAGTAAAATTCCTTTTCTCATAAGGGAATAATTTATTTTGGTATAGTTAATTGAAAAGTTACTCAGTTTCCGTTTGAGACATTCCGCTTCAAACCTTACAGCGAGCGAAAAAATCTATTTAAAAATAACACTCTACGGAAACCGCATGCAATATTAGGGATAAATTTTACGATAACAATATCGATCAATATAAAAATAACATCATTTTTACATTAGTGTATATTTAATTTATGCATTAATACAGACAGCTGAAAGGGTTTGCTGTTAATTTTATTGCTTTAATTTAATTTTTTACTCACATCAGTAAAGGAAACCGAAAAACACCAAAAGGAAACCCATACAAGCATATTAGTTTTATACCGTAACAATTCAGTCAAAAAAAAACGCCTAAAAAGGCGTTTTTCACTCCAAACATTACATCAAACAGCGTACTATTATAGCACTGCGTTTCTTCTACGGCACCGCAATCTCCCAATCAGTCTCTTGCTTGTAAGTTATTGCGCCATCGTGAATCTGTAATGGCGATGCAAAATTATTGTGGTACAACTGCCCGGTACCTAAACCCTGAGGCATGGTTACCTTCAGGTGTGCGGTAAACTGGGCGATAGCGTTCAGCCCCACATTGGACTCCAAGGCCGAAGTCATCCACCAACCAGCCTTTAGGGTATCCGCATGTTGAATCCATTGCAGGGATGCGGCGATCCCCCCCACCAAGGTCGGTTTCAGAATAATATATTGCGGCTGAATTTCATTCATCATCTCGGTCTGCTCCTGCTGTGTACTCAGGCCAATCAGTTCTTCATCAAGCGCAACGGGCGTTACAGCCTGATGACACAACCGCCCCATTGCTTCCCACTGTCCGGCTTTCAGTGGCTGTTCAATACTATGGACCTCCAGTCGGTTCAAATCCCGAAGGACCTCCCGGGCTTCATCGGGTGCAAAAGCCCCATTGGCATCTACCCTCAAAACAATTTTGTTGGCCGAATACTGCCGCCTCAGCTGGTGGAGCAAATTCATTTCCCGATCGTAATCGATGGCCCCAATTTTCATTTTGATACAGGCAAACCCTGCTTTCAGCTTCTGTTCCATTTGCTGTGCCATGAACTCCTCGGAGCCCATCCATACCAGGCCATTGATCGGAATAGCCTCTTGCCCATGATAAAAAGGCGTATCAAAAATCATTCGCTTTCCGCCATTAAAGTAATCCATCCAGGCCATCTCCATCCCAAACCGCAAAGAAGGAAGGGAATCGGGAATTCGCTCCTGCGCCCATTTGGGTACTTCGGCGAGTGTGGCGGGAAAATCCTGTGCACTGCTCCATTGCTCCAACAGGCTTGTCATTTCCTCCTGAACGGTCGGACGATCATCTACACTCAGTCCTTTCAGTGGCCCTGCCTCCCCCCAGGCCGTGCGCTTACCATCAGTCAGTTGAATAAGGTAAGTGCGCTTCTGTTTGAGCACCCCCCGCGAGGTCCCGGCATCAAACTTGAAATCGAGATCGTAAGGAAAGAGTTTTAGTTCAATTGGAGGCAGATTATGGATATTCATATCGTTAAATTCTTTGGTTCGCAATTGCCGATCAATTTGCAACCATGAACTGAAAATACAAAAGAGTGGGCCTGAATTAGCAGGTATTCTTTTTTCAGTGATCCGGAATGACAAATCAAAAAGTTACTTTCTGCTCATTTGAAAATTTACATCACCTTGTATTACCGTCAGCACAATTTTTAATTAAGCTAAGTTCAGTTGATAAAGATAAGCCATTGTTTAGGTATCTTTCATTTATCGCATACACCCCGCCTCTCTGACGCTTCAAGAAATTAATATGCGTATTATTGATGAATCGCATCGCCAATCGCGTCCATCACAGGAATGATTAAACCTCCAACCTTTTGCAATTGTAAAAATTTAAGGTTAATTTTTAATACAGCGTTATCGAGCTCGGCAGTTTGCTGCTGAAAAGGAACAACAACCCTTCATTTTTTTAACATCGCCATTGAACATGGCGCATCAACTTAACGGAATTATGGACAAAGATTATGTCAAAGTTTTGGTGGAAACCAACAAAGGAAGTCGCAACAGATATGTATGGGAGGAATCAGCGAAGCAAATGCGCTTTAACAGGACACTCTTTCATAATATGCGCTACCCTGCCGAATACGGCTTTATTGAAAATACCATTGACGAGGACAATAAGCCACTCGATGCCTTGGTATTGATTGACGAGCCCACCTTTCCGGGCTGCCTGATCCACGCCCGCCCTATCGGGATTTTCAAAATATTTGAAGAAAATACCGCAGACCACAAAGTTATCTGTGTACCGATTGAAGACCCCCGATGGAACAAAATATATCACCTCGATGAAGTGAACCCCGATTTAATGAAGGAAATAGAATTTTTCTTTGAGGCATACGTCAGGTTTGAATCCCAGAAAGTGGACATTGAAGGCTGGCAGGATTCTTCCATGGCTCAGAAAGTGCTTGAAAAAGCCAGCGAGCGATACCATGCGCAGTTTGCCATTTTTACGGAAGGATAAGCACAAAAAAAGTGATCAGTAAACCGCCATCACGACGCTACTGATCACTTTTAAATGATCTTATTCATCAGCCCCCGATACTGAGCGCATATTTAAGTCGAAGTAAATCAGTAACATGCTCACCGCAAACCTCCTGCGTCCGTCAGCCCTGACACTTGCTGACAATATCACGGGCAGCCACATAGCCGCCGCTCCAGGCATTCTGAAAATTATATCCGCCTGTTACGCCATCCACATCCAGCAACTCCCCGGCAATATACAGATGCTCGAATTTACGGCTTTGCATGGTTTTGAAATCCACCTCACCACATTTCACGCCGCCTGCGGTTACAAATTCCTCCTTAAAAGTGGTTTTCCCCTTGACGGTCAAATCCATCGACACCATACTGTTAATCAACTTATTGGCCATTTTCTTTGGCAGATCTGCCCAGCGCATCTCACCATCCACACCGGCCATCTCCAATAAAGCCGCCCACAAGCGCTGTGTCAATGGTTTTAAAGGGCTGTTGCTGATCTTCTTTTTAGCCTGACTGCTGCGGTTGTCTGCCACCCAATTGCGGATCAAATCTTCATTCCAGCTCGCATCCCATTTCACCAATACCTGAAACTGATAATCCTTTCCTGCCAGTTCCCGTGCCGCATAGGCAGACAACTTCAGCACCGCCGGACCACTGATCCCCCAATGGGTGATCAGCAAAGGACCATCATGCGATAATTTTGTGCCGGCAATTTTAACCTCAGCATTGGGTACTGCCGTTCCGCTTAAACTCACCAGTGGAAAATCAGGAATATTGAAAGTAAACAACGAAGGCAGTGGCGCTTCAATCTCCAGCCCAAGATCCGTCAGCCAAGAATAAGCCGCAGCCTTGGGATGCCCACCTGTGGCCAGCAACAAGTAATCGGCCATAAGTTTTTCACCATTGGCCAGCAAAAGTTCATACTGCGCGCCCACTTTTTCGATGGCCTGCACCGCAGCACCATATTGCACCTTTACACCAAGCCGTTGCGCCTCATTACGCAGGCAGTCAATGATGGTCTGAGAATCATTGGAAGCCGGAAAAACGCGCCCATCCGGCTCGGTTTTCAGGGCAACACCCCTTTGCTCAAACCAGGCCCGCACCTGCTCAGGGCCAAAAGCTTTGAACAGGTTTCGCAATTGCTTCTCTCCCCTCGGGTAATGCTTCACCAAAGCCCCCACCTGATCGGTGGAGGTGGTCACATTACAACGCCCGCCACCGGACACCTTTACTTTTGAAAGCGTTTTATTGCTCTTTTCCAAAATGGTGACCGAAACACCGGCAGGCAAACCATCCATATTGGCTGCAGCAAAATAGCCCGCAGCCCCTCCTCCAACAATCACTATATTTCGACTCATCGACTATTATCTATCTTAAGCAGCGGTTTTCGGCATTCCTTGCTGAACAATGAACCCTACCGACATCACCACTGCGCATCCTATCAAATTAAACCACAAATATCCGATATCACTGAACTTATAACAAGAAATAACCACAGCTTCGGCCACCAGGGCACCAATAAACACGGCGTGCCCCTGCACTTTTTTCAAATAAAAGGCTGTCAGGAAAATGCCCAAAATGGTGCCATAAAACAACGAACCGATAATATTTACCGCCTGAATCAGGTTTTCGAACATACTGGCGTAAGAAGCGAAGAGCAGCGCCACCACTCCCCAGCCAAAAGTAAACCAGCGCGATGCCTTCAGGTAATGGCTATCCGAGCCATCTTTCTTGATATTCCTTTTGTAAATATCCACCAGGGTGGTAGAGCCCAGGGCGTTGAGTTCCGAAGCCGTCGAAGACATTGCTGCGGAGAAAATCGCGGCAAGCAACAGGCCAATAATTCCATGGGGTAAATAGCGCATCACGAAAGTAATGAAGACGTAATCTGTATCGCGGGTTTCGGCCGTAGGTACTGCCGCGGAAATCAGCTGAACCGCCTGCTCCCGCACCTGCTTCTCCTGCTCATTCACCGATTTAATCTGCGGAATATAATCAGGGTTCCTGTCCTGTTTAGCCCAGTCGGTAACCAAGGCTTTTTTCTGCTGATATATTTGTTCATGGGACTGCTCCAATGCCTGAAAAGCCTCCTTCTGATCGGTCAGGTACACCTGTTCCACTACCGACTGATTGAAAAACAACGGTGCCTTTTCAAACTGAAAAAAGACAAATACCATCACCCCAATGAAGAGGATCAGAAACTGCATGGGAATTTTCAGGATACCATTCAGCAACAAGCCCAAACGACTCTCAGTAAGCGATTTCCCAGAAAGGTAACGCTGCACCTGCGACTGATCTGTGCCAAAATAACTCAGAAACAGAAAGAAACCCCCGAGTACCCCCGACCAGATATTGTACCGGTCGTTAAGATCAAACTCCCAGGAAATCATTTCCATTTTATCGAGGTGCCCCGCCAGTGCCACCCCGTCGGAGAAGCTGAATTCCTGCGGCAACATCAACACGATCAATATGCCGGCAAGGACCATCCCGCCCATCATGATGGTCATTTGGTGCTGCTGCGTTTTACTCACCGCTTTTGTTCCACCAGAAACGGTATAGAAAATCACCAGCACGCCAATAATCAGATTGGTCTGAAAAAGGGGCCAATGCAATAAAGTCGACAGGATGATAGAAGGAGCGTAAATCGTGATTCCGGCCGCCAGCCCCCGCTGAAACAAAAAGAGAAAAGCCGCCAGGGAACGTGTTTTTAAATCGAAACGCCCTTCAAGATACTCATATGCGGTGAAGACGTTCAGCTTGTAAAAGATGGGAATTGCGGTAACACAAAGGACCACCATAGCCAGTGGCATCCCGATATAAAATTGCATAAACCGCATACCGTCGGCGTAAGCCTGCCCCGGAGTAGAGAGGAAGGTGATCGCACTCGCCTGCGTGGCCATAATCGAGATCCCGACGGTCCACCACTTCAGCTCCTTATCGCCGAGTAAAAATCCCTGAATATTTTTGGCATTCTTGGTTTTCCAGATGCCATAGGTTACAATAGAAAAAATTGTCCCGATCAATACTACCCAATCCAGCCAATTCATGATACCAATGACGATAAAAGGGTAAACAACAAGACATAAAAGATAAAGATCCCAATAGTGATCAGGTAGAGGTTAGTCCAGGTACCTGCTATGGGTGGTTTAGTATCATCGGGCTGATCCCAAAAATTCATAGGGGTTGTGTTAGGTTTTAAAAAAGGTTGTTGACTGCCAAAGCAGTAAAATTCTGAAAGATCAAATTACGCAAAGCATCAGCAGGGACAAAAAAAACACGCTGAAAAAATGACTTCAGCGTGCTGGTGTTCCTGTTGGAATATCTTAGAACGGTGGATTGGCACCGTTTTCTTCTTCTGGCGGAATATAATCCGGTGTTGGTGGTGTACCCAAAGAGGAAGGATCGTTGGCCTTGGACTGAATGGTCATCACATTATTTTCAGAATCGAAAGTTGCAGTACCATCAGGTATGCGGGTCATGTTCTGAAAACCGCCCATGTCAAGGTCCTCAAATTTGGTATACTTACCGATAAAGCGCAAAGGCACCGTATCCAAAGCGCCATTACGGTGCTTGGCAATAATTACCTCTCCCGTTCCCGAAGTTGGGTTACCGGCCTCATCCTGGGTAATACCATAATACTCCGGACGGTAAAGGAACATCACCATATCGGCATCCTGCTCAATCGCTCCAGATTCACGCAAATCGGAAAGCTGCGGACGTTTATCACCTCCACGGGTTTCCACCGCACGCGACAACTGCGAGAGTGCAATAACTGGCACATTCAGTTCCTTGGCCAAGCCTTTCAGTGCACGGGAAATCGAGGAAATCTCCTGCTCACGGTTTCCGCCACTTGCGGATTTAGCATCACCGGACATCAACTGCAAATAGTCAATGATGATGATCTGAATATCATGCTGTGCCTTCAAACGACGACATTTGGCGCGAAGCTCCAAAATCGACAAGGCAGGGGTATCATCAATAAAGATCGGGGCGTTGGTCAGGCGGTTGGTACGCTCCACAAGCTGCTCCCACTCAAAATCCTGCAACATTCCTTTTTTCAGCTTCTCGGACTCCAGCTCTGCTTCAGCGGAAATCAAACGATTCACCAGCTGAACATTCGACATCTCGAGCGAGAAAATCGCTGCGGGTTTTTCAAAATCCACGGCGGCATTTCGCAGCACGGTCAATACAAAGGCCGTCTTACCCATCGCAGGACGGGCGGCAATAATCACCAAATCGGAAGGCTGCCAACCTGCCGTTACGCGGTCGAGTTGTGTCAGACCAGAAGGGACACCTGTCAGGCCATCTTTCAAGTGCTTTTTCGCTTCAAGCTCGGCAATTGCTTGCCCCATTACAGAACGCATATCGGCGACCGACTTGCGAATATTGGAGTTGGTAACCTCAAAAAGAGAGCGTTCGGTATCGTCAAGCAACTGAAATACATCACGGGTTTCATCATAGGCTTCGGTCTGAATTTTCGAAGCCACCTGAATGAGTTCCCGCTTGATCGACTGCTCGGAAATAATCCGGGCATGAAACTCCACATTGGCGGCATTGGAGGTTTTGGAAGTCAGCTTGGAGATGTATAAAGGGCCTCCCGCTTTTTCCAGATCACCATTTTTTCTCAGGCGGTTGGTCACCGTCATCAAATCTACCGGCTCTGCATCGTTAAACAGATCACGAATCGCCTTATAAACCAGCTTATGCGGTTCTTTATAGAAACTCTCCGGACGCAGGATATCGATCACATTGGTCAATGCATCTTTCTCCAACATCAACGCACCCAAAACCACTTCTTCCAGCTCCGATGCTTGTGGAGGCAATTTCCCTCCGGCCATCGTGCTCGGCACCCGTGTTTTGGTAGGCATTTTACTTTCTGCTGGTCCCCCAGTTACAGGCAAGCGAAATGCTCCGGTTCCTTTTTCTTTATTCTCAGACATATATATTCGTGATAACGGCCTATTTGATTTTCAACTGTGTCTTATAGCACTGACAATAGCCATGCCACCCTAATTTCACAATTAATAAGATCACAAATATAAGGCATCCGATCCGAGAAACAAGCATAAGGCGGGCATCAATTCTTAATTTCCGTACACAAAAGTCGTCCCTGCCCTCAGGAGGAAAGCACTGCAATCCTTGGGGCGGCTTGAATAAATTTCTATTTTTGTTCTCCTATTAAGTATCATTCCCCATGGAAAATAACAACCCACTAAAAATACACCTCATTGCAATGGGAGGGGCCATTATGCACAACCTCGCTATTGCACTAAAAAGGGCTGGGCACCTTGTCACGGGTTCCGATGACGAAATTTTTGACCCCGCACGTACCGCCCTTCAGCAGGAAGGCCTACTCCCTGACACCGAAGGCTGGAATGCCGAACGCATCAGTGAAGACCTCGACGCCATTATTCTGGGGATGCATGCCCGTTCCGATAACCCGGAGCTCCAGAAAGCGGAAGCTTTGGGGCTCAAGATTTATTCCTTTCCGGAGTTTGTCTATGAGCAATCCCAGGACAAAAAGCGGGTGGTGATTGCTGGCAGCCACGGCAAAACGAGCATCACGGCCATGATTATGCACGTGCTGCGTTTCCATCAGCAGGATTTTGACTTTTTGGTGGGTGCCAAAGTTAAAGGTTTTGACCTTTCGGTGAAGCTCTCCGATGCGCCGGTCATTATTATCGAAGGCGATGAATACCTGAATTCTGCCCTTGACCGTGTACCGAAATTCGTAAAATACCACCATCATATTGCACTGATCAGCGGTATTGCCTGGGATCATTTTAACGTGTTCCCAAAACTCGACGAATACATTGGGCTTTTTGAAACCCTTGCCGACCTCAGCCCGAAAGAGGGCGCGCTGATTTACAACTGCCAGGACCCTGAGGTCAACCGCATTGGACAAATGCCCCGTGCAGGCGTGGCACAAATCCCCTACCAGACGCATCCTTACGCTGTAAGGGAAGGGAAATCGTATCTGATGACCGAAGAAGGCGACGTTCCAGTAGCTATTATCGGTGCTCATAATATGGAAAATCTTGCTGGCGCCAAGGGTGTATGTCAGCAATTGGGCATTACTGATGTGCAGTTTTATGAAGCCATGCGCACTTTTGAAACGGCCAACAAACGACTGACCATTCTGAAATCCAGCGACGAACAGATCGTCTATCATGATTTCGCCCATTCGCCAAGTAAGGTAAAAGCCACAGCAAAAGCGGTACAGGAACAGTTCCCTCAGCGCGCCATGCATACCATTCTGGAATTGCATACCTTCAGCTCGCTGAACAAGGATTTCCTGCCTCAGTACGCCGACGCTTTGGCTGGTATTGAAAATCCTGTGGTATTTGTCAATAAATCAGTCCTTGAACACAAGGGACTCCCTCCTATTTCAGAAAAAGACATCAAAAATGCCTTTGCTAAGGAGGACATTTGTTATCTTCAAGACCCCAAAGACCTTCAGGATAAAATCGAATCCTGGAGCCCCGAGGGTAACTTACTGATCATGACCTCAGGAAACCTTGGAGGCATCAACCTACAATCGATCGCTGACCGTTGGGTCAAGTAAACATTTTAAAGCAGCTTATCATGAATTTAAAACTAAATAAACCCCTTGTATTTTTCGACCTTGAAACCACAGGGGTAAATGTCACTGGCGATCGTATCGTTGAATATGCCTTCATCAAGCAAAACCCTGATGGCAGCATCGACAAGCGCGTAAGCAAAGTCAATCCTGGTATTCCTATTCCTGTAGAAACCTCCATGATTCATGGCATTTACGATCAGGACGTCAAGGAAGCACCAACATTCAAGGACGTCGCCAGAGATTTGGCGCAATTCATGGAAGGTTGCGATTTGGGAGGCTTCAACATTGTTCGTTTTGATGTTCCCTTGTTGCTGGAAGAATTTAATCGCGTAGGCGTTGATTTTGACATCACCAAACGCAATTTGGTAGATGCCCAAAAACTTTTCCACCTGATGGAAAAACGCAACCTGACCGCTGCCTACAAGTTCTATTGTGGCAAAGATTTACAGGACGCCCACTCTGCGGAAGCCGACACCATCGCTACTTTGGAGGTTTTCAAGGCACAAATTCAAAAATACGAAGGGCAGGAAGCTTTCGACATGAAAGGCAATTCGATTGGTACCATTGAAAACGACATGAAGGTGATCAATGAAATTGGCGCCAACAATCAGGTAGATTTGGCTGGACGAATGGTGTACAGCGACGAAGGCGTGCCTTTGATTAACTTCGGAAAGCACAAAGGCAAACCCGTTGCACAGGTGTTGCGCAACGAACCAGCCTATTACGACTGGGTAATGCGTGGCGACTTCCCTCAGGATACCAAAAGACGCCTGACGCAGATCAAACTTGGCTTGCTGAAAAAAGGCAATCTATAAACCAATATGACTCTACTGCACCAAAAAATGCAGGCGAGTAACTTTAGGCTCAAAAACGGCTTCCTTGAAAAATGGAGCCGTTTTTTTATGTCCGCCTATTTTTGAAATTTTTCAGCAATTTCTTTCAAAGCTCCATAAATCCGCTTTTATTGAAGGCAAATAACACGCAGTATTATGATCAAGGATGTATTAGGAATAGGCCTGAAGGAATATATGGCGGGAAATGAAGAGGCCATGTTCTTTATTCACAACCAATTTGGCGAAGCGGACGAAATGCCGATCGCATCGTTTTTTGAACCTGAGGACGAGCTCACCGACCTGGAGTTTGTTGCACTCGAAACCTGCCGAGGCAGGGTACTTGATGTCGGTGCAGGGGCGGGGCGTTTTGCCCTCGGTTTGCAGAAGCGCAATCTCGAGGTGGTCGCTATTGATACCTCCGAAGGAGCTGTGGAAGTCATGAAACAACGTGGGGTAAAAGATGCCCGAGTAGCAGATATTTTTAATTTTAAGGAACAAAAATTCGATACGATTCTTTTAATGATGAATGGTATTGGATTGGCGGAAACCATTGAGCAAATTTCCCTGCTGCTTGAAAAATTAAAGGGGATGCTTGATGACAGCGGAGAAATAATTTTCGATTCTTCGGATGTTGAGTACCTATATGACGATCAGGTAAAGCCTAAAGACCGTTATTATGGTGAAATCGATTTTCGTTTTCAATATCAGAGTTTAAAAAGCGAATGGTTCAAATGGGTCTATGTAGATTTTGATACCATGAGTGAGATTGCCGACAAGTCGGGATTTTTCTGCGATTTGTTGATGCAAGATGAAAATGAACAATACCTGGCAAGCCTGACCCTGAAGCCAGATTAATTTTACCCTATGAAAACACTCAAACCGAAAGGAGACGCCTTGTTCTTTTGCATGGGATCCCATTGTAAAGGCAAAAACGAAAAATTATTTGATTGGGCCAAGGAGAAAAAATCCTTCAAGCCTTTCCATATTCTTCAAATGAAATGCTCTGGCCACTGTGATGACAAGCCTGTCGTTTTTGATTCCAACAGTCAGCAATGGCTCGGAAAAATGAAAAAAGAAGACCTCAAGGCGATGGTCGAAACTCCTGAAGAAAAAGCGCCTTCAGAGAAAAAGAAGGACAAAAGTAAGGACAAGAGCAAAGAGAAAAAAAGTAAAGGCAAGGACAAGGCCTAAAGGCTTCCTCCTTCTGGTTCGCCCACCGTTCATCAAGTCAGTGATTAATAAATACATCCGTATCGCCTTTCACTGAGCATTGATCGGTACATAAAGAGGCGCACAATAATCATTAGCGACGATTACTCAATAGCTGTTTTCAATTTTATTCCTGCTACCGCATGGAGGATCATCTGAAAGGCGGGTTGGGTGACCGTCGTTTTTTTTACCCAACCGCTGAAAAAAACGCCTCCACTTTAATGCCCCGAAAACTGATGGCCAATGTTTGAATCATTCCGCCTAAAAATTTGACTCATTTTTTTTACCTTGCCCATAGCATTATAATGCCCACACACCCTTGTGTGCTTACTTTTATTACCAACCACATTTTTTTATGCGAACAGCAACCCAAATCGTACCTGAAACGCCACAGGACACCGTGGCACCAAAGCCCCATAACAAACGGCTGACTTCCCTTGACATCTTTCGGGGGATCACCATGATGATGATGGTGCTTGTTAATAATCCTGGAGACTGGAACAACATCTACTACCCTTTTGCGCATGCCCAATGGCACGGTTGCAGCATGACCGACCTGATCTTCCCCTTCTTTATTTTCATGATGGGGGTATCGATGACTTTCAGTCTTAAAAAAGCCAAGGAGCAGCCAGAATTGCGCCCTCAGGCTTATAAAAAAGCGGGCATCCGCGCCATGAAGCTCATCGGTATTGGGTTACTTTTGAACCTTTTGCCCTTTTTTGATTTTGCCCACTGGCGCTTCATGGGTGTTTTGCAGCGCATCGGTATTTTGTTCATCATCAGTGTGCCCCTGTTTTTTTCCCTCGACTGGAAGGGGCTCCTGCGACTGTCATCCATTATTCTGATTGGATATTACCTGTTGCTCACCCGACTGCCCATCCCTGGCATTGGTATGCCTGACCTGAATGCCTTTGATCAGAATATCGGTGCTTATGTAGATTTCAAACTGATGGGTGCACACCTTTGGGAGCACGCCAAAACGTGGGACCCCGAAGGACTGATCAGCACCATTCCCGCCATCGTTACCGCCCTGAGTGGTATTTTGGCAGGACTCTGGATCGGCCATAAGAAAAGCACCCCTTACGCCTGTGTTACTGGCCTGATGGTGGCGGGTTTTATCCAGCTGATTGCTGGCGAATGGTTCGGCCTTGGTTTTCCCATCAATAAATCGCTATGGACGAGTTCGTTTGTTATCCTGACCAGTGGCTATGCCTGGCTGACCCTTGGGGCGCTTTACTGGTTATTGGATATTTACCGTTTTGAACACCGTGGCCTGACCTTCTTCAAAATTTTTGGTGTCAATGCCATCAGTGCATTTATTTTCTCCAATCTGCTGGTCAAATGCTTTGAAGCCTTCCCCGTGAATGGTCACAACCTGCTGAGCCTGCTTTACCAGTCGGCCTATATCTCATGGATGCCTGCCAAAACAGCCTCCCTCGCCTATGCGGTAACCCTCGTGTTGCTCAACGCCATCCCGATGTATTACCTGTACCGAAAAAACATTATTTTTAAGGTTTAATAGTGGTATCGCCTTCAGGCCTGAAATACAATATCAAATAAAAAAAAAGGCTGGTGATCAGTTCACGGAAAATTTAAACATTCCCATTACTGTTCACCAGCCTTTCCTGAAGACGCTTTCTTCCCATTTTCCTATAATTTCAGTGCTTTGAAGTTATAAGACAGGTACGCCAGCAAATCACCGAACGCCTCCACATGCTTTTTGTCTTCTTCAGCAACAGGCTTGCCCGTCATTTTGCATAGCAGGTAGCCATAAACCCCATTAATACACACCTGAATCGGGTTGGTTACTTTCCCTTCAGCCTTTTGCAAATACAGCTGAATGGATGGGCGAACGGCATTGAACAACTGCTGATATTCTTTATCCTCGGTCAGCAATTTAAAGTGCAATTCAAGCACCTTGTCCACAATTTCCTGATTGGCTTTCAGATGCCCTTCCTGCTCCACACCTTCCGCTTTCATCTCGGCAATCAATTGTCTGAAATAAGTACGCTTCTCCTCCTTCTCCTCCTCAGAGATCGGAAAGTGCTTCACCACATACTCCTCAATTTCAGCCATATCAAACTGATAGGCACGCACCAAATCTTCCATCTGATATTGGAAGATGATATATTCTGAAATATTATTTTCTCGTCTTTGCTTCGCGAAATTTTCCATATACTTTGTTCTTTGCCCAAAAGTAAGGAAATGCAGGAATTATACCAATCAAAAAAATCCCCAAGCATTAGCTCAGGGATTTTGATATTTTAAGAGTGTTCTTCTTTTGCTTTGGGCTCGCTTTTACTTTCGCTCGCCGACTTTTGAAATTCTTCCAACAAGCGGCGTACGGCGCGCTCATTCTCTACAAAATAAGTCGCTTCCGTCGATGCCCTGCCGACTTTAACGGTATCCCCTTTATCGCCAATGGCAACAAAAGTATCTTCATCCGTCCAGTCGTCGCCAATAGCAAACAGGTAATCGTGGGTAAACTTGCGAAGGAAGCGGTTGGTTGCTTTTCCTTTATTAACATCGCTCGATTTTACCTCAATCACCATATCGCCTTCAAGCACCTGCAAATTCATGCCGTGGGTAATATAACGCAGGTGGTTCACCAGCTCGCGGGCACGCAACTCCCCAAAGCCCTGTTCCGCCTTGCGGTAATGCCATGCAAGCGAGTAATCTTTTTCTTCAATAAATGAGCCTGGCGTTCTGTTCACGAAGGTGTCCATCACCAATCCCACAGCCTCTTTCCACTGCCCATTCATATTGCTGGCCTTCTTCCATTCCATGCCCTGATATCGGTACCAGACCCCATGTTCTGCCACCAAATCTACCGGAAGGTGCCCCAGCCAGTTCCCCAGTGTTTCCCGGTCGCGACCACTGATGATCACCACACGACCTTTACCATTTCCAATTTTGGTCAGCAAAGACAATAATTGACTGTCTGGCGTCGCTTTTTGCGGATCATGATGAAAGCCGGAGAGGGTACCATCATAATCCAGGAACAACATCGGCTCATTGGAATCATGATAACGGTGAACAAGATCCGTTCTGAGCTGCCCTTTCAGTGATTTCGCTCCGGCGGTTTTCTGGTCATCCTTAATGCCTTCAAGCTGCTCCAGGAACAATTTCACCCAGTGGTGGATATTATATCTTTTAATGGTCTGTTTCATGACAGCCATGTGCTGCTGCTGCACTTCCACTTCCATTTCCAGCGCATCCCTGATCGCATCAGACAATTGGTGGATGTCATTTGGATTAATGCGGATCGAATCCGAAAGTTCTTTGGAAGCACCTGCCATTTCCGAAAGAATAAGCACCCCTTTATTGTCGAGCTTACTGGCCACATATTCCTTGGCTACCAGGTTCATGCCATCGCGCATCGGTGTTACCAGTGCCACATCGGCCATGCGGTAAAATGCCGACAGCGAGTGGATATCAAAAGAACGGTAGAAGTAATGAATAGGCTTCCAGTTGACGGTCCCGATTTTGGCATTGATACGCCCAACGGCCAGATCAATTTCCTCTTTCAAAGCCCTGTATTTTGGTACAGTATCCCTTGAAGGTACCACAATCATGAACAGGGAAACCTCGCCAATATACTGCGGATTCAGATCAAAGAACATCTCTATTGCTTTGAGGCGGTTTGGAATTCCCTTGGAATAATCCAGACGGTCAATCGAAAGCATGACCTTGGTTTTGCCAATGCTGGTGCGGTAATCTACCTCCTGACTGAGGGTATCTGGGTGGCTTGCCATGCCCTCATATTTCTCAAAGTCAATCCCCATCGGGAAGGCGTCCACCGTAACAGTACGGTTACCGACCACTACCTGCGTTTGGTTGACTTTCATGCCTGCCAATCGCGACACAGAACTCAAAAAGTGACGCATATCGTCAAAAGTATGAAAGCCGACCAAATCAGCCCCCATCAGTCCCATCAGTAACTCACGGCGCCACGGAATGGCACGGAAGGTTTCAAAAGAGGGAAAAGGAATATGCTGAAAAAAGCCGATACTGATCTGTGGCAATTGATCGCGGAGCATTTGTGGCACCAGGAGCAATTGGTAATCGTGCACCCAAATGGTGTCATCTGGTCGGGCAATCTCAAGAATGGCATCACAGAATTTCTGATTGACCTTCTTATAGGACTCCCAGTGATTTTCATCAAAATTGGCGTAGGAAGGAAAATAGTGGAATATAGGCCAGAGGGTTTCATTACTGAAGCCTTCATAAAATTCATGCACCTCTTCTTCGGTCAGATATACAGGTCGCATATTACCCGCTTTGAGTTGCTGATCGACCACTTTGCGGTCGTTATCATTTTCTACGGCCAGGCCAGGCCAGCCGATCCACAAGTTATCTCCTTTTTTATAAACCGAACCAAGTCCTGTAGCCAAGCCCCCTTCACTTGTTGCAAATTGAAGCTGTTCATTGTCGTCTCTAAAGACCTTTAAGGGAAGTCGGTTAGATACAATAATTGTTCTACTCATGGTATGTAGGTTTTTATGTTGGGAAGCATTAGCGAATGGATATAAAGAATGTGCTTCCTCTTATTTGCTATTCTATTGTTGTCAATAAAATTAACAATTTCTGCGTAAATATTCAATAATATGGGCATTCGTTGTGAATTTCGAGCCCCATTTGCCTAAAATTGACAATCATATTGACCAAACCGCCCTATTTAAAGACTTTTCACTATTATCCTGAAAAAGGGCTACTGATCCCTTTTACCCCCCTCGGATCACAAGGCCCGGCCTTCTTTTTTGAGGCTTCGATACGGATATTTATGGAAAGGGGAAATATTTAAAATCCACAATAATAATTGAACCCACTACTGAAATGAGCACACTATAAATTTAGTCCTGAATTCCTGAAATAAATCGGCGCTTAAATATTGAAAAGCCATTATCTTTGCGCTATGGAATCATCTACCTATTTCAACTTTTTCAGTGAGCGGAAAGTCCTTTTGATCATTTTGCTCAACTCAGCCACCATTTTCCTTCAAGGGTTCGAGCTCTCGAAGGCGTTCTCCTTTTGGCTAAACCATTTTGATAATTTTTTCACCATATATTTTGTCTTTGAACTCAGCAAAAACATCAAACAACAGGGGTTCAGCAACTTTTGGCAATCAGCCTGGAACCGATTCGATTTCGTGCTGGTCGCCCTCGCCTTACCCTCCTTGCTGTATTGGTTCGGGAGAGAAACAGGCAATCAGGGGCTGGATTTTTTACTAATCTTCAGAACGGCAAGGGTCTTTAAATTCATGCGCTTTTTCCGCTTTATTCCTGGTGTACAGTCATTGCTCGCAGGCATTAACCGCGCACTGAAAGCCTCGGTGCTGGTGATTGTCACCTTCCTGATTTATAACTTCATAGTCGCCATTATTGCCTGCTCACTTTTTCAGGACCTCTCGCCAGAATATTTTGGCAACCCGCTCAGTGCGCTTTACAGCACCTTTAAAATTTTCACGGTAGAGGGCTGGTATGAAATTCCCGAAAGCATGATGGCCAACGGCAACCTTACCATTTTTCAGGAAGTGGGCATAAAGTTTTTCTTTATTGTGATTTTGCTCACGGGGGGAATCTTTGGTTTATCGCTTGTAAACTCCGTTTTTGTGGATGCCATGGTGATGGACAACAATGATGAACTTGAAGTGAAAGTTGATGACCTTAACAAAAAAATAGACCTGCTGACCGCAGAAATTCGTCAGCAACAAACCTCAAAATTTAGTCCACAAGAATAATGCAAACAGAACAACTAAACCACCTGCTAACACAGCCCCAATTCAACTTCGGGCAGTTTATCGCATTCATTGACCAGCACTACCAATATCAACCAACGGCTTTCAGGAATGGGGATTTACAAAATGATGCTGGCCAAAATGAAGGCTCTTGCAAACTATTTTTCTTCGCCAAACTGCATCAGCTTTCCGCCGAAAAAACACTGAAGTGCTTCGGCGAACATTATGCGACCGTTTTGGACACTCCCGAAGGAGACAGCCATCAGAATATTCGCAACTTCATGAAACACAGCTGGGAGGGCATCCAGTTTAATGGCATCGCCCTTTCCGAAAAATCATAATACTACAATTGCTTTCCATGCTCGTGCCAATCGATCAGGTATTTCACCGCCAGGGAAACCTGATCGCCCCAGGCACTGGAAATTTCCAGTATCCGCTGCTCAAAATTGTCGTTGGGAGCGATATCATATAGGTTCTCCACCACAATCGCCAGGTCACGGTCATGAATCGGGTTAATATTCGGAAGCCCAAGCGTATATAAGAGGATCATTTCAGTACAGTGCTCCCCCACCCCGTTAATTTTCGAAAAATGGCCCCGCAGTTCCTGCTCCGTCATGGTGAGCCAGGACAAATCCGGATTCATTTTCCAATAGGCAGCCACATTTTGTGTTGTTTGCCGGCGCTCATCAGTAACCCGTCCAGTACGAAGGGCTTTCTTCTCGAACGCTTCATATTTATCCACGGTCAGGTTCGACATCCTCGCCTCATCAAGCAGCTGATCAAACAAACCTCCACGGCTTCGGTAATGAATGATCCCCTCCAACACACAGCTCAATAAGTCATGGAATACATTTTTTGTGCTGTGCACCTGCGGCAGCGGTAACCGCTCCACAATACGGCACAGGATAGGATCAGCCTTGAAATAGATTTTGGGGTCAAAATTTGTTTGGTCAGTCATATTGATAAAGTTATTCTAAAACGCGCATCATAGCAGCGCAAAACCACGCTCCTACCTGTTAGAATACCTTTGAAGGCCGATTTGTTTGTAGCTACCAAAGCACTGACGGACAAAAAAAAGGTTTCACCCATTTTACTGATGAAACCTTACTGAATATATGTATTTGCTTAATTCAATCTTTTAACGAACGTCACCTTATCTTCTCCTTGCTGATAAAAATCCCGAATGACGGCCTCCTGTAAATAACCACATTGATAGTAGAAAGATCGCGTCGCTTTGAATTCGTCCAGGCCTGAAGTGTCCACCAGCAACAGGCGTACACCGCGCTTCTGCAGTTCTGCCTCAATATGGGCCAATACCGAACGGCCGATGCCCTGCCCCTGCCGATCTGCATGAACGGCGATCAAAAACAAATTCCAGGTACCTTCGGTCATTTTTTCTGGTGCGCAATAGGCCACAAAAGAAGGTCCATCCTGATCGCCTGTCAGCCACAGGCACTCTTCCTGTTGTGCGAAATAGGGGGCGATCATTTCCTCGATCATTTCAGAGGGAAACAGCTCACTACTGTCAATTACTGCTTTTAAATTCGACACATCAGCAGGCACTACCGCCCTGACAGCATATGGCTTAATCTCTTCTATCATGATTAGTGGGGTTCAGTTAAAATTAGTTTGTAATGCAGGATCATAATTCGATTTAAAATACAATATGCTAATTTTAAATGTAAAACGGATTAATATTCACATGAATTGAAAGCCGCAACCCAAGAGATTCGCAACAAAAAAAATAAAACATCAGTGTTCGCGAAACACCACCAGGTGGTGTATCAGACAACTCAGCGAAATGGCAAACACGACCACCGCCATGAACAACTGATCAAATGCCAATAAGCCACTCCCAGCAATGACACCTATGATACCAATACAAAAATATCTCTTAACCATACAATTAATATACCGAATAATACAATAACATCCTAAGTTACTATAACTGTTATAACAATTAGTATGATTATAAATGTAAGAATAACAACTATATATAGGTTATATCACAAAATAAGGAGAATAGACCTGCCTATTTAGCCGTAATATGTCAATTGAAGCGCAAAAAAAGATAAAATAAAAAATTCGGAAACGAACAATCAGCATAGAAATATAACAAGCCTAAGTTTTGTGCAACTGTTGGATGTCCACCGCCTCCACCGATGCATAGGGACTTTTCGGACATCGTGTCCGAAAAAAGGTAATCTATGGATAAAATATTAAACAATCATGGAGGGCTGAAGTGGTAGAAGTCAGTCGCTCCTTGCGTTACAGACAGCGACTCAATACCAAACCTTCGCCCTTTACCATAAAGCAAAAAAAGCCCCCCACGCATTGTGAGAGGCTTTTCACGCCTTAGAGGCGCTTCCCTTGTGACCCTATTTAGAATCGAACTAAAATCTTAGGCTCCGGAAACCCACGTACTATCCATTGTACTATAGGGCCATGTCATTTGGGAATGCAAATATAAGCAGGAAATTGATTATTAAAAGGCTCTTGATGGACTTTTTAAACAGAACTGACGGGCGGCAAACGCAAGTCTTTGAATATAAGAATTTTCTGATGGAACTTTTTTTTCGCTTAATATTTAGTCTGTACTGCTCGTAAAAAGAAGATCGAAGCGACTGTCAGGACGACGCCGATCATGCCTGCCTGTGCGTAATGCTGATATTGCCCTGTGGCCGACTGGCTAACGATAAAACCCACGGCAAACGAAGCTGAAGCACTTGCAAGCTGTTGTACAGAGGCCCGAACGCCCATAAAACTCCCGCGCTGCGCTGGCTTGGCGGTCCCTAATATTAATGCATTCGCGGGAATACTTCTTCCCCCAACAACAAAAAACAAGGTGGTTACCAACAACACCTGCCACAAAGGCACCGCCGACATATTGGTGATTTCTATCAGTGGAATGGTGGTCAGCAAAGCAAAAATCGCGAAAATACGGAACTTCCCAAACCGGTCAGAAAGGCGGCCAATCCACGGGGAGGTAAAGACGGTCATCAGCCCGCCGCAAAAGTAAATCCAGGTCAGCTGTTGCTCTGCAATCCCAACGTTTGCAACCATATAAGGTGCCAAAAATGGGATGATAAAAAAATGCCCCGAAAACATGAAAAATGCCCCCAGCAAACCATTCCGCTGATCGGCATCACGGCCAATCTCCCGCAGTTGTGCGAACACTGCCGTACCAGCCTGTGCAGTAATGTGCCCACGCATCACCGGCAAAAAACGATAGAGGCAAACCAACAATATTAAACCCAGCCCAAAAATAGCAAAGAAGGGCACGCGCCAGCTGTAAGTTACCCCAAAGTACAAGCCAAAGGGAACGCCCAGTGCTGATGCCGAGGAAAAACCCATCATCAGTAAACCTATTCCCCGCCCCCGTTTTTCTATGGCGACCACATCGCCCACAATAGCAAAAAGCAAGGCATTGATCACCCCGCCAAAAAGCCCCGTAAATGCCCGTGCCAACACAAGCTGCAAGTAGCTGTCGGCAAAAGCACAGCAAAGGGTGCCGAGTAAAAATCCTGAATACAATACCATCAGAAAATCCCTTCGGCCATATTTATCAATATAAAATATCGCAACAAAACCTGACAGCGCCGCGGCAAAAGTGTAAGCGGAAATCACCGTACTCCACTGCCCCGGACTCAGCGAAAAGAGCATGCTCAGTTCATGACCCAAGGGCATCATGACCATAAAGTCAAGGACGTTGGTAAAACTCACGGCTGCCAAGAGCAGTAACAGTATTTTTTCCTGCGTATTGAATGTGGAGGTTGGTATTGAGGTTGAGGCCATAATATGGGATTTGATCACCTCTTCAGAGGGACGATTTACAGGCAATGATGGCGGTTATAATTTCAGATAAGCCGACCGTTTTTCAGCCGAATCACTACATGTAACCATCAGTTGATCACTGCCTTTTTATTGAATATTCCATTCGAAATCAGCGCGGAACAATGCGTTCCAATCCTCTTTCTCCGCAATATGGTCCACCGCATTCTCGCGCACCACTGCCAAAAAATCATCGCGGTCAATCATTTTTGCCCCGATCGAAAACAGGTGATCGGTATGGTACTGGCAATCAACAAACTCAAAGCCTCGCTCTTCCAAATTCTTACACAAATGAATGAAACCGAATTTTGACGCATTGCTTTTTCTGCTGAACATTGACTCCCCAAAAAACACCTTCCCCATCGCCATGCCATAAAGGCCACCAACAAGTTCTTCACCATCCCATACCTCCACAGAATGCACAAAGCCCAATGTGCGTAACTCCGCAAAAGAATCTTTGTATTCCTGGGTAATCCAGGTACCGTCCTGCCCTTCACGCTTAATGGTTTCACAACCCTCAATCACGGCCATCAGGTCCTGATCGTAGGTTACCCGATACTTCCGAGCACGCAAAAGCTGGCGCATACTTTTCTTAATGCGCACCTGCGATGGAAAAACCACACAGCGGGGATCGGGGCACCACCACATGGGCTCCATGTTTGGATCATACCACGGAAAAATTCCTTCGCCATAAGCGGTAATCAACCGATCTACCGCCAAATCGCCTCCAATAGCCAACACGCCTGACTCATGCGCCAGCTCCCCTGGAGGAAATGTTCGTTCGTTTTTATCAATAAAAAAAATTCCCATGCCACAAAGATAAGCCTTTTGACTTCTTCTTGTTTTTAAGTTAAAAAAAATGCTAACTTTTATTTTTCAACCACCCCTCCAACCAATGAACTACGACCAAGTATTTGAAGCCCTGGAACAATTCGGCAGCGAACAAACCAGAAAAGTCCTGCGTCGGCACGGTGCCAAAGCACCATTTTTTGGCGTCAAGGTTCAGGACCTGAAGAAAATTCAAAAAAAGATAAAGCGCAACCATTCCCTTGCCCTGGACTTGTACGCCAGTGGCAATTCCGATGCCATGTACCTGGCGGGACTCATTGCTGAACCCCAAAAAATGAGCCGCGAACAGCTACAGCAATGGGCTGAACAAGCCTATTGGTATATGCTCAGTGAATATTGCGTTGCGCCAGTAACTTCCGCAAGCCCTTTTGCCATGGAGCTGGCTGAAGAATGGATCGAGGCGCAAAAAGAACATTTACAGGCTGCAGGCTGGACGACCTACGCCAACTACCTGAGCTTTCAGGCCGATAGCGAGATTGACCTTGACCGCGTCCAAGAACTGATTCAGCTTGCGGAGCAAAGGGTTCACCTAAAAGACAACCGCGCGGCTTATGCGATGAATAATTTTGTGATTGCCGCAGGAACTTTTTGTGCGCCATTGTTCGATACGGCACTAAAGGTGGGAGCGCAAATTGGTAAGGTGAAAGTCAATATGGGGGAAACCAGCTGTAAGGTGCCCGAGATCGTCCCTTACCTTTTAAAGGTGAAAGCGCGGGACAAAGTCGGCAAAAAAACTAAACGTCCAAACGGTTGATATTTACCGCACTTAAATATCGATGCTGATAATTTCGATCAATTGATTTATTTTTTCCTGCAGAAATC
The DNA here is from genome assembly GCF_036492425.1 of Persicobacter psychrovividus. Lineage (NCBI taxonomy): Bacteria > Pseudomonadati > Bacteroidota > Cytophagia > Cytophagales > Persicobacteraceae > Persicobacter > Persicobacter psychrovividus. The sequence goes on from NZ_AP025292.1 coordinate 2,188,344, forward strand.
AATCCGATTTTTATCATTTTTACTTAGCTTTGCAGGCAAATGCTCAACATCTTCCGATCATATCGTTTTATGCGCCTGATGGCGTGGACGACCGCATTGATTCTGTTTAACTTCAGTATCGATGTGGACGACAGCTCGCTATGCGAAGAAATTAAGCATTCGGAATTCTATGCCTTGCAGGAAAGGGAAAGTTTCGTCGAGCTATTCACCTGTCTTTTTCTTGGTGAGGAAGCCTCAAAAAGCTTCCCCGACAATCCCTTTGCGACCACCAAGGCAAAAATCATCAAACAGCTTCAGATCAATGTGCCCTTTGACCTCCAGCCGAAAGGTGGAGAGCTGATTTTGGGTAATCAACAAACCCTGTGGGTCAATGAATATTCCGACCCCGATGGCAGTTTGCCATCTCCTCCCCCCAGGCGGGCTTAATGCTTTTCCCCCTCACTCCCAAACACCGCTGATAAGGTAGCATTATAAAATGTACGGGTAATTATTTGTCTACAGTTTACGCAGATTTCCACTGATAAAATCATGGGTTATCTTGAATCTGTTTTCACAGGGCAGCTGCGCCAGTAGTTGCTTTCAAGACGGTTCCGCAAGCTGTACCGATACACTTATAGGTGTATCCGAGCAATGCACTTTTGATGATTTGAGCAGGCACATCGGTCAGCTCCTACCGCCGTCAAATGTAATTTCGCAGGACAACCCCAATTCATGGCCATAATACTTCACCATTATTATGGAATACCCCCTATCATCACGGTCACCTATTTATGCTTTTTAAATTTAAAGTAAGGGCATTTCTATGTCCATTCAAAAAGCAATGTTATGAAAAATCTAATGACAATCATGGCCCTATTTTTCGCCATGACTACCCCACTATATACTTACGCGCAGGAAAATGAGGAACCTCAAAAACTTATCGAGGCGCTTACCTACGAGAAACAACCGGGCTTTGCCAATGCCTCTTCCAAGATTTTCACCTCAGAGCGCAAGTTTACTATCAGTGGATTCGGCGAGGTAAATTATGTCAATTTTCAGGGATCCAAAGACAAGAGTTCCGAAGATATGGAGCTTTTCTACTCCAACCTGTTCCGCACAGGCATCTGGCTGGGTTATAAATTTACCGACCGCATTATTTTGGTTGGAGAACTTCAGACAGAATACCTCACCGACCAATTTCAGCAGGGGGAATTTGCTTTCGCCTACGAACTGGTGCTCGATTTCCTGATCAACAACAATTTCAATCTGCGGTTTGGTAATTACCCAATGGGTATTGGCTGGGTGAATCAGAATGATGAGCCGATCGGTTTTAAGTCGGTCAATCGCCCTGAAGTAGAACGGCTGATTATCCCAACGGCATGGATGGAATTCGGATTGCTGGCCTACGGGTATGCACTGCCTAAACTGGAATATGCCTTCGGTGTAACCAATGGTTTTAACGGTCCAAATTTTTCCTCTGGCACCTGGATCAGAAATGGCAGAAACCACAACATGTTCGAAAGACCTTCCTCCTATGCCTTCAATGGTAAATTACAATATGGCGACGAAGACGATTTCCTAATCGGTGTTTCTGGTTATTATGGCGACGCCTCCAAAGGATACACTTTCAGCACCGAAGACCATAACCCTTATGCAGGTGAAAAGCTTAACTCAAACCTCGGAATGCTGTCTGCTCACGGAATTTACAAAGTGGGGAATTTGGAGCTTTTCGGACTGATGGCCAAGGGATGGCTCTCAGGAACAGAACAGCTATTTCAGATCCATCAGGAAATTCTTGGTGCTGAAACCTTCGGATATTATGCGCAGGCGGCTTATGATATCCTGCCATTTTTCAATCAGAATACCGAATGGAAACTGCCCCTATTTGTTCGTTATGAACGCTTGAATACCCATCAGAAAATCCATCAGGACTTGCAGGGATTAGATTACCCTTTTGCGAAAAATGACCTGGAAGTGGTGACCGTGGGATTCAATGCGCAGCCGAAAAAGAGTATCGTACTTAAAGCCAACTATCAAATCAGAAAAAACTTTGCGGGCATTGAAGAACCCAATCAGGTAGAGCTGGGTGTAGGATTTATTTTTTAAATCTTAACTTTAGAGAAAGGATGGGCAATGAGGCTTATTTTTGTGTCATTGCCCCCAATTTAACCACCTTTCACAATAGCAAAAGAATGATTATATTGGTATTATACAAGATGTATCATACTGATGGACAACAACAAAGAGATTGCGGCACTGCTGAATACCTGGGAACAAACCTACAAAAAAGGGCAGCTGACCTTATGGATATTTCTTGCCCTGAAAGAGGATCAAAAATATGTGGAGGAGATTAAATCCTTTATTGAGGAAAAATCCCACCAAACCATCCGCTGCGAAGAGCAAAGCATTTACAGAAATCTGAGAAAATATCAACAGCTTGGGGTGGTGGATTTTGAAACCCAAAAAGGAAACAAAGGGCCTGACAGAAAATATTATTACCTCACCGTCATGGGGCATCAACTCACCGATACCTTCATCGACCGCAACATCCGATTGTTTTTTTCAGCAGAAATGATGCAGCTCCTCAACCAATAAAACCACCCCTACTGACCGTCGTTTTGTCGGCAACCGCAGAAGCATGAAGCTTAAAAAAGGCATAAAAAAACCTCCCTGGATTGTCTCCAAGAAGGTTTTGTATTTTTTTAAAGCGCTACCCTTTTTAGGCCGCAAGCTTCATTGATTTAATTTCATTTACAGGTCCAAAGGCTTTCGCGCGGATAACTTTCTTTCCTTTCAACAATTGTACTTCAACAGGCATGAATTTTTTCTCTGCAGTAGTTTTAAGTACTTTTTGGAAATATGCCGTAGCAGCTTCCACCTCTCCTTTGCCGAACTTTTCTTTACTGCCCATTACTTTCACAGGCTGCGCAGGAATAACGTGATACATTTTTACAACCACCGAATATTCTGGCTGAAAGCTCTTAAAGAAGTTTTTAATAAAATTTTTCATACAATCCGTTTTTGTTGATCTTAACTTAGTAGCACACTTAAAAGATCAAATAAAAAAATTCAATCAAGGGTGAAGCTAACAAATAAGTGAGTGAAATCGCAATTAATTAATGATTTAATTTAATCCCAAGCCAAAACTTACACTCGTTTTTCGATACTCCATATTGATATTTGACTATTGCTGTCGGAGCACATAACGACGGTGAAATCTATTGATATCCATTGAAACTCCCGAAATAATCGCACCAACATATAAAACTGTGGTGATCATCACCCCCCGCAATGTAAATAATACCAGCCATTGCATTTGAGGAAGAAGCAAAACAAGAGCATAAGCGATGAAGGGAAAGGGCAAAAAGTACAAGGTGTTTTTCGTAAAGGGCTGAAAATGCCATTCATGTAATATTAACCTGAACTTGAGCAGGTTGTAAATCAACATCGAGAGGAAAGTCGCACAGGCCGCACCAGCAATTCCAAAAGCAGGGATCATCAGTAGGTTGGTCACTACCAGTAAAAAGGCCAGAACCACCGTAAAGTAAGTTACCCACTTATATTTTGGCGACTGAAGAATAATCTCGCTATTGAGGCCAAAGATCATATCGACCACCTTGCTCAAGCCTACCCAAAAGACCACCATGGCGCCCGCCTTATAAATTTCGGAGTTGGGCATCAGCTGATATACGACATCAATGTTGCACCAAATCCCCAGAAACAACCATGAGGCCACTACCGCCAGTATTCCCGTAGTTTGCTGATACAGCTTTTCAATTCCCTCGAAATCATCCGATTTAAAAGCCTTTGAGATCAACGGTATGGCAATCTGGGAAATAGCCCTTCGGGGAATCTCTATCACCGTACCTATAAAAAACGCTATCACATACACCCCGAGAGCATCCAGACCAATCATGCTGCTGATCATCAGGCTGTCCACCTTCGTAGAGACCAAAGCGCCTGCTGAAGACAAAATGACAAACCACGCAAAATGCAACATGGGCTTTCGTTCCGATACTGGAGGCAAAACTTTCCCCTGCCAGTTCAGCCATCCTTTTAGCTGCGCATAAATGATCAGCAAAAGCACAGCCACCGCATAAGCACCTACCAGGCCATACATCAGTTCATGAAAACCAATCCACGACAACGCCACGCCGCCAATAAGCAAGCTCAGGGAAATCCTCAGAAAAACTTCCTTGGTAAAAGCAGAAAAAACGATATTCAGATTTGCCCGATAAAACGACTCCATCATCAGCTGGTAGATCATCAAGATCATCAGTACAGGCACAAGGTAAAAGTAAGGCATCATCTCTGGATTAACGCCCATCAGAAGGCGCGCCCAGTAATCTGGAGCAAGCCAAAAGAAACAAAGGAACAAGCCAATCAGCGGCAAGGGATAGAGCAAAGCGAATTTGGGAATCGACATCGGCTGCTTCCTCAGCGTAGGAATAAACCGGTCAAGGACTGTCGGCAGGCCAAACTGCAGAAAGGACGCCAGTAACATGCCCAGATCCTGCAACAGACGCACCATGCCTATTTGGTCGGGAGCCAAAACCTTTGGCATGAAATACAAAAAATTCAGGGCGCCAAAAATCACCCCGAAGTATGTCATCAAGGAGGCTCGAACCCCTTGCTTCACTACAATCCCCATAAAAGCTTGATAAAATAAAGGCCAAAGTTACAAAGGGTACTTGAATTGCCAATCTTTTCGGTGGCTTCCCTTTTAAAATTTTATTCTTTTCGTCCCAAAAAAACATCTTACCGCAAAAAATACACTTCCACCGATTCGCTTAGATTACAACAAAAGAAAACACCATAACCACTATAAATCAACTACTTAACCACACTTTTGAAGCCTTAGACATTGTAAAAGTTCAGAAAACTTGAATCCCCAAATCTGTCTACGGTTTCTATTTTTGAATCATACTAAACGACGGGAAAAGCAATCTAATCAAAATGGTACAAGCCAATCAACCATATTCCACTTCTAACTTGCCAATGCTTACTGGCGAAAACGTCCTGCGCATTCGTGAGCAGCTGTCGGTGGAGATTAGCGTCATTTTTTTGCTTCAAGTCAGTGTAATTTCAGCGATCGTCGTCATCTGCTCTTTGGTATAAGGCACTGACGAACAAGATGATCATTTCCGCTGAATAATTACCAAAGAGCACGCTTGATTCACGCATTATTTCACAATTCTCCTTTATGAATACATATAAAAAATATAGTCATCTGGTAACCACAGACGACAACCAGCCCGCCGCACAAGCCATGCACTACGCCCTTGGCCTGACAGAAGAAGAGTTAGCTAAACCATTTATCGGAATTGCCTCCACAGGTTACGAGGGCAACCCTTGTAATATGCACCTGAATGATTTGGCCAAAGATGTTAAGAAAGGCACCAAAGATGCTGATCTTGTAGGATTGATTTTCAACACTATCGGTGTTTCCGATGGTATTTCAATGGGAACCCCTGGAATGCGCTACTCTTTGCCTTCGAGGGATGTTATTGCCGACTCCATAGAAACAGTGGTAAACGCACAAGCCTATGACGGTGTCGTTACCGTAGTGGGTTGCGATAAAAATATGCCTGGCGGACTGATGGGACTTATTCGCCTGAACCGCCCTTCGATCCTGATGTATGGCGGAACGATCGCCTCAGGGAAACACAATGGGGAGAAACTCGATATTGTTTCTGCCTTTGAAGCCTGGGGAAAGAAAGTCGCGGGAACCATTACCGAAGCGGAATACAAAGCCATTGTACAGAAAGCCTGCAACGGCGCTGGAGCATGTGGCGGAATGTACACCGCAAACACCATGTCATCGGCGATTGAAGCACTGGGAATGTCATTGCCTTTCAACGCCTCGATTCCTGCACAAAGCCCACTCAAAAAAGAGGAAGCTGTAAGAGCAGGTCAACTGATGCGCAACCTGATTGAAAAAGACATCAAGCCATCAGATATCCTGACAAAAAAATCTTTCGAGAACGCTTTCCGCCTGACCTTGATTATGGGCGGGTCCACCAATGCGGTTTTACACCTATTGGCATTAGCCGACACCGCGGATATCGCTTTCGACCTTGAGGATATGCAACGCCTTTCAGATGAAACGCCTTTCCTTGCAGACCTTAAACCTTCAGGAAAATACCTGATGGAAGACCTGCACGAGATCGGTGGTACGCCAGCGGTCATGCGTTTGCTACTCGACAAAGGTCTTTTGCATGGCGACTGTATGACCATCACAGGAAAAACCGTTGCCGAAAATCTTCAGGACGCACCACGCCTTCCAGAAGATCAAAAAATAATCATGAACTGGGACGAACCGATCAAAGCCTCTGGTCACCTTCAAATCCTGAAGGGGAATTTGGCACCTGAAGGTTCGGTTGCAAAAATAACAGGTAAAGAGGGATTGTCCTTCTCGGGTACCGCCCGTGTTTTTGAGGGTGAATTCGATGCCAATGATGGCATTGCCAAAGGCACTGTCAAGAAAGGCGATGTGGTTGTCATTCGTTACGAAGGACCACAGGGAGGCCCTGGGATGCCTGAAATGTTAAAGCCAACTGCCGCCATTATGGGAGCTGGATTGGGTAATGATGTGGCCCTGATCACCGACGGGCGTTTCTCTGGAGGAACACACGGATTTGTCGTGGGCCACATCACACCAGAAGCGCAAGTCGGCGGACCTATTGCCTTGATTGAGGAAGGCGACAAAATTACCATTGACGCAGAAAGTAACTTGCTCACGCTCCATATCTCTGACGAGGAGATGGCGCAAAGAAAGGAAAAATGGGTTGTGCCAGCATTGAAAAAGACGCGCGGAACTTTATATAAATATGCCAAAAATGTAGCCACAGCCTCTAAAGGTTGTGTTACCGATCGCTTTTAAACTGATAGCATTATGGAGACTGAAAATCAAACAACAACGCAGAGAATAAGCGGTGCTGATGCCTTTGTAAAAGCGTTGGTATATGAAGGTGTCGATACCATTTTTGGTTACCCTGGCGGTGCAAATATGCCCATTTATGATGCCATTTACCGTGCGGAAGGCGAGGTAACCCACCTTATGGGAAGACACGAGCAGGGTGCTATTCATGCTGCTCAGGGCTATGCCCGCGCCTCAGGAAAATGCGGTGTGGTACTGGCCACTTCAGGCCCAGGCGCTACCAATATCATTACTGGTATTGCTGATGCCATGATCGACTCCACCCCTTTGGTGTGTTTCACAGGTCAGGTGCCTTACAACCTTATCGGTACCGATGCCTTTCAGGAGTGCGACATTACAGGAATTTCGATGCCCTGTACCAAATGGAACTATCAGATTAAAGATGCTGATGATATTGCCGAGATTATTGCCAAGGCTTTCTACATCGCACGATCTGGACGACCAGGACCAGTACTGATCGACATCACGAAAAATGCGCAGTTTCAGGAAACAGATTTTAAATATCAGGCTTGCGAGATCATCAACAGCTATATCCCGAAACCACAACTTAATGAAAGCGCTGTGGCGGCAGCAATTGCCACCATACGCACTGCCGAGAAACCTTTCCTTATCTGGGGACAGGGCGTTATTCTCTCGGAAGCGGAACAGGCACTGAAGGACTTTTTGGACAAAACACAAATCCCTTCCGCCTCTACCCTTTTGGGCTTGTCGGCACTGCCTTCTGACCACCCCACCTATACTGGAATGGTCGGCATGCACGGTAACTATGCGCCCAACAAGCTCACCAACTCCTGCGATGTACTGATCGCTGTCGGGATGCGTTTTGATGACCGGGTAACTGGCAACACCGCAACTTACGCGACACAGGCCAAGGTGATTCATATTGAGCTTGACCCTGCGGAGATTGATAAAAACATCCCTGCAACCATCCCTGTAAATGCCGATGCCAAAGAGGCTCTTTCGGCCATCAGCGCAGGATTAGATGCACAGTCGAAAGACAAATACGCCAGCTGGTATGCTGAATTTGATGCCTTCTATCAGGAGGAGAAAAATGAGGTAATTTTGCCTGAGGTAGCACCCGAAGGCGATCAGCTGACCATGGCGCAGGTGGTAGAAAATATTGCCAAAACCTTTCATCGTGACGCCATCATTGTATCTGATGTAGGGCAACACCAGATGAAGGCAGCAAGGTACAGCGCGTTCAACAAAAGCCGTTCACACATTACCTCTGGCGGCCTCGGAACAATGGGCTTCAGTCTGCCTGCCGCAATTGGCGCCAAAGTTGCCTGCCCTGAGCGTGAGGTGGTGGCCATTATTGGCGACGGTGGTTTCCAGATGACCCTTCAGGAATTAGGGATGATTCTCGATTATAATATTGCCGTGAAAATTGTGGTACTCAACAACGAGTTCCTCGGCATGGTACGCCAATGGCAAGAGCTGTTCTTCGACAACCGTTACGCAAGTACGCCACTGAAGAACCCTGACTTTGTCAAGCTCGCAGAGTCCTACGGCATTACCTCCCTGAAAATTGACCATAAGTCGGCATTGAATGATGCCCTGGCTCAGCTTCGGGATCACCAGTCGGCCATGTTCCTGGAGTGCATGGTTGTCAAAGAAGAAAATGTATTTCCGATGATCGCCTCTGGCGCCACGGTAACAGATATAAGGTTAAAATAAAGTTCATGACTATGGTTAAGCAAGTGCCACTCAACGAAGAGTTCACCATCTCGATATTCACCGAAAACGCTATTGGTCTGCTCGCAAGGATAACCAATCAGTTCACCAAACGCCACATCAACATTGAAGCGTTGAATGTGTCGCAGTCGGAAGTAGAAGGTGTTCACCGCTTTACGATCGTTGTCAATACAACGCCTCGTCAGGTGGATCTGATCACCAAACAAATAGAAAAGCAAGTGGATGTTTACCGATGCTTCTACCACAAAGCAGAAGAAACCATTCACCAGGAAATTGCCCTTTACAAATTGCCAACATCAGTATTGAAAAATGGCATTGAGGTCGAGGACATTATCCGACGGGAGGCAGCGCGTATTTTATCGATTGAAGAGCATTTCTTCGTGATCGAAAAAACAGGTTACCGCAAAGAAACCACCCGACTTTTTGAAGAACTAAAAAAGTTCAATGTTACTGAATTTGTCCGCTCGGGAAGGGTATCGATTACCAAACCGATGGACGAACTGAAGGAACACATTCAGGAAGTAAAGGCCAAAGCGGCCGTATAACGACACCTCTTTGATCTCGGGAAACATTCCCCGGTGATCATTTAAAATGTACGGGCATTGGAGACAGTGCCCCTACTCCATAAAATAAATCTAATATCAAACGAAATAAAAAATAACATTATGGCAATCATCAATTTTGGCGGCGTAGAAGAAAATGTAGTAACACGTGAAGAGTTTCCTTTGGAAAAAGCGCGTGAGGTCATGTCATCAGAAACCATCGCTGTGATCGGTTACGGTGTACAGGGTCCTGGTCAGTCTTTAAACCTGAAAGATAATGGTTTCAATGTGATCATTGGACAGCGTCAGGGTTCAGCATCATGGGACAAAGCCGTTGCTGATGGCTGGGTACCAGGAGAGACACTTTTCTCTATCGAAGAAGCGCTTGAGCGCGGAACAATCATCCAGTATTTATTGTCTGATGCAGGTCAGATTGCCGTTTGGCCAACTGTAAAAGCTGCTTTGAAACCAGGTAAAACACTTTACTTCTCACACGGTTTTGGTGCTACTTATGCAGAGCGTACAGGTATTGTTCCTCCTAAAGATGTAGATGTAATTTTGGTCGCTCCAAAAGGTTCTGGTACTTCATTGCGTCGTATGTTCTTGGAAGGACGTGGATTGAACTCTTCATTTGCAATCTTCCAGGATGCTACAGGTAAAGCACGTGAAAAAGTGGTTGCTTTAGGTATTGGTGTAGGTTCAGGATATTTGTTCGAAACTACTTTCAAAAAAGAAGTTTACTCTGATTTAACAGGTGAGCGTGGTACTTTGATGGGTGCTATTCAGGGAATTTTTGCCGCTCAGTACGATGTATTGCGTAAGGCAGGACACAGCCCTTCTGAAGCATTCAACGAGACGGTAGAAGAATTGACACAATCATTGATGCCATTGGTTGCTGAAAACGGTATGGACTGGATGTACGCAAACTGTTCAACAACCGCTCAGCGTGGTGCTTTGGATTGGTGGAAGAAATTCCGTGATGCAACACAGCCTGTATTCCAGGAATTGTATGATGAAGTTGCTTGTGGTAATGAAGCACAGCGTTCAATCGATGCAAACTCGAAAGACGATTACCGTGTAGGTTTGGAAGCAGAATTGAAAGAGCTTCAGGATTCTGAAATGTGGCGTGCAGGTGCTGCTGTTCGTAAATTGCGTCCAGAGTCTGAAAAAGTAGAGGCATAAGCCCTTACCTTTGAAACAATCAATCATCTAATAATTTTGAGAGCCACCTACTTTAAGGTGGCTTTTCTTTTTTGGGTGCCCTTTAGGCTTCTTCTTCCTTAATATAATCAGCAAGAAATTCGCGCATCAGCTTTGTATCCGCCTCAAGATCACGAACCAGTTTACCCTTCTCATCGCAACGGAAATCGGCATAAGGTACATCAATAATGGCAATCCCTTCTTTGGCCAGCGTTGTTCGCTTGCGCTGATCGTACATCGCGCGTTGCTCGCCTCTTGTTACGCCACTAACCGTCATTCTTGTCGATTTAAACTCGATCGGTTGTTTCTCAATAAATTCAATGGCCATATTCAGCTCTTCGTAATAAGCATCAATAGGCAGGGCTGTACGCGATTTTCCATCTTTATGGTAATCTCCCAACAGGAAGCTGAACTTATGCTGCGAAGAAGCTTCTTTTCCAAGCAATTCGTTGGCAATATTCACCAGGTAAAACCCATCGGTAATCACCTGAAGCAACTTATCTTCTTTCTTCACCTCTTTAGGCTCCTTACGCACACCTGCAGGAGAAGAGAAGGTTTTTCCTTCACGCACCAGGTACCAATAAGTGGCATCTTCATGGCGGTCGGCGTAAATCGCAGGAATCTGCTGAAGCTCTCCTTGCTTGTCCAGGGCTTTCAATACCTTACGGAAAGGCATCCCTTTTTTTACATCTTTAGCAAATACACCCGCCTGAACCATATCAGGCATGATTAATTTCACAGGGATTGAATTAGCCTCAGGATGTTGTTCAAAGTAGGTCGCAATTACTGCGTTAATCTTTTCTATTTGACTTGTCGTCATATCAGTTTTTCTTATTTATGCTCACTCTACAGCGGCTTAATGCTGCCTATTGCCTGTATATAACTGTTCAGAAGGTAAAAAGTATGCCTCGCAACGTGAATATCTCTGACAATAAAACAAGCCCGCAAAGGTAGCCATAGGAATCCGCTTGACCAAACAGCCCATCGTTTATCTAAAATGAATTATTGACAAACCGACGGCCCCTCCTCATTTTTATGCTTCACCATAGCCACTGCCAGCGTTGCTATTATGCCCTTCGTGGAGATCCCCAAGCAGGAGCATTTTTGGCACAAAAAAAAAGCCCATACCAAAACGGTAAAGGCTTTCTACATATTTAGGAACTAAAATTTAGTTTTTCACTTTTCCTGTTACAGTAACAGTCGTACCCGCAGTTGCTGTTTTTACATCTGCACGGGTAATGTTGATCATGAAGTAATCGTCGCCTTTTTTAGTCGCAATCACCAAGTCATAATCTTTACTTTCGCTCACGCTTACATCACGGAAATCGTCCATATCGTCAGCAGCGTCTACAGCTGCCATCAATGCTTCTACAGAAGTGATATTTTCATAATCCTCTGCCGATAATTTCACTAATTTATCAGCATCTTTTTTGATGATCGCTGATGTATTAGTGTTTGATGTCCAGGCAAGGCCGTAAGCATCCAAACCTGTTGCGTCTGCTCCACCAGAACGCTCCGCTTTAAAATCAGCCTCTTCCAATGGCGTAGCAGTCTGCACCATGAATTCCACTTTTGCTGTTTTCACACCAGTAGAACCCGAACCGATCAAAGATTTATCGCTGATCGAAATCATAAATTCCATTTTACCATCGTTATCCAATGCCTCGTCAATATCATTTTGACTTACAGTGTAATTTACCGTGTAAGCCACCTGCTTGTCGTTGGTATAAACATACTCATCACCAGCACGAAGATTTTTCAAGGTTTTATCTCCACTGTCATCTTTCTCGGTGTCAATGATATTTTCCACTGACAGCTCAGCATAATCCACTGGTCCACTCACTTCAAAAGTGCGTAGATTTTTGTCTGTTGAAGTCAAAAGTGCTGTAAAGGAAATTTTTTGGCCAGATACCACGTAATCGTCAGTGCTCTGTGTTGTTTTGATATTCAAAGAGTTACTCTCCGAAGGCAAAATGTCTTCTGTTTCACCACAGGAAGTCAACACACCAACCATGAATAAAGCTAATGTTGCGTAAAATAAATTTTTCATAATAAAAATTAGGTTCATGAATTCGTCCGCAAAAGTATTATTTTATTCAGTAAACTCCATGACTATGATTGCAAAATCATTAAAAAAACAACAACAAAAACTTAACTCCCTATATGGCAAGTAATTACAAAATCAAGACAACACTTATCGTTAATTATATATTTATATATATTATTTATAAATATATTCAATTAGTGATATTATTTCTAAATCGTAAAAAAACCACATGATGAAGAATCATGTGGTTTTCTCTTTATAACAATTTAATACCTTATGGTAATACTGTTACAGGCACTTCATAAGTTTTCTCGAAACCTGCACGGTCACGCACTTTGATATCGATATTGTAATACGTCTTCTCTTCACGACGAGCGACAGCATTCTCACGAATAAGCTGATTCAAATCAAAATTGAATTCTGATTCTTCAAAAATGCTCGGGATAAACATATTTTTGATATTCGTCTTATCATATTTCCCCAATCCCAACGCTCTCAGAGATTGCCCTTGATTAAACTCAGCATCTTTTCCTGGGTGAATAGAGATAGATTTCACATCTGTATCACGGCGAGAATCCTCACGGTACAATTCAACAGTCATGCCGTCAAATGCCGTTGTGGCCTTCAGGTGAAAACGCGCATTGAAATCAGAAGATCCTGTATGGAACGTAATTCCTTTGTTCAAATTAAAATCGATACCACTCAATTCAACATTGGAATCTGGGCCGCTCTCACATGAGGTCATTCCAAATACTGCCGAAAAAGCCAAAAATAGTAGGAGTAAATTTTTCATTCTTTAAGTAATGGTTAGTTTACCCTCATAAAAACAACATTAATGCCAATAATTGTTCATTTAATTCATACTCATGAAAATACAATTCACCTCTTTCTAAAAAAATACAAAAATAAAGCGCTGATGTTCAACCTATTGAGACCACACCACTTGACGGTTTTTCATTTCAAAATCTGTAACACAAACCCCCGAAAGGTCAATCATCAGCGGAGGGTTGGTGAATATTTCAACTTCATATCACATTTTTTGATGGGCAAAATTGTTCATTTCACCGAGCACCCCACTACTGATGAGGCGTCTTATTGACTCATCAGCTGCGCCTCAAGTTCTTTAATTTGTCGCTCGCTGGCTTCTTGTGTTGCCTGCAATTCTTCGAGGTTCTGTCTCAATTCTTCTTCTCGCTGTAAGAGTTCCTGAGCTTGTTGCTGACTGACAGAAAATAATTTCTCGGTCTGCTCACCCATCTGCACTGCATTAATCCTCATGGCCATCATCTCCACCATACGCTCCAGCAAGTTGATCTGTAACGCACTCAATGGCTCGAAAAATCCAAGCTCCAAAACCCCCACAACAATTTCCTCATAGCGAATCGGATAAAGGTACAGCGCACCGGTCTTTACGCTTCCCAAGCCGGAAGAAATCGTCTGAAAATAATCCTCAGGGAGGTCTAAAAATGTTTTGGCTTCGGCATCCACAAAAGTAGCACCTACCACCCCCTCACCTACTGATAGCGTACGTCCCGACTTTTCCGCCCCATAGGTTCCTGCGGCATAAAGTTGCTCCTGGTCCATTGCTTTCAGGTAAATCACCCCAAGCGGACAAGAAAGGCTTTCTGCCAATCGTCGAAGGATTCCCTGACATAGTTTATCAACCGCATTTCTGTTGCTATTCAATACCTTCGACAGCGCACTCAGCTCCCCCTCAATCCATCTTTCATCGGCTTCAGCAGCATATTTCTCTTCCAGCATTCGTTTTTGTTCAGCTACATCCGCTACAGCTTTGGCAACTTTACGCTCCAGCAAAATTTTCGCTTGCCTTTCTCTTTTTATCCTGTACCTGAAGCCTAAAACTACTGCGGTGATCATGAATAGAAGCACCGACAAGCGAAACCATACCGCATTATAAAATAATGGCCTAACCTTAATGCCCAACTGACGCTCGCGGCCCCATAACCCATCTGAATTTGCCGCTTTTAGTCGAAAAACGTACTCCCCTGCCGCTAAATTACTGTAGGTTACACTCGATTGCCCTTTTTTAGCCACCCGCCAATCTTCATCGAAACCTTCGAGCATGAAATCCACCCGGCTTCTTTCAGGAGATAACGTTTGCAAGGCTGTAAAACTGATTTCAAGTAAATTCTGTGATTCTTTGATGTTAAGATCGCTCAGGTAAAATGGATCGACCGTGGCGATTTGGGTCCCTCCTGAAATAGGCTGACCCGCCCGCAGCGGCGCCCCCATAATGCTAATATCATTAATCACTGCCACTGCCCCGAGGGTATTTTTCTGAATGTCTTTCGGGTTAAAAACCGTCATTCCTTCAGTACCACTAAAAATCATTGTGCCGTCCTTTCGCTGATAATGTCCTCCCCAGAAATACTCATCGCCCTGAGTACCATCCTGCTTGCCAAAAATCAGCATTTCTTGATTGTCTTGCTGATAAGACACCAAACCTTCTGTTGTAGAAAACCACAAACGCTGCTGAGCATCTTCATGCACACCAAGCACCAAATTTGATGGTGCGCCCTGCGATTCATTCAGCTGCCAAATTACTTTGCCCTGAGGAGTCATCTCAAAAATTCCCGCACCAAAGGTCGCCACCACCAAGTTGGATCGGCTGTTTTTTGTCATGGCCGTGATTCTGTTATCAGGAATATCAGTGGGGTCTGAATCATCTATTGACTTATAATTTACCGCCTTTTCCAACAGGCCATCATCCCCAATATGTACGCAACTGATACCGTCCCAAGTCCCCAGCCAAGCGCGTTTGTTTTCAAAAATTATTGTGGCAGCTTGCACACGATTATCCGCAATTCTGATGTCGCCCGTTTCAGAGGTGTAATTGATAAAGGAAAAATCCTGTGGATTGAAAAGTGACAAACCGCCACTGGTCGCCAGCCACAAATAACCATTAGGCCCATAACATACATCCTGTACTTCATCATGAGGTATCGCACTGTTGTGGGTGGTGTAATGCGCAATCAGTCGCCCTTTATCCAAATCATAAAGCCCAAGACCTTCACCAAAAAGTGCCAGCCAAACCTTGTTATCCTCGGCAGGTAATACCTTATAAACCGAACTTGGCACATGACTAAAATGTGTATCAGCATACGTCTTCGAGGCAAAACGGGTAAAACCCATATGCCCTACATATCCAAACCAAAGGTTTCCATCCTCATCTTCAGCATACCCACGCACAATGTTATGCTTCAGCACGCCACCCTTGGCACGGAAAGAACGGAAATCCCTGCCCTTAGCCCATTTATTTATGCCACCATAACGTGTACCGATCCACATGGCGCCCAGCTCGTCTTTAAAAAAAGATACAATGTCATCATCCGACAAATCATAAATCCCCTCGCCTTTGCTGATTTGTTCCATAGAACCATCTGCTTTTTCAATGAACACCCCGAGCTCGCTACCAATCCATAATTCGCCATCAAAAATTGCTAAACTGGAAATTTGATTCATCGAACCGCGGGTTGGAAGTTGCAGGGCTTTAAAAGAAGAGGACGCCCTATCAAGCATAAAAACACGATCCCCAGAATTGGCGTAGAGCCGCCCTTCCTCAGCGTGGTAGGCCAGTGCCCACACAGGCTTCCCCTGCACCCCCATCAGGCTCACTACCGAAGAAGGAATGTGGTAACGGTAAACACCCTGTGAGGTCGCCAGCAATAACACCTCATCGGACTGTGGAATAATTTCATAAATCAACAGGTCTTCTGTGCCTGCTATAAGTCGGGCTTGCTTTTCCTTCTTCTGAAACAGATAAAGTCCCTCTTCTGAACCAACGAGCACGCTTTGCCCATCGAGCACCCTAACATCTGTCAGTACAATTTTACCAAGAGTATAATGTGATAGGGTATCTTGTTCAAAAGATAAATAAGAAAGGAACCCCCGATTCGTAGTCAGCCAAATACCCTGATCCTGATCTACCGCCAAGCCATTTATATAATTATCCATGAGGCCCTGTTGTGGGTCCTCGCCAGTACGGTAAGTTTGAAACTGACGGCCATCGAAGCGGCTTAGGCCATTTTGGGTACCCAGCCATAAATAGCCCCTCGAATCTTTGGTAATTGCATTAACAGTATTGTGCGCTAAGCCCTCTACAGTACTGTAATGATTGAATATTCGTTTATTTGAATAGGCTGAAAAAATAGCCGAAAAAATAAGGGTCAGCACCATCGCTATTCGACCCAAAAAAGTAATTTTACGCATACGCATATAGGGTTGATGAAATAAGGATGAAATTATGATAATTATAAATCATTAAAAAGAAACCCCCTAATCATTAACAACTATCAATTCCGCAAACGATTTCGGTACCCCAAATAAAAAAAGGCGATTGACTTTACATCAACCGCCTTCCATATACCGCAATCTTATTTTTACATTTTCCCGATCAGCTTATATTCTATTTTCGCCACATTGTTTCCTGGAGAAAAAGTTAAGGCTGTGAACTGAACAACAGAAAAGTTGTTGTCATCCTTTTTAACAATTAAATATACAGGCTTAAAATTACTATCGGCCTCAACTTTCGTTTCTGAAACCTTACTACCACCATCATAAGCGTTCATTGCCGCATTATATGAATCTTCATTAGCTGCTGTTACCGCATCATAAACGGCCTTATCAACCACGACCATATCCTCGGATTCAAATACCATAAAGTCACCTTCTGAGGTGGTGCTGTTGTTTTTATACTTGATGCCTGCGTCCTCATTTTCATTTTTGCCATCACTTTGCGATGAACCTGTATAAACCAAATCTGCCGTTTCTGCTGCTGCAAAAGTAAACTGTGGAACGGTGAAACTTGCCGTTGTTTTGGTCTCGCCATCCCTATCGGTCAAGGTAAATTCGTAAGTCAGCATGCCGTCACCCGCTCTTGCATCTTCAATATCCTGATTAGACACCGTATATTCCATGGTGTATTTTACAGACTTATTATTGATCTGATCATAAGAATCTCCTGGACGGATTCCTTCGAGATTATCATCGCTGTCAGTATCCAAAATATCTTCATAAGCCTGGGTTATGCCAGGCCCTTTGATGGAGAAAGAACGCAAATTTCGATCGGTAGAGGTCAGGTCCATGGAAATGGAGATCACCTGGCCTGCAGAAACCGCAGCGCCCTCCACGGGATCCTGATTGGTGATCATGATTTTCAGGGTGTCTGATTCAGGTAACATATCATCATCACTTGAACAGGCCACGCCCACAAGCAACAACAATAAAAGCCAGCTTCTTTGTAATAAGAATTTCATAAGTGGTTTTTTTTAGAGATTAAAAGGTGTTTAATCCTTTAAAAAACGCTACTCTGATCCTGCCGTTATTCTGTTCATCATTTAATCGGCACGTAAATCCACAAAAAAAGCACGAGCCTAAGACCCGTGCTTTAAAGTATATTATCAGGATATATTACCTATATCACCCCAAATTTTTCAGTGCTTCTTCCAAAGTTTTGATCTTCATTTCAGCATCTTCTTTCTTTTTCGTTTCTGATGCTACAACAGCCTCAGGCGCATTGTTCACGAAACGCTCATTAGAAAGCTTTTTCATAACAGAATTCAAGAAACCTTTGGTGTATTCCAATTCTTTCGTGATGTTTTCTTTCTCTGCTTCAACATCAATCTGACCTTCCATTGGAATGAAGAATTCGTCATTCTTAATACGGAAAGAGGTCGCATTGGCAGGCGCTTCAGCAACGTAATCGATCACCTCAATATTGGCCAATTTCTGGATCATCCCTTCGAAAGCTTTGTAATCTGCTTCCGCACCTTTGATGCTCAAGTTGAACGTTTCTTTAGGGCTGATACCTTTAGAAGAACGTACGTTACGGATCTGAGAAATCACATCGAAAGCGTTTTGCGTCGCAGCGATCATGGTCTCATCAAATGCACCACCTTTTGGCCATTGTGCAATGATTAGGGCGTCCTCAGCTTTACGATCCGCCATTTGGTGCCATAGCTCTTCGGTCAGGAATGGCATGAATGGGTGAAGGATTTTCACTACCTCTTCAAAGATTTCGATCGTTGCATTATAAGTCGCACGGTCGATAGGCTCACCGTAAGTAGGCTTGATCAACTCCAAATACCAAGAACAGAAGTCAGACCATACCAATTTGTAAGCCGCCATCAATGCATCCTGGATACGGAATTTCTCGAAGTGATCTTCGATCTCCGCCAATACCTGATTCATACGGCCACGGAACCAATTGATGGTTGCTGAATGATCTGCAGTGATCTCATCAGAAACCTCCAAACCTTTCACCAATCGGAAAGCATTCCAGATTTTGTTGGCGAAGTTACGTCCCTGCTCTACAAGCTTGATATCAAACAGCAAATCATTTCCTGCTGAAGCGGAAAACAAAATTCCTGAACGAACACCATCAGCACCATACTGCGCGATCAGGTCCAAAGGATCT
Source organism: Persicobacter psychrovividus (assembly GCF_036492425.1). Classification (NCBI taxonomy): domain Bacteria; kingdom Pseudomonadati; phylum Bacteroidota; class Cytophagia; order Cytophagales; family Persicobacteraceae; genus Persicobacter; species Persicobacter psychrovividus. The sequence goes on from NZ_AP025292.1 coordinate 2,207,183, forward strand.
GGAGAGTTACCCAAAGATTTGGACATCTTGCGGCGTTTCTCATCACGGACGATGCCCGTCAGGTAAACATTTTTGAAAGGAATCTCACCCTTGAATTCTGTACCCGCCATGATCATACGTGCTACCCAGAAGAACAAAATGTCTGGACCCGTCACCAAGTCATTGGTTGGATAATAATATTTGATGTCCTCGTTTTCAGGATTTTTGAAACCGTCGAAAACAGAGATTGGCCACAACCAAGAGCTGAACCAGGTATCCAATACATCTTCGTCTTGCGTCAAGTCCGCAGCCGTCAATGCAGGATTGATCTCCTGTGCTTTCACCAAAGCTTCCTCAGCGGTTTCCGCTACCACCACTTTACCGTCTGGCAAGTAGTAAGCAGGAATTTGCTGACCCCACCAAAGCTGACGAGAGATACACCAATCGTGTACATTCTCCATCCAGTGACGGTAAGTATTTTTAAATTTCGGTGGGTGCAACTGAATATCATCAGACATTACGGCATCCAAAGCTGGCTTCGCCAAATCTTGCATTTTCAGGAACCACTGCGTAGAGATTCTTGGCTCGATCACGGCATCCGTACGCTCAGAGAAACCTACCTTGTTGGTGTAGTCTTCCTCTTTCACCAACTGACCCATAGCATCCAACTCTTTGGCGATTTTCTTACGAACAACAAAGCGATCTTCACCTACGAAGAATTGTGCTGATTCGCTCATCGAACCGTCTTCACTGATCACATCGATGGTCTCCAAATTGTGCTTCATGCCCAATTCGTAGTCATTCACATCGTGTGCAGGTGTTACTTTCAAACAACCTGTACCGAATTCTACATCCACGTACTCATCCTCGATGATCGGAATAGAACGGTTCACCATCGGAACGATCACACGCTTGCCTTTCAAGTGCTGGAAGCGCTCATCCGTTGGGTTGATACAGATCGCAGAGTCACCCAAAATAGTCTCAGGACGAGTCGTCGCGATTGTAACGAATTCATTCTCCATGCCTTCAACGGCATACTTCACATAGTACAATTTCGATTGTACTTCACGGTGAATTACCTCGTCATCAGACAAAGCAGTCTTACCGACTGGATCCCAGTTTACCATGCGGATCCCGCGGTAGATCATGCCCTTGTTGTACAAGTTCACGAACACTTCGATCACGGCAGCAGAAAGGTCTTCTTCCATCGTGAAACGTGTACGGTCCCAGTCACATGAAGCACCCAATTTCTCCAACTGCTTCAGGATGATTCCGCCATATTTTTCTTTCCACTCAAAAGCATGCTCCAAGAACTGCTCACGAGTAATGTCTGACTTTTTGATGCCCTGCTCCGCCAAAAGCTTCACTACTTTGGCCTCAGTAGCAATCGATGCGTGGTCGGTACCAGGTACCCAACAAGCATTTTTGCCTTCCATACGCTTCTTACGGATCAATACATCCTGAATCGTATTGTTAAGCATGTGCCCCATGTGCAACACCCCCGTTACGTTCGGTGGTGGGATCACGATAGAATACGGCTCTTTTTCTGGATCAGGCTTGGAGGCAAAGAACTTGTTCTCCATCCAATACTGATACCACTTATCCTCTACTTCTGAAGGATTATATTTTGTTGATAAAGTCATGGTAAACTGTTTTTTATCTTCGGTCGAAAATAATATTTTTCGCAGTCTGCAAATTTAGGAAAATTTTGGAGATGCTGCGGTCTTTTTGATCATGATTTTTTATCCGAGATCGGAGGGGTGCTTGGTTTTTAGACCATGATTTACATGATTAAAAGGATTAGCATGATTTTCTTTTTGCCTTGATTATTGTTATTGAGAATAATCATCACTGTAATTCAAAAAAAATCCTTTTAATCTCACTAATCTGTGGACAATAAAAAATAATACGGTATTTATAGGCCAAACCATTACCGTTTTGAATTCAGCACCTTAATCAAAATGACCGACGCAACAACAAGGCAGAAGGGAATTACGATCAGCATCATCGGTAAACCATAGCCCAATGGATCAGCAATATAAATATCGCCCAAAACAGCAAATAACATCATGAACACATACACCACACGAACCCATAACCATTCAGGCGTTTGTCGGTTCTGAAAAAACAAACCTGGAAGCACCGCAATACTTCCAATCAAAATTGCCTGCGCCATTTCAATGGTTTTATCATCGCCCGTAGCGGCCATCCCATTCACATATAAATACCTGAAAAAGAACAAAATCCCGACAAGAAACCCCAATAAACCTACCCACTTTGCCAACTTCGATTTTTCCATTATTCCTAAAATTATAATTCACAAAAAAGCACAACATGGTGGTTGTGCGACGAAGGGGCAAGTTATTATTTTTTAGCGGAAGTTTTATTTTTTCACCCACAGATGACACAGATTTGCACAGATTGATTTTGGGGAAAAGGTTCACTCTATTTTTTTATCCCACCGCGAGAGTCTCTCTCGTGATAGCAAACTAAGTATTTTGTACCTGTCGGTACGGACGTTGCATGCAACGTCCCTACAACCCAGTAAACCTCCTCCACCTTAGAGAAAATCAACACGTATCTGAGGATTAACCTCCAGTAACCCCCTCACCAAACCCTCCACATCTTTAGGCGAGATATAAATCTTTTCATCTTCCCCATAAAAAATCTCCAATCGATCAAAATGACAGGCAGGCGCAATATGTCTTGAATAATTCTTTTTGATCTCCTTAATCTCAGAAATAGGTATAGTCCACTTTTTAAAGAGGGTAAAAACCACCAATTTCTTCCCTTCTATTTGGTATTGGATATGTGTAAGAATAAAAAAAATAATGACAGAAGTTGCTCCATAAATTGCAGGACCTAAAGACCGTACCCATCAAACTGACTCAGAATCAACACCATTAAAACACCCCACGCAAACCAAGGAACAATGCCGAAAAGCCACCAATTCACTTTAGTTCGAATGCTTTTCGGTATCGTCTTTAACACATGTTTAGTATTCTGACTCATATTTTGCGAGCTTATTTGGTCATTATTTTGATTTGTGGGTTAATCTCAACCAATTGATCGAGGAAGACTTTCTCTTTCCGTGGTGAGATCATCAATTTTTCACCATTCTTAAAGTCAATCTCCAAACGCTTGGGGGACAGTGCAGGAGCAGTCAGCACACTATTTTTTGGTCTAATCTGACCAATATCACGGATCAATAATTCTTTGTAAAACCACCAACCCGATTTCACGCTCAGCTTACCGTTCCCAATTTTATAAAAAGTCGAATAATACCAATAGCCATGAATACAAATCATGGAAGCAACAAACACCAACCACGGCCATCTAATTTCCCATCCAGACACATCTCCATAAAACCCGATAAACAAGGGCATCATTATGGCAAAGAAAAGCCAATAATTTATTTTGGAACGGAAAATCATTTTTCAAGACATATTTAAAGATTCATGAACCTCCACCTTCGGATTAACCCTCAGGATCTCATCAATAAAAGCTTTTCTATTTTTAGGAGAGATAATCACCCCTTCATACTTGCCATACTTCACCTCGATCCGATCAAAAGAACAAGCGGGTGAACTCATCATATTGTAGGTCTTTTTGATTGACTGGATTTTGTCAATGGAGATTTCCTTTCGCATTAAGATACCACAAGTAACAATCAATTGCTGTTCGTCCAACCAATATTTGGTACTCAACAATACATATAAAACGAAAAGGATAGTGGCCATATCAATGCTGAAAACTACCCAAAAAGCTCCATCGTTGGTTCCTCCCAAAAAGGAGATCCCAAACAACAACAGGAATATTGGCCCGAAAAACCACCAGTCTATTTTGGAGCGAAATTGCATTTGTGTTGATCGTTAGTTAATCCTTAAAAATTAAACCGCTATGCTCACATTCTTACCTTTTAATGCCTCAATAAAATCTTGCTCTTTGGAAGGGTAAATCTTTAACGTATCGTATGTATTGTACTTCACTTCAAGATGGTGTCCCCCAAACATAGCGTGGTTTTCTATCACTGTAAGGGCATTGATGTCGTTTAAATTGACTTCTTTTGCTTTAAAGGGACCCATCGTTACCATTAATTTCCCATCAGCCACTTTATATTTTATACCAAAGCTTTGCGATAGCGCGATGATAACAAAAAGAGAAATAAAGACATTGAAATACCATGGTCCTTCTTCCTGAAAAAATAAGGCTATATAAGCAACACTTAACACCAAACGGAACCAATCGCCTTTTGTGATTTTCTTGGAGAACTTTTTCATAGGAGACATAAGTTAATAGCTATAAATTACTTTTAAAATACAAATAAACACACCAATAACAAAATATCGAAATGAGCAATATTTTAGGAGATCAAAAAAGTACATCGGATTAAAACCCGGAACTATTGAAAAATGTACCTTCGGCACGCAAGTCCTGAAAGGGCTTTTTATAAAAGACATGGAATTCATGCCAAGGAAAAGCCCATCGCGCTAAAAAACAAAAAAGCACATCGATTGCTCAATGTGCTTCCATATCTTAGTCGTTCAACAACTGCTCGGCCATATAGCGTTTGAGCCAAGCACGGGCGACTGTCCAATCGACCTCCACGGTACGTTTGGAGACCCCCAAAGCCGTTGCGATTTCTTCCATTTTCATATCAGCAAAGAACTTCATCTCTACAACTTTGGCCTGACGCTCATGCACCAATTCCAGTTCTTTCAAAGCCTCTTCAATCGCTAACAGTTGATCGCCTTCTTCCTCACGGATGTTCACCGCCTTGTCCAGCTCTACTTTTGTATAATCACCTCCACGTTTCAAAGCGTGCTTTTTTCGGGCATGCTGAATCAAAATTCGACGGATTGCCTGCGCACCAACAGCAAAAAAGTGGGCACGAGATTTCCAATCGATATGATCCTGACCGATCAAGCTCATAAAAGCCTCATTCACCAAAATGGTAGGTTGCAGGGTATGATCAGCGCGTTCACGACGATACAGACTTTCTGCTATTTGGTGCATTTGGCTAAACACCATCTCGTAAAGCCTCCCAGCATCAAAGTCCTCAGCTCCATCCTTGGCCAAATTCAATAATTGAGTAACTTCTTGTTGTTGCTCGCTCATAGTTGTATCATCAAGTTTAGGTTCTTCATTCTATTGTTAACAATAATGGTTTCAGATCGGTGCAACACCTTTTTTTCATCAAAAAACCATTAATTAGGAAAGGTAACGGATTCCGAGTGGATCTGAAAATAAAGCGCGGGAAAATCGATAGAATTTCTTTGAGTGCAGAACGGATATTAGATGTTGAGATTATTTTGATAGCTGTACGGATGCGATAAATCAGGCCTTATTTGAAATGCTTGTAGAGACGTTATTCTTAACGACTCCCGTCACAATTTGAATAAATAGAATGGAAAACCTGAAAGACCACCATTGTGTTAGACGTAAATAATTACGTCTCTACAGGATATTGATGACATTACTCAACCTCACCAATCAATCACCTCCTTATCCCTGAAAAACTTCCCCGAAGGCCCACCACTTGGCAATTGCGACAGCCAGACGATCGTTTCGGCCCCTTCTGCCACAGAGCGCGTCGCCGAGCTTCCGCCCATATCCGTCCTTACCCATCCAGGGCATACGGCATTAATCAGAATATCCGAGGCATTGATTTGATTATTGAATTGAACCGTCAGCGCATTCAGGGCAATCTTGCTCAAGGAATAGCCAGGCGTTCCGCCTGTTTGGCTCGACCATGCGCCTGCTCCACTGCTGACATTCACAATACGACCATATCCGCTTTTCTGCATCAATGGCAAAAAAGTCTGAATCATCTCCCAAACCCCAAACAGATTGGTATCAAAAGTATCCTTGACAGTGGATAAATCGGCATTGACCACATTTTGCCAAGTATCATAATTGATGCCCGCATTGTTCACCAAAATATCCAAACAACCATGTTTCTGCTCGATGACCTTCAAACAATTTTGGATCGAAGTGCTGTCGGTAACATCCAACTGCACCACTTCCATATTTTTAGGGTCTGACAATTTAGCCAAAGCCTCCTCTCCTTTTTTCAAATCCCTACTGCCTAAAAATACGGTATGTCCCTGCTCGGCCAACTGTCGGGCAACCTCGTGCCCGATGCCTTTATTTGCTCCTGTTACTAATGCGATCATGAATAGTAAATTATTTGTTTACTCCTTTGTTTGATAACCCCCAGCCATCAACCCAATAATTGGCACCCGTACCTAAGGAACACATCAGCACATTTTGCTAAGTTCCACCAACTTCAGCACCGTTTTCCAATTCCGTGTCGTAGCCCCCACCTTTAGCTTTTTCTCAAAAAAATTATTGGACATTTTAGTTTTGTGATATGCCCCTGCACAATATAAATACACCTCTTGTCCCGCAACATGGAATTGATCAGGCTCAAAATTATGTACCAATGCTTCTTCTATTTGTGTAGCCATCGGTACTTCTTTTAGAAAGACCAAATGTAACTGTGCGATTTCGGCATCCTTCACAAATGGATTATGCTCGACAATCCCTTCCATTTCTTGTGAAGTCCGAATTATCACGGGCACATCAAAGCCAAAATGTGCTTTGATCGCCTTCTCCAACTCAATTTCCAATTCAGCATTCGAACGATCCGACATAAAAAGCACATTTCCTGACTGAATATAGGTTTTCACATCCGTCCAACCCAAACCTTCACAAACAGATCGAAGGTCTGCCATCAGTATTTTCCTCTTGCCTCCTACATTGATGCCTCGGAGGATAGCGATTTTTTTGGTCATGACAGATAAAAATTACTTTGTACTCAAGCCCGAATGATCAAGTTCTTCAACACCAACGATCAACCCATTGGCGATAAAGTTATCTCCATCACTTAATTTTGAGATCGTATAGGTTTCCTGTTGCCCCTCCAAATATTGGATCTTCACCAATTTTTGAGTTCCATATGAAGATATAAACTCATCTCCAACGGCTATCTGATCAATATATTCGAACCCCTTATATTGTTTGGATTGATACGGATTTAGCGATGCCCAACCTTTTCCTCGAACTTTAAAAGGGTGATCTTTAGTTGCTGTCACTGTTAGACCACTCTCAAACTGATAAGTAACCAACCCACAATGCCTCACTTTTTCTAACTGTAAAACCTTAGCCGACTTCAATTTCCTTTCTTCAGAATCCATGTACTGAACAAGATCCCCAACTTTTAAAGCTTCAATATTCTTGGTCGAGTGTTCGGTTATTTGAATCTTCGTTCCTTTTGCAAAACAATGAACATCCAAGCCATCAAAATATATCTCAGAAATAGCAACATCATCATATTTCAGTCCTTTATAAACTTCCATGATTTCAAATTTAAGCTTCCAATCAGGCTTCTTCTCCAATGCTCCCCAATCTTCTCTACCACTATTTCCTATTGGATCTACAGCGAAGGTCTGCTCTCCTCGAACATCCTGCAAATTCAAGATGGCATAAGGCTCATCATCAAGATAGACTTTCAATTTTTTCACACGAGAATTATTTTCCCATGCCATCTCACTTTTCACATAACCATTGACAACAATAATTTTATTAATTCTTGGTGATGTTGCGTCAAAAGTATATTCCAAATATTCTCCAACCCCATAACCATCAACCCCTTCTACCCAAGCATTTTTATAGTTCAAATCATGTGCATTGGAAGGTTCATAATTAATTTCACTTTGTGATTTCAGAAAGCTTGACCCTGTAATTTTTTTTGGTCCCTGAGCTCCACAATACCAACTACAGCCTGCTAAAACATCCCAATATCCGTCCCTTGCTTCTTCATAATTACGAACCACATATTGCTCAGCTTCAGAGAAATTTTCAAACTTTTCTCCTTTGACCAATCCCTCGGTAATTCGCTTATAAATCTTTTCCTTAAGCGCATACTCTTTCTCTCCTTCCTCATTTAATTCAATTGGTGATATTTCTAATGGACTTAATTCCTGAATCTCCTGTGATAATGCGGATATTGATAAAAAAATAAAGGCTACGATTGAAAACTGTTTCATCATTTCAGAAATTGGTTTCTTTAAAACAAAAATACGCCAAGGCATGCCTTGACGCTCCATGATCAATGTTGATTTAACATCACGTCCCACAAAATGTCTGATAACCGCTATCAATCCCCCCATCCATCACCTCAAACCGAACACCTTCGGGATGCTCTCCATAAGGTTGCGACAAACGCTCCATCAACTCATTGAACGGTTGCATATCGCCTTCCACGGCGGAATTCAATGCATTTTCAACCCAATGATTTCGGGGAATGATGTTCGGGTTGTACTTTTTCATCCAAGATTTATCGGGAGAAAAACGGTGCCAATCCTCCTTCCATTGTTTAAAATCTTCTGCTTGAAACAAGGGCGTGTCAAGATCCCGATCTTCATGCAATGCCAAGAAGGTTTGGGTATAATCCGCTTTGTACTTTTCCATTAAAGCCAACAGGCGGTCAACCAAAGACTTGTCCTTATCTTCGACCTGCCTCAATCCTAATTTACCGAACATCATTTGAGTCCATTTTTGAGAGAATTTAGCCTTAAAGCCATCAATCACTTTTTGTGCCTTTTCTATGGATTGGTCTTCATCATCGGCGATCAATGGCAAGAGCGCATTGGCAAAGGCGACGATATTCCACAAAGCAATATTGGGCTGATTTCCATAGGCATACCGACCCTGCGTATCAATCGAACTGAAAACCGTTTTCGGGTCATAGGCATTCATGAAAGCACATGGCCCATAGTCTATCGTTTCGCCCGCAATACTCATATTATCCGTGTTCATCACCCCATGGATGAAGCCCACCCGCATCCAATCGACGATCAAGTCAATCTGCTGATCCATCACGGTTTCAAGCAATCCAAGCGTCGGATTTTCAGCATTTTTCAGGTCGGGATAATGTCGATCAATGGTATAATCAATCAATGCCTGAAGCTCTTCTAAAGTGCGGACATTTCGGGCATATTCGAAGGTCCCAACCCGCAGATGACTGCCTGCAACTCGGGTCAAAATAGCTCCATCATGATGCTCTCCACGGAACACTTTTTCACCCGTAGCTACCACTGCCAAGCTACGGGTGGTCGGGATGCCCAAATGATGCATCGCCTCACTAATCAGGTATTCGCGCAACATGGAATAGAGCGTCGCTCGTCCATCACCCTGACGGGAATAAGGCGTCCGACCTGCGCCCTTCAACTGAATATCCACTCGTTTTTGATCGGGCGTAACCTGTTCTCCCAACAAGATCGCACGGCCATCACCCAACATCGTGAAATGTCCAAATTGATGCCCCGCATAGGCTTGTGCCAAAGGCTGAGCCCCTGCAATCAATTGGTTTCCTGATAGGTATTCAGCAATAGAGGTTTGAAAATTAAGCCCTAATGTATCGGCTAATTTCTCATTATAAAGCACTGTTTTTGGGGCGGCAACAGGCACAGGCGATTGAAAGCTATAAAAAGAAGCGGGAAGATTTTTATAGGTATTTTCCAGATGGAATTTGTGGTCGGTGGTAGGCATTTTAAGGTTTTGGTTTTATGGTATATTAAAGATAGGGAAATTTTCCATAAACCTCATACCTGTCTTTGGTTCAAGCGTCTCGCTTGGATCAAAGTAATTTGTGCAGTGTTAAGGACCATGATTAAAAGGATTACCATGATTTTCTTATTTTACAGTAGGTGTTGATATTAACAGTAACCTTAATCCATAATAAATTGCTATCCATTTTTTAGTCCAAGCGAGACGCTTGAACTAAAAAATACTTCCATACTTTACCTCAACCGTTCCCCAATCCTCATGGCAATTGATGTTCCCACAAAAACATTATAATCCCTCAAATTATTTTCCTTCTCAAAAATCATATCCCTGCTTTGCAACCAGCGTCCTTCCAACCGACAGATAATGTGATCACTCGGCAAATAATCGATATTGAACGATAGCCCTGCGGTTTGAAAACCATCGGGGGAAATGGAAGAAATAATCACTTCCTTTTCATCATAAAAATACTCGCCACGCACCGCCATCTGCCATTTTTCATGCAGACGATATTGAGCAATCAGCGTCGGCACCCACCAAATATGATAGTCCTCACTACCCTTTTCTTGTTGTTGAATACCGATATCAAAGCCTGTGGTCAAGGAGAATTTCGACCAATGAAACTGTAAATAAAGATCATTGAAATACCGCATCCGTCGTTCGGCATCAGGGAAATCAGAACCGATAAAAGTGCTCCAATTCACCATCACTTTCTTCGAAAATTGATATTGTACCTGCGTACCGAAAGACGGCAAGGAATTGCCTTCCACCCGGGTGATTCTCTGCCAACCATTGACCACCAATCCCGCCAAAGTCAATCGCTCGGTAGGGTTAAACGTCAGCTTGACGCCTGTCAGAAAATAGGGAGAGTTCTCCGCCGACAAAGAACGTGTCATCGTCGGGTTGTCCATCGCAAAAGGGTTTTCAAAACCAATATGTGAAGGCATAATGCCCGCATCCAGCCAAAGGCTGTTTTTGTTATTCAAAGAAATCCCAACATTGGCTTCAAAGACATTTTTCAGCAAATCCTGTTCCGCCGCATAGTTATCCTGCGGATAGGTTCCTGCCTGAACCGCCAGCTTTGCCCGATACTTCTCATGGTCTAAATCCACCCGAATCAGCCCCATATTCACATTGAACTCATTATGCCGATTGTGATTAAAGAAGAAAGGCTGTCGGACTCCCCCTTCGGGTTCATTGAAGTCATAAACATAAAAGCTTTCCGCATAAGCCCCGAGGGTCAGCTGATAGCTTTGTGGTTCATCTTGTGCTTTTGCTTCGAGGAATGAAATACACAGGAGCAATAAGAGGAGAAGGTGTCGGCGGGTTGGGGTCATCGAGTATAAAAATTAGGCTGTTGTTTATATTGTCCACAGATTATTTATTGCATTGAAAATCAATCGCATCTCATTCTAATTAAAGTGAAATTTGATCGAAGGTTTTGTATTTCAATAACAATTGCCTGTTAAAACCACTCACCCCATTGAAGCACAGTACCAAACCATTTTAATGGTTTTCTGTATGGTAGCCCATTGCTTTAGCTGTGGGCAAGGATAGATTTTAGACAGGACATGCCGTAGCTCCACAGCATGCCCTGGTATTACAATAATGGAAATATCACGGCACACGGAACCGCATCCCCACATAAAATTCCCGTCCACGGGTCGGGCCCCAAACCGAGCTCGTATCGAAATAAGGGCCAAAAGGATCCTGCCAACCCACAATCGGCTGTTTCTGACGAAAATCAAAAATATTCTCGCAACCACCATAAAACTCAAATTGCTTGAAATTGTAGGTGAACTGCATATTGACCGTCGTGAAAGGGTCCGAATAATCGGGGCGCTGAAACTCCACAGGATTACTTTGGGTGTTGGGCAATCGCTGTCGATCATACCAATGAATATTCATATCGATATGATATTTTTGGGATAAAGGTTTATATCCGAGCGTGGTAACCGTCTTGTGTTGTGGGTTGAAAGGTAACGCCACTTTTTCGCCTTCAATCTCTCGGTACACATCTAAATAGCGGTAGCCCGTTTTGAACTCAAACTGTTGCCATAGCTTGACGAAAAATTCCAGCTGAAAGGCATTGCTCACGCTTTTGCCGTCAAAGTTTTCAATCCGTGCTTCGGTCGGCGAACTGTCGTAATCGGGAAAGATCTGATTATTGAAATCCGTTCGGTAAAGGTCTGCACTGACAAAACCCGACGCTTGATCATTCTCGAATTTTTGAGTAAAATTAAGCCCTGTATTCAATGCCTGTTCAGGTTTCAGATCTGAAGCGAAGATAACATTTCGAGAGCTTGCCAACAGGTTGATGTTCTCACTGAAAATATTCGCCGTACGCCATCCTGTCCCTACATTCGCACGGATCACACTGTTTGGTGAAACATCATATTTCAACAGCGTGCGAGGCGTAAATAGCCAACCAAATTGATTGTGATGATCCATCCGAACACCTGCCAACCACGTCAATTTCCCATCAAACAACTTCAGTGTATTTTCGATAAATCCCCCTGCAATATGTTCATCCTTCAGATACTGACCGTCATAGGTTCGGTTCAAGGTATTGTCAGTAAAAGCGATTTGCTCTGACAAATTCAGATGTCGGTAGCTGAAGCCTGTCTTTAGTGAATGGTCCGCATAATTCAACTCATATTGAATATTTCCATAGAAATTGGTTTGTTGAGCATCATATTTTACCGTTCCGAAATAGGCATTTTGATCCTGATAAAAGCTCGACGCCATCAACACAAAATGATGTTGGTCATTCAATCGAAACCCTGTTTTTGTCCAAACCTCGGGCTGTTGCATATTCACCAACTGACCATAAACAGCCGTACTTCCCTGATCTGTTTTTTCGTTGAAATTCACCTGACCACCGACCCGCTGTTCGTCCACATAGCGCAGACCTACCCGACTATGCCACCCCCAATCACGCTCATTGCCATACTGCAAATCATTGGAAATCAAATAACGACGGATTTTGGGAACATCTAAAAACTGATCCCCATCTCGATCAAAATCATTCGCAGGAAAAACCGCATGAACCGCCGTCAGATTGCTCCACTTGCCTTTCTTCAAGCTAAAATGCGTATTCAACTGTTTTTCAGAAAAGCTATTGACATAGGCATTGAAGAAAAATTTGTCCGACTCTGAAGGTTTCAGGGTCGCCACATTGATCTGCCCGCTGATGCTTTCAAAACCTTGTAGAACACTGTTCGCTCCCTTGGATATCGAGATATTTTCGACCAACGTCCCAGGAATACTGCTGATGCCATAGGTATAACTCAAACCTTGAATCATCGGTAGCCCATTGACCAACACTTGATTGTAAACCCCTGAAAGTCCTAAAATACGCAACTCCTTGGCATTGGTCACCACATTGGTCGTTTGGGGCTGAATGGCGATCTGCGTCTCGAAGCAACCCGCCAAATCACAACAAGCCGATTTACCCAACTCCGTTCGGGTGATCTGTTGCGTTTTGATTGGCGTCAGGTTGGACATGATCACCCCATCCCGCTGCTCGGAAACCACCACTTCATCCAAAACCTTGGAGGCCTGTAATTGAAAACTCACCGACTTTTGATTGCTGATCGTGATTGTATCGGCAAAATAGCCCATATAGGTCGCCACCAGCTTTTGATGCGATGGGTCGATCGATTTTATCGAAAATTGACCATGTTCATCGGTCATGGTGCCCGTGGTGGTATTGAGCCAAAACACGCTCGCACCCACCAAAGGCTGTCGATTTTTATCAGTAACCGTCCCCTCGATCGCCTGCGCAAACAAAACATAAGGGCACAACAAACTGACAATGAATAAGAATTTTTTCATTGTTGAAAAGATTGGAAAGGAAAAGGGTGCGAGATAAATTTGGTTCAAGCGTCCCGTTTGGATCAAATTCAAAATCGCATTCCATAGTCCAAGCGGGACGCTTGAACTAAGAAAAATACCCTATGCTTTACATAAATTTATTGCTTAACCTTATAAGGGCGATCGTTCGGGTTTTTACAACCACTGGTGTTCTGAATCACCGCATTGATTTGTTTTTCGCTCACTACCGCAGGATCAAAAGTGATTTCAAAAGTAGAAGTAGGACCCGATTTTACGGCTTTGCAAGAGCTCACCCCTTCCAATCCTTCCACATTATTGGCGATCGTTTTCAGATCTGAGGAACAGGTAACACCCTTTACTTTGGTCTTAATGGTTTTAGTGCTCTCGGCTACTTTTTCGATAAGGTTGGTAGAGGAGGCAAAGGTATTCGCAGGAAAAGCGAACAATAGGGCGATGATGCAAATATTGAAATATTTCATTTTTTCTGATTTTTGTTGGTTGATCGTTTCGTTGGCTGAATGCCGAAACGGTTAGAATTGCCCATAAATTATTGAATGTACATCTCGGTACGGACGTTGCATGCAACGTCCCTACAATAGCATTTTGGACACACAAGATTTTCGTGCTGAGGCGAAATCAACCAAGCTTGGGCGGTTGCCAAAAATCAGGAAAGAATTGAGAAAAAAGAGTGGGAACCAATCCCTTCAATTCATCAGTAGGCATCAAAAGTTCTTCAAACCGAAAAATCGAAAGTTCTGAAAAAAAGAACGGGCAACAGGAACAGCATACATGGAAAGGGTTGCAAACACCTGGGCTTTCCTCTTGATGATGATCCGCTGAATCGTTATCAGATCCTGTTTGACATTCACTTACGCCCCCACAGCATTCCACCTGCACATCTGATGCAGAATTTTCGGCATAGGCCATTGGATTTCCCGAAAGAAACAAAGTCGTGAGGGTCAATATGTAAATGAGGATCTTCATTTGCTAATGCAAATTTAATGAAGATCGGGGAATTATTGCAAGGGGAAGTGATTTTTAGATGTGATAACATTAGATATAATTTTCAATCCAATAACTATAATCAGCCAAAATCTGCCCCTCCTTTGATGCTTGATCTAAGGCTTGAAATTCGAAAAGCTGTAAAGAAAATACTTTACCTGACGCTACACTCCTTACCTCAGCAAACAAATTTGAACATTGCTCAACATTGTTATCAAAACCGATTAACTCAAAAACTTGTCTTCCATTAGGCGTATCAGCCCCATAATCTGAATATAAAAAATCCCACGCTACACCTGTTACTTTCAATGGTAATTTTACATTCTTTTTAATGTACTCCAGATATTTTATCAAAGTGCCCGTTGAAACAACCAATGAACTATCTTGAATTATTTCGGAAATTCTTATTTCTTCTTCCTCCATATTTTTTCCAAATATTTAATACTGCCTTAGTTCCATTATTACTCCAAAATCCTAAGATAAATCAGCCTATTTTCTTTTTCCTTTATTGTTATGATCTCCCAAATGGGCTTATGCCCCTTTTTACTTGGGCGAAATGACTGATACTCGACACCTCTTATATCATCATAAGTTGCTGTAAATTGTATTTCTTTCTCAGAATATCTTGGCTTACCCGATCTAATATCAAACATTTCAGGGGCATCCTTTATATAGTTTGGAGAACTCAAAAAACGACTCATTAACCTTTCTTTATCTTCCGCTGAGATTTCCAATTCAAATTGATGAGAATAATCCATTAAACTTGAAACATCATTATATTCCAATTCAAAATCATGTAACAACTCAATATTATGTTCAGCCAAACAAGCCTTAACATCAGACTTAAAAAATAAATAATCTTCAATAAATAATGCAAAAACAACCAATGTGATGATCAGAACCATTAGGTTGGAAGTAAATTTCACTGCTTTTTTCATGAAATCCAGGTATAAAAAATCCAAAAATAACACTTATAAGATAATAAAATTTAGAACAAAAAAAGAGGCCATCCACCGACAGCCTCTTCTTTCTCAACACATTAATATTCTTATTTCAAAACACCCTCTTCTTCCGCAACGGCTTCAGGCTGTTTAAATTCTTTGAAACAAGCAAATCCAATCAACAACACTGTCAAAATCGAGCAAACCAAACCGATAGGCTCACCGATGGCGTAGCTTGGTGGGTTGAAGGCAAACTTGATCGTGTGCTTTCCTGCAGGAATCATCATTGCGCGCAAAACATAGTTGGCACGGAAGTGTGGTGTTTCCTGTCCGTCGATCGTTGCCGACCAACCAGGCTGATAGTACATTTCACTGAATACCGCCAAGGCTTCTGAACTGCTGTTCGACTCATAAGTCATGTGCATTGGGTGGTATTCGGTCAGCTTGATGCTCGATGCAGGATCAAATTTATAATCGGTTTTCACCACATCAGCAAAGCGTTGATCGACGATGGCTTCTTGTTTTGGATTGATATTATCCAGTGCTTTCATCTCGGCATCGGCATTGGCAACGATCTTAACGGTCGGCACAAACCAGGCATGTCCACAAGCCTGAGGGTTTACCTGCACTTGTGGCTGTTTGGTTTTCTGATCAGGAACGATGAAATATTTGGTGTTGAGCATGTTCAAAACGCCCATATTATTTTTGGCAATTTGTCCTTCGATCAGTTCCTGATAACGTCCGAGTTTGATCGCGCTATATCCGCCAATAGATTTATGGTGATAGGACGTTACACCATCGTTGAATGTGTTGGTCGCCAAATTGAACACCCTGAAATCAGGATCTTTGTCGGTATTGATCTGCTGATCAATTGGCGTTGGCGCAAACAACTGACGCGTATAAGCCTTCACATCTTTGAAATCATCAGCATTCAAATAGCGTAAGCCCACGCCAACCAAATCAAACAACATCAGCACACATAAACCGCCTGTAACGATTTTAACAGACAATTTCTCTACGGCCAGAGCCCACAGGCCTGCACCTGTCAAAAGAATTAAAATCAAGGAACGGAAAGCATCTCCACGCAACAAAGACGCGCGATCATCCTGAATGGCGGTGATCAACCAGGCAGGCAAGCCCATTGAACCATCTTTCGGCCCACGGAACGACATCATGGCACTGGCCACAATCGCCAACAGGCACAATCCACCTACGACGATGGTCGTATTTTTCAACCCTTTGATGAAATCAGTTTTGGAGATCTGACCGTCCAAAAAGCGTTGGATGGCCAAAACACCCAAGAAAGGGAAGATCAACTGTGCGATCGAAAGAATCATGGTGACCGATCGGAATTTGTTGTAAAGCGGCACAACATAAAAGAAGAAGTCGCTTAACAAAGGGAAGTTTTTACCCATCGACAGGAAGATCGACAGCAAAGCCAACACCACGGCCCACCATTTTAAAGATCCTTTGATGGTGAATAATCCCAACACAAAAAGGAACACCACAATCGCCCCGAAGTAAACAGGACCTGCTGTAAATGGCTGATCGCCCCAATACATCGGCAAGGCGTTCACAAACTGATCGGCCTGCGCACGCGGCACCTGATTTTTGATCAGTGTCTGATAGGTTTCAGAATCTTTAGATAACGATTCATGTGAGCTTCCGCCATAGAAATAAGGGATCAAAGTGGTGATCGGCTCGATCACGCCGTTGCTCCATGCGAACACATAATCCTTGTCCAGTCCACCGCCTTCGTGTTGTTTGGCGGTCAATTCGGATGTTCCACGAGTTGTCGATGGTGCCAAATTCGCTGTGGACCACAAGCGAACCACATTGGAGCCAATCGCCAACATCGCTGCCACAACCAAGAAAACGGAAGGCTTGATGAAAGCAGCCCATTGCTTGCTACGAATCGCTTTAACCAACTCCACAATACCAATCCCGAGGATCATGTACAGCAAATAATAGTTGATCTGAATATGTCCGTAGTAAACCTGCATTCCCAAAAAGAAGGCCGTCATGGCCGCACCCGACCAGTATTTACCACGATAGGTCATGAATACCCCTGCCAAAACAGGTGCCATATAAACCATGTCATAAACCTTGTTTATATGCCCCGCCTCGAGGCTAATCAGGCTAAAGGTGGAAAAAGCATAGGCAGCAGCACCTGCAAAAGACAGCCAGGGGTTCACGCCAAAACTGACCAGCAGGATATAAAAACCCACAAAACCCAGAAACACCAAAAGCGCCGAATCTGGAAAAAGGGCCTTTATGCCCACATGCACTTTCTGAAAGAGGTTCTGCTCCGAGCTCATGAAGTTGGGCATGCCACCGAAAGAACTGTTAGTCCACAGGATTTCCTCCCCATTTTTACTGTACAGTTCAGACTCATGGGCGGCCCCTTTGAACTGTATCACATCGGATTGTAAAAGTTCTTTTCCACTGAGCGTTGGCCCGAAGTAGATTAAGGTAATGATCAAAAATGCCCCCACCGATAGCAGGTGTGGCCAAAGCTTATTCCAATTCATCGAAAAATGGTCAATTGTTAAAGTTATATTTTTTCCTCCGTCAAGAAGTCGGTTTTTCAATCAGCTAAGATAAAGACCTTCCCACGAAAAGCGGAATAGATCATCAATTTATTCCGCAAACTACCTTATAATATCATAGAATCAGTTTCAATGACTGACAAAAATCAGCTAAAGAGCCAAATTTTTTAACTTAACTTTGATATCGGTTTAATACCATGAACTTATATAGACATCATCCCATTTTTAGTTATTGCTTAGTAAATAATATCCCATGAAAAAAATAGCAGTTCTTACCTCAGGAGGAGATGCGCCAGGCATGAATGCGGCGCTAAGGGCGGTAGTGCGTGCAGCCACTTACTACGGTATGGAGGTCTATGGCGTGAAGCGAGGCTTTGACGGACTCATTCAGGGTGATATATATAAAATGAAGTCCTACTCGGTGAGTAATATTATCTCTTTGGGGGGCACCATCCTGAAAACTGCCCGAAGTGTGGAATTCCACTCCAAAGAAGGGCGCGACAAAGCTTTTGAACACCTGCGAAGCAGGGATATCGAAGGGCTTGTGGTGATTGGTGGCGACGGTACCATGAATGCCTGCTTGCGCTTTTCCGAAGCCTACAGTTTTCCAGTGGTGGGGATTCCGGGCACCATTAACAACGACCTTTATGGCACAGATTTCACGATTGGTTTCGATACGGCAGTCAACACTGCCCTGGATGCTATCGATAAAATCCGTGACACCGCCAACTCCCATGACCGCATTTTCTTTGTGGAAGTGATGGGACGCGATGCAGGATACATTGCGATTCAGACGGGTATCGGTGGCGGGGCTGAATTGGTGATGGTCCCTGAAACAGAGACCTCGATTCAGGATGTCATCTCTACCCTTCAAGCAGGTTGGGACCGTTCAAAAAGCGCCTCTATTGTGGTTACCGCTGAAGGCAATGCCGAGGGCTCAGCACTGGATATTGCGCAGAAGGTAAAGGAGCACATCAACAATAAAGACATCAAAATCACGACCCTGGGGCATATTCAGCGTGGCGGAGCACCTTCAGCTTTCGATAGAATATTGTCCTCGCGTCTTGGGCTCGCTGCTGTGGAAGCGTTGAGGAATGGCAATCATGGTAAAATGGTTGGCATTATCAAAGATGAGATCAGCTATACCGACTTTAAAACCGCCATTGAAACACCAAAGCCCCTGAACGAGGAATTGGTACGGTTGGTGGAGATTTTGAATAGTTAGCCCATTATTCTGCCCACAGGCTAAGTGATTTAATAAGAAATCTACTAAAGTAAAGATAATCCCGAAGGGATGAAATAACTTAGCCCGGGGCTGTTGCCTAACCATAAATTGATTTTGTCCCACGAAATTTTATTTCGTCACTGTATGGGCTGACCTGTGTGTCTGCCCGAATCATCATAAATTTTGTGTGGTTTGGATACACACATAGGTGCATCCGCAATGTCATTAAGTTAAGGATTTTGGGCTGACTCAGGTGTAAATTTGAAATGCATGTAAAGGCATAATTCATTATGTCTCACGTAACCATTTGAATTAATCCAAGAAAAATCAGCGTTGTGTTAGACGTTAAAAATAACGTCTCTACGGGGTAAGGTGCTTAACTTAATGACATTGGGTGCATCCGTACAGTTATCAGAATAATCTTTTGCGCTAAATTCAAAGAATTTCGTTATGCAACCGCCGCTATTCCTTGACTTCACCTTTCAGGTGCTCCCGAATCAGAGCAACGATTCCCGCTTCATCCTCAGGATGAAACCAATGAAACTCCTCATCCTTCTTAAAATAAGTCAGTTGGCGTTTAGCATATCGTCGGGTGTTTCGCTTTAAAAGGCGTATAGCCTCTTCCCGATCATATTGCCCATCCATATAATCAAAAACCTCTTTATACCCTACCGTCTGCAGTGCATTCACCTCCCGATAGGGCAACAAACGCTCCACCTCCTCAAACAGGCCTTGTTCAATCATGATGTCCACACGGCGATTAATTCGGTCGTATAATTCCTCACGCTCCCGTTCCAAACCGATTTTCAGCATTTTAAAAGGACGGGCATCCAGCTTGTTTTTTCTGTAAAAAGACATCGGCTGACCACTTACCCGAAAAACTTCCACGGCACGCATCACGCGCTGTGGGTTTTGCAAGTCCACTTCATCAGCATAGGCAGGATCATTGGCCCACAGTTCTTTGACCAAAAACTCCAGGCCCTTTTCTTCATAATCGGCAATCACCTGCGCACGAACAGCTTCAGGCGTTTTGGGCATATCATCAAAACCCTCCACTAAGCCCTTGATATAAAGCGTGCTTCCGCCCGTGGCAATTACGGTATCATGAGTGGCAAATAAAGTTTTCGCCTTGGCCAGGGCATCGAGCTCAAAACGCCCAGCACTGTAAGGGGTATCCACCGACATATGATCGACAAAATGATGTACCACACCATCCATCTCCTCCACGGTAGGCTTTGCGGTTCCTATTGCCATTTCCTTAAAAAACTGTCGTGAATCAGCACTGATGATCTCCGTACCGAATAGCTGCGCTAAAGTAACACAAAGCGCCGTTTTCCCAACAGCTGTTGGCCCAACAATGACCACCAATAATTTATCTTCCATTAATTCCTTCGCCATATAAGCTGCAAGTTCGTGATTCTTGACCGATATTTCAACGCCCATCACTAAAAGGAGATAATCGGCCTGATAGTTTTCAGATTCATTTCGAGAGTGCTAATTTTTTTCTAATTTACCCTTCAATTCCATTGAAAAAACCCATCATGCTATGATTGGAGACCATAAATCCCTGTCCCATAAATCAAAGGACGAGCTTATTGAAGAGTTGGTAAGGCTGAAAGAAAGCGGCAACTCGCAAATTCAGTTGCTGGTGCAGGAAGCCAGCACCGCTGCCATTGTAGTTAACACCAGCGGGGAGATCAAGGCTTCCAATGATGCCTGCCTTGCCCTGTTTGACGTCAATGAAAAAAGTGAAATTGAGCAAAGTGAGCTCTTCACCAAAATCGTCAACTACAAACAGAAACAGCAAAACATCCTCAAGCACAGCCTCGCTTATTCAGGAGGAATTACCGTGGCCATCCCCCACCATGACGGCAAAGATTTATGCTCCATCCTGGTGTCCTTGTCCACCATTAATTTCGGGGTGGCGCAGTGGATTTTTGTAAAACTGACCAAGGAGAACAACCAGCCCAACCTCGACCTTCCGAGTTCGGCGGTGATGACCCGAAAAACCAACGACTACGACAACGTTTACAGCTTTGATGAGGAGTGGCAAAACTTCTCGGGAATTCCGAGCGATCAGCTGATAAAAGAATGGGTGGACCTGATTCATCCCGATGATTTTCTCGAGGTACGCTCTAAGATGAAGCAAGCCCTCAGCAACAGAAAAAATTATCGCCTGGATTACCGCCTGAAAAATAAATGGGGAAAATATATTATGGTCCAGGAAACGGGAATTCCCCGCTACCCTGAGGACGATGTTTTCTCTGGATTCATCATCGCGACCATCCCCCGCGAGATCAGTTCAAGCTCAGTATTATCAAGCACCGTAGGGGCACTTGGCCCGATGATCGTCAATGTTACCCCCGACGGGTTCATCCTGAGTTGCAACCATACTTTTGCCAATGCTTTCCAATTAAATGCACAACAGCTTTTCGGCCGAAAACTCAACCAGTTCATCGTGCCGAAAAATATGGATCCCAAAACAACTTTCAGGAAACAGTATTACCCTGAAAGCCTCCATGAATTTGACCCTATCCATTGCAAGGCCGTCGAGAGCCAGTTTTCACACATTGAGCTCGACTTTTTCCGTGTGCCTGGCAAGATCAACAGCCGCACTAATTTAATCACCCTCGTTTCCACCTCCATCCAACAAAAGGAGGAAAGCCCGAGAAAAACCAAACAGACCCTGCGTTATCATGTGCTCGATGACCTCGACGAGATGATCGGCTTTCTGGATCTCAACGGAAACTTCGAGTATGTAAACATCTCCCTTGCCCGCTCCCTCGCCCGGCCGCAGCACAAGGTAAGGGGAATTTCACTGATGAGCATTGTCGGGCAACAAGCACCAGAGTTGCGCAAAAAACTCGAGCAGCTCATTTTGAAAGGAGATAAGGATTTCACCATTTCCCTTGAGATACAGACCAGTGGAAAAAATCACGAAATTTTCCACTGCACCTTTTCTTTGCTGAAAGATCAGGAGGGACCTTATAGTATTAAATTGGCCGTGCGCCCATTGGAAGCATCCTACCTGCTCAACCGTGCGCAGGAAATCTTTCAGCGCCTGCCCATCTGGATGCGTAATATCGACCAGGACAGCAAATGGTTCCCTTCCATTGCGGTAAACATGCGGTCCCTAATCCTTTTTGATTACGCTTGCCTTCAGCTGATCACCACCGAAAATCAGCCTGGAGCGCTCTTCGAATGGCAAGCACGGGCAGATTTCGAAGACATTAACCTGCCCGAAACCCTCATCAAGGGAATCATGCCCAACACGCACCCTTCATTTTTGGAGGAGGAACGTTTTAAGCATTTGGATTTCGGGGGTACCGTACCAAAGCACATCGTTCACCTACCGCTGCAATGGTCAGGAGAAACGATCGGCCACCTGTTGCTCATCAACCGCTTTGAATCCACCAAATACAGCTTGAAGGATTTGCTGATCCTGGAAATTATTGCCCCAGCGATTGCACAAGCGATTACCGACAAGGAGAAAGAGCTGCCGTATAGTGCCAAACTCACCGCCCACCGGCCGCCTGTACTTTCTGCCATTCTGGATATGGAGGCCAATATTATCGAAGCCTCTGACAAGTACACTGAATTTTGGCAGGAACACCAGAAAACTACCCACACGGGACAAAGTTGCCCAGAAAAAAATCAGCTACTGATAGATGGTGACTGGCAGAAAATCTGGGGAAAAGTGTGTAAGGGGGAGGCTCAAACCGCAGAGTTTTTCCAGGTACAGCCCAATAAGAACAAGACCCAGTTTATGGTCATGACCTTCATTCCGCGCAAAAACCAGCAGCAGGTGGAGCTTATTTTGCAGGACTATACCGATCAGAAAAAAGAACAGCTGAGCCTGACACTCAATGAGCGCAAATACCGAAAAATATTCGAACGATCGCCCGATGTATATTTCAGGTGCAACCTCAGGGGCAAGGTGACCATGGTTTCCCCGAGTGCGCTCGAAGTAATGGGCTACACCCCTGCCGACCTGATAGGGAAAAATGTTGGTGACTTTTACCTCTACAAAGGTACTGCCCGCCATTTTGAAGAAAGCCTGCTACGCCAGAAACAGATTGCCAATGAGCCTGTTTTTGTTATTCAGAAATCTGGACGGCCAATTTATTGCTTTCTCCACCTGAGGTATATTAAAAATGAAAATGGCCCGCTGGAACTCGAAGGTTACCTTAGGGATATGAGTGAGCTCAACAAAACACAGGAAAAACTGCGCAATACCATCAAGGCCAAAGACAACTTCCTTTCCAATATGAGCCATGAAATTCGGACGCCGATGAACGGTATTATTGGGATGGTGGACCTGATCGAGGACACCCACCTGACCGAGGAACAGTCCGAATACGTGGATGCCCTGCGCAAGTCCTCACAAACGCTGATGGAAATCCTGAATGACATTCTCGACCTGTCTAAAATTCAGTCAGGAAGAATGGAGCTTCGCCCTGCGCCAAAAAACATCCGCGAAACGATCACCAAACTGTTCAACCTCTTCAGCCCTCAGGCAGAGAACAAAGGCGTGGATTTTGAATATATCATCGACGAAAATGTTCCTGAACACTTGCTGATCGACGAAACGAGGCTATTGCAGATCCTTTCCAACCTGACCGCCAATGCCCTCAAATTCACCGAAGCCAAAGGGTTCATTAATATCTATTTAAAGGTCGAAGAGCAGAAAGCGCAGGTTTACAAGTTACGCATCGAAGTGAAGGATTCTGGAATTGGCATTGACCCCACCTACCACAACAGCCTCTTTCAGGCTTTTGAACAAGGCGACCACAGCACCACGAAAACATTCTCTGGTGCAGGCCTGGGGCTCACCATTTGCCGAAAATTATGCAGGCTTATGAATGGGGAAATCAATGTAAACTCCATGCTGGGGCTGGGCAGTACGTTCTGGTTCACCTTTGAGGCGGGCATCCCTCAGCAGGAACACGAACCGCTGATCAGGAACCTGAAAAAAGAACTGGTAACAGACTCCCTGAGCAACATCGCTTTTACACCATCGATTTTATTGGTGGACGATAATTTTATCAATAGAAAGGTTGCTTCGGAAATATTACTGAAAGCAGGTTGCAAAGTGCTGACGGCTGAAAGCGGACAAGAAGCCATTGAAAAGGTACAGCAAAATAGCTTTGATTTGGTGTTTATGGACATCCAGATGCCACAGATGGACGGGGTACAAACCACCAAAAACATCAAGGCCCTTGGACTGAAAAATTGTCCGCCGATCATTGCCATGACCGCCTACGCCCTCGAAAATGACCGACAGCGGTTTATCAAGGAAGGGCTCGACGATTACCTGGCCAAACCGATACGCGCACAGGAAATTATTCAGAAAGTGAAAGAATATGCCCCTGCCTTATCAGAAAAAAAGACCATTGAGCCAAAAATAATCAAAGAAAAGAGCAGTGCTTTAAACAAAGCGATCGTAGATCAGCTTTATGATATTGGCGGATATGAATTGATTGCGGAAGTATATGAAAATTTCGATTTGGAAACAAAGGAGTTATTATCTGAAGCAACTATTTTTGCACAAAATCAAGAATATAAAAATATTTTAGGTAATTTGCATACCCTTAAAGGAAATGCCGCCACTTTAGGGGTCGATCAGCTTGCTGAGAAAGTGAAAAATACAGAACAAACACTAAAAAAATCACCATATTCGAAACTAAATCAAGATTTGGAGGAAATAGGCAAACTATTTGATAGGTTTAGTAGTGAATATAAGAGTTTCTTAGATACTTATAAAAATCAATAAAAATGGCCGATAAAAAGAAGGTGTTAATTGCTGAAGACAGTTCAGTAATACAAACTCTAACAAAAAAAATCCTACTTATCCAAAACTACGACATTGACTCTGCAAAAAACGGCAAGCAAGTTATGGATAAGGTCGCTAAGAAAGATTATGATGTGATATTGATGGATATCAATATGCCACAAATGGATGGTATGCAATGCGCCAAGGCTATCCGTGACCAAGGTAATCAAGTGCCGATTGTTGCGATTACAGGAAATGCACGAAATTATACAATGGAGGATTTTAAATCCGTAGGTATTAATGACTTTTTACCTAAGCCGTTAGATTTTGACGCTTTGGTTGAAACCGTTAAGAAATACACCCTTGGGAATAAATAAGCAAACTATACGCTCAGAAAGGCAATGCAGGTAAAGCATTGCCTTTTTTTTTGCTTAAAAACTCCTTATTTTTCGCCTTTATCAATCCCCCCAGCTATTGCATGACTGTTAGATATACTAAAAACTTCCTTTCGCAACTCGAGGACATCTTTGCGGAATCAGCCTACACCTTAAGGTTTGAAAAAGGGCAGTTTAAATCCGGCTGGTGCTTGCTCCATCAAAAAGGCGTTGTTATCGTAAACAAATTCTACCCACTCGAAGGGCGCATCAACTGCCTGTTACAGATCTTGCGCGAGCTCCCGATTGATCAACAGGAGCTCTCCCCGGCGAGCAGGCAATTATTTCAAAACATACTGGCACAGCCGGTGTAACTTCAATCCATATGAAAATCACCTTTTTAGGCACAGGCACCTCCCAGGGAGTACCGATCATCAATTGCGACTGTCAGGTATGCTCCTCCCTCGATTTCCGTGACAAACGACTGCGATGTTCCGTTCATATCGAAACTGAAGACACCCATATTATTATCGACACCGGGCCCGACTTCCGCCAGCAAGTGCTCCGCGAACGTATCCCCGACCTCGACGCTGTACTGCTTACCCACGAACATAAAGACCATATTGCTGGCCTTGACGACATCCGCGGCTATAATTTTTCATTGAATAAAAGCATTGATGTATTCGGCAGGGACCAGGTGATTGAACGCCTGAAAATTGAGTTCCCCTATGCATTTGAAGGGAATTATGTCGGTAAGCCCAAAATCAATACGCACACCCTCAACGGCAAACCTTTCCATATTGGCAATACCAAAGTGGTTCCCATCGATGGGCTGCATGGGGAAATGCCTTGTTTTGGGTTCAGGATCAACGACTTCACCTACATCACCGACATGAACCAGTTGCCAGAAACGGAATGGCCGAAAATCGCTGGCAGTAAAATACTGGTGCTGAATGCACTTCACCACCAGCCACACTACTCGCATTTCACGCTGAAAGAAGCACTGGAACTGGCGAAAAACCTGGGCGTCAAAGAAACATACTTTACCCATATGAGTCACCATATGGGTTTGCACAGCAGTGTGAACGCTGGCCTCCCAATGGGCATCAATTTAGCCTACGATGGGCTGAAGCTCCATTTATAACCTTTAAAATCAAGTATTTTGCATAATAATTATTACTTCATTCACCGACTCTCTCAGCACCTTGACCAACTACTCAAAGGATGGAAAATTGGCGCTTGTTTCAGTCAGGCCAAAGATGAGCTGATCATTGGCTTTTTTAATAACACGCGGGAAATTTACTGCAGGGCCAACCTGGCACCTGAGGTATCCACCCTTTCCTTTCCGCAGGATTATGCACGCTCCAAAAAAAACACAGTCACCCTATTCCAGGAAATTCTCGACCACGAAATTCAGCAGGTAGAATGCCTGGACAATGAACGTTCGTTCATCATTAAGCTGGAGCAGGATTATGAGCTGCTGTTCAAGCTTCATGGGTCGCAGGCCAACATTTTGCTTTTTCAAAATGGTGAACGCGTCGCCATTTTCAGAAATAATATTTCCAAAGATCAGGAGCTGACCATCAATGATCTCCGCAGACCGATCGACCAGTCTTTCGAGCGCTTCAAAGAGGTGGAAGGTGATTACTTCAAGCTCTTCCCCACCTTTGGAAAGTACGTTAAAAAATGGCTGATCCGCGAAAATTACGAAGCACTGAACATTGAGCAGCAATGGAAGTTAATTCAGATCGTCATCGAGCAACTCGAAAATGGTGATTTCTTTGTCAGAAGTGTGGACAACAAAGCACAGTTCGTCCTTTTTGACACCGAGGAAGGAGACCTCATTTACCAGGGCAAAGACCCTATCGAGGCCATCAATGCCTACTATCTACAGTTCAGTAAAACCCACTGGCTGGAGCGAGAACGAGGACAGAACCTCAAAAAGATAAAGCAGGACATTGACAAAGGCTATGCCTACCTTGCCAATAATGAGGATAAGCTTGAAGGGCTCAAAAATGGGATCAGCTATCAGCATATCGGTGATATATTAATGGCCAACCTGCACGCTATTGAAGCGCGAAGCACACAGGTAACACTGCACAACTTTTACACGGACGAACCCCTGAAGATTAAGCTGAAGAAAGATCTGAGCCCACAGCATAACGCGGAGCAATATTATAGAAAGGCGAAAAACCAGCGCCTGGAGATCGAAAATATCGAGCAAAATATCCAGCGAAAAATGGAAGAGCTTGAAAACCTCGAATTGGCGCAACTATCTATTCAGGGAGCGGAAAGCATTAAGGAAATCCGGAAAATCCTGAAAGATCATCAGTTGCAAAACAACGCTCAGAAACAAAATAAAAAACAGGTGATCCTGCCTTACAACACTTTTGAGTTCCACGGCTTTGATATTTGGATAGGGAAAAACCCCAAAGCAAACGACAGGCTGATCAGTCAGTATGCTTACAAAGAAGACCTTTGGTTGCATGCCAAGGATGTTCCCGGCTCTCATATCCTGATCAAGCAAAAATCCGGGCAACCTTTCCCTACGGATGTGATCGAAAAAGCAGCCTCCTGGGCGGCATATTATTCCAAAAGGAAAACCGACAGCCTTTGCCCTGTATCGGTTACGCCACGAAAATATATCCGAAAAACCAAGGACCTTGAAGCTGGAAAAGTGATCATTGACCGAGAAGAGGTGATTTTGGTGGAGCCACAAAAGCCCTGATTTAAACTAAGAATGGTGGCTTAGGCTGGCCGTAGCTAATTCTAATGCTGGTCGTAGAACACTTTCTGCGATCAGCCTATAATAACCTATCGCGAGAGTCCCTCTCGTGATAGCCCCACCTTAAAGCATAATGCATCATGTCTCACGCCTCGTTTATTCCCACGGGTTGCATCCGAGGCTATTGAAAATATTCCTTCGGCACACTTTTCTGGTCGCAGACTCCAATCTACGATCCAACTCTTCACTGTATTACTATCCTGAAAATAGTGAATAAATGAGAATCAATCAGAGATTTAACAAGCCCTCAATTGAGTAATTATTTTTTTTCATGAACTCAATTGTCTCATCATACCAATATGGTTTTTTTCTTTTGGTTTTATTTAACCTCTTTTCAAGCTCTTCCTTACCCCCCATTGGAACCGTCGGACGATATGGTATATTCTTCCCCTCTTTAGTATGCCTATTACTTAATCGATTCAATTCGGATCCTAACATTTCTTCCAAGGAGGACCACTTCATCAATTCTTTGTATGAATCTGTTGAGCTAAAAATAACCTCCTCTGTCTTTAAGTTCAGGCACAACTTACTTCCATTCCATCTATAACCTCCTATAACTACCATATCATTAGGCAGTCCAGGTAATTTTTCTTCATTGTTATAAAAAATAAAATCAAACGGCTGCCACGTAGAATCGATGGAACGCTCATTATTCTTTCTTAAGCCATAAACTGAGACACAATTGAATAACATCAATCCATTAAAACACTGAAAAAACAACCTTAATGAATTTGGAAATTTGCAACCAACTTGACTTTCAAGATAATCTATCTCCCCATCATAAATACCTGCATAAAGTAAATGAACCCGAGCCAATGGGGCAATAAATGGAGCTTTACCTATTAACCTTGTCCCATCATCCAATACTTCAACACCAAGACTTTCGAATTTTTTTAAATCTTCTATAAACTTTCTATACATCGTTTTAACTTCCTTGTGCTTCCCCAATACAGGTATAGCATTATTACCCCCCACCTGATCGGAATTTTATTACTCCCCATCCCAATCCGCTAACTACCATAAATCACATATCTTTCAGCACTCCCGCCAAGTTATAGACTGTAATTGTATTGTCAGAACCATTAAAGATCTATTTGCTATTTTATCCATTATGCTATTTAGACACCTTATTCTCGGCTGCCTCGAAGGCTTAGGGCTTTTTCTATTGGAATTTGTAGATAGTATCCACAATATTTAACGTTCAACACCTGACAACCATTTCGCAAAATATTCAAAGGCATCACCTTCGTTATCAAATAACTTAACACTAAAACTTTTTCCTCTTTCAAAATAATAAGTTAACCAAGTGACCCCTACTTGTTCAATAACATAAACATTATTATCTAATTCTTTCGGCTTGCCAACAATGATGGCTTTCTTATATTTGTCCGATTTATTTAAAAATTCTTTGAATTCACTTTCTGTCATCTTTCAATAATAAAATGGCCTTGCAATTGCTGATTTGCCCATCTACCTCTAAAATACCAAAAGGGTCTACTCCCCCAATTCTTATCTCCCATTTCCCGAAGGCTGTTCACTCATAAAAACAATTCCTTACCTGTTTACTCATGGTATGGCGCTCCTGCGAAAATAACGATTGCTGTAGCTACGTCCTTAGCCGAATAACATATAAAATTATCATTTTCAGACTAAACCCCAATAAATCATCATCATAATCAAGAAAAATATGGGACGATTTTAAGTGAGAATAAATGGGGGCATCGCAAAAACAATCATTGGTGAGCAATAAGAGCGGGAGGATCGTTGAATGCCATTAATCGTTAGAAAAGCTATGGATTAGATGGATTAGGTGATACCTAATAAATTATGCCTTTAGGGGTTAGGATTTAGTCATCAAAAGAGAAACTCTCGCGATAGGGTATTGATATCCGATTTGTGATGTTCGATTTGCGATGTTCGAAGGGCTCAACCTATTTCAATGGGTTTTTCAATGGTAGGTTAAGGTTTCAACCTTGATGAAACAATGGATGGGTCGTAGGTCGGATTCTACGACCAGAAGAGGAAAATCCTTGTCCATAAACAACAACCCATCAAAAAATCAAATTTTCTTTGGTAGCGATACGCTCCACATCAAACACTTTAAAGTAGTTCACGATCGTCAATTGCTTCAATCCATTGCGCAACCGTTCGAAATAATCCTGATGCATCTCTCCTTGCACATAGAGCAAAAAATCGAACTCTTTCAGTTCTGGGATCAAATAGTGAATTTCATCTTTGGGGTTTACAACGGCCCTATTCTCAATAAGCCGAAAATTCCCATAAGGCGCTTCATACTGATAGTATGATATCTTGATCGCCGCCCGGTTAAAAGGATGGATTTCACACTCTGCCTGCTTGGCAAAGTCTATGCGCATGGCTTGGTTCAGGTACCAAACCAACTTATAGGCCCGCATCGGGGCAACAATCCCCATCAACTGAAAATCGTAATTATTTTCGACCAGTAGTCTTCTCTTTTTCAATTCAATTTTAATTCAGCGGCGAAAAATCCCTTTATTTATCGCAAAAATAGAAATTTTTTTTTCACAAATACCGGAATTAGCCCTTTTAAGAGGTGATTTATTGATAATAATTGAAAAAAAATCGGTGGCTCCTCATTTTTTTTCGGAAACTAAAAACATCTATATTCCTTCAAAAATAATCACAACGAATTCATTTACAGTTCATTGAAGCCACAAACAGCCTACACCCCCACAAATATCTGCTACCCTTATAACAAATATTCTTATAATAAATCGTTTGACATTAAGTGCCGAATTGTATTTCTTTGCACCGTAGTTAAATAACAAAAATTTTATAACAATGTCTGAAATCGCAGAGAAAGTAAAAGCGATCATCGTAGAGAAACTCGGTGTGGAAGAATCAGAAGTAACTTTGGAAGCAAGCTTCACAAACGACTTAGGTGCTGATTCATTGGATACTGTAGAATTGATCATGGAATTCGAAAAAGAATTCAATGTATCTATTCCAGATGATCAAGCTGAAAACATCTCAACTGTAGGTCAAGCAGTGTCTTACCTGGAAGAGAACGCATAAATAAGAATTTAAAAGATTTTTATGTCTTCAAGAAAAGTTGTTGTCACGGGTTTAGGTGCGCTGACGCCATTAGGTAATAACGTTTCAGATTTCTGGAACGGGCTTACTAATGGGGTCAGTGGCGCTGCACCCATCACGAAGTTCGATGCCTCAAATTTCAAAACGCAGTTTGCGTGTGAGGTAAAAGGACTCAATGTCGAGGATTTCATCCCTCGTAAAGACGCGCGAAAAATGGACCTTTTCGCACAGTATGCTGTTATTTCAACAGAAGAGGCTGTGAACGATGCAAACCTAATCTCTGATGAGTTAGATTTAGATCGTGTAGGGGTTATTTGGGCTTCCGGTATCGGAGGGTTACGCTCTTTCCAAGAGGAGATCACATCTTTCGCCAAGAATGATGGTACGCCGAAATTCAATCCATTTTTTATCCCAAAAATGATTGCTGATATCGCTGCGGGACACATCTCGATCAAATATGGTTTCAGAGGTCCAAACTTCTGTACGGTATCGGCATGTGCTTCGGCAACAAACGCCCTTTTGGATGCCTACCACTACATTAAAAGTGGCATGGCTGATGTGATTGTTACTGGCGGCTCTGAAGCAGCGGTAACAGAAGCAGGTATTGGTGGCTTTGGTGCATTAAGAGCATTATCGACAAGCAATGAGGATCCACAGACGGCTTCACGTCCATTTGATGCAACCCGTAATGGTTTTGTATTGGGTGAAGGAGCTGGGGCTTTGGTCTTGGAAGATTACGAACACGCCAAAGCACGTGGAGCGAAAATCTATTGTGAACTGACTGGTGGCGGAGCAACTGCTGATGCACACCACATGACGGCCCCACACCCTGAGGGATTGGGTGCTGCACGCGTAATGGAGATGGCACTTCAGGTTTCAGGATTGAAGCCAGAGGACATCGATTATGTGAACGTTCACGGTACTTCTACCCCACTTGGTGATGTTGCTGAATTGAAAGCGATTGAAAAAACATTCGGTGAGCATGCTTACGAATTGAATGTAAGTTCAACAAAGTCAATGACAGGCCACTTATTGGGCGCTGCGGGCGCAATTGAAGCTATCGCCTCTATTAAGGCGATGGAATCAGGTATTGTACCTCCGACGATCAATAACACGCAACTTGATGAGAACATTGATCCTCGATTCAAACTGACGTTAAACAAGGCTGAGAAGCGCGAGATTCGTGCGGCATTGTCGAACACGTTTGGATTCGGTGGCCATAACTTCTCGGTGATCTTCAAAAAAATCGAAGAATAACCAGCTCGTTGTGATTCGAATTCTAAGAAGAATTTTCACCTTAAACGCTCGTTTAAGTGCAAAAGATAAAAGGCTTATGTCTTCAATCACTCAGATTGTAGGCATCAAGCCTTTAAATCTTTATTTATACCGACTGGTTACACAGCATACCTCTGTGGCTAAAGAGACCAAGCACGGTACGAAAGAGTCCTATGAGCGTTTGGAATATTTGGGTGATGCGGTATTGGGGACCATCGTGGCAGAGTTCCTGTTCAAGAAATATCCTTTCAAAAATGAAGGATTCCTGACAGAGATCCGCTCACGGATGGTAAATCGCGAAACACTGAATCAGATTGCGGTTAAGATTGGCTTGAACAACCTTGTGGAGTACAACCAGGGGAACAAGCACGGCCTGGCCTTCAAATCGATTTATGGCGATGCCCTCGAAGCCCTTGTGGGTGCCGTATACCTTGATCATGGCTACCGCAGATGCCATAAGTTTGTGATCAAGAAGTTACTCATTCCTCATTATGATCTGGAGAAGGTGATCCTTACCAACCCCAATCATAAAAGCCAACTTATTGAGTGGGCACATCAGCACAAAAAAGAAGTAAGATTCGAAGTGGAGGAAGTAAAGAACAATAAGCATTTTAAAGAATTTGCTGCCCAGGTATTCATTGACGATGCACCTATTGGAAGAGGTACTGGCTTATCAAAGAAAAAAGCAGAGCAAAATGCTGCGGAGAAATCCATGGAAAAAGTCAATAAGAAATAAAAAAGCGACCGTTGTAACGATCGCTTTTTTTATGCTGAAATTTGCCGTTCCTTATTTTTTAATAAACACCATCTGGCTCAGGTAAATATCCTCCTCATGCTGTTGCTGATCCTGCCAGGTGAGCGCCTGATCTTCATCCCACTCGAAGACCACATCCTCACGGCCATCGTTAAAGCGTAACCGGACTTCGTTTTCATTGCGCACCCATCTTTCGGCAACAGTCTGCCCGTCAACCGAAAGTTTATTACCTGCGGAAAAGGTCATCTCCTGAAACATATCAGGCTGTTGTTCCAATAGCGCCTCCAGCAATTCCCCTTCAAACACCTGCGCATAGCCGTCAGATAATATCGATGCAGAATTCAACACGTAAGTACCTAAAAATGGATCTGTAGGCGCCGCCTCTTCTTCAGATTTACACCCCAAAAGAGCCACAACCATCAACATCAAAATCAGACTGTATTTTACTTTCATATCTTATAGAGATCAATATTTCATTTTCTTTTTTAGACGAACTATAAGGGGCTTCAGTGCATGTTCCTCAAAAAAAAAGTCATAAAAAAAGCACCTTTCGTATGAAAAGTGCTTTCTGATGATCAAGCCCTTGGATGATTTGATATTTTCATCAGCAGTAACACCGATAAAATGCATGCATCCCTTCTGAAAAACATCAGGGGTTTATTTGCTCATATGCGCTTCAATGTCCTCCACTTCTATAGGAATTTGCTTCATCAGGTCGATATTACCTCCCTGCTTCACCGCAAAATCATTCTCAATACGGATTCCCATATTTTCCTCTGGAATATAAATTCCAGGCTCAATGGTGAACACCATATTCTCTTCAATCACACGGTTCACCTTGCCATAATCATGCACATCCAAGCCGAGGTGGTGAGAGGTGCCATGCATAAAATATTTTTTGTAAGCAGGCCATGAAGGGTCCTGATTTTTCACATCCGTTTTATCGATCAGCCCCAAGCCCAAAAGCTCTCCTTCCATCATTTTACCGACTTCCTTATGATATTCAGGAATGTTAATACCTGGCTGAAGGATATCATTCGCCCCTTTGAAAACACGCAAAACGGCATTATATACTGATTTCTGACGATCAGAAAAACGACCGTTCACAGGAATGGTACGGGTCATGTCTGAAGCATAATTACTGTACTCCGCACCAACATCCATCAGCAACATATCACCATCATTACAAACCTTGTTGTTCTCCAGATAATGCAAAACACAGGCATTGTAACCCGATGCAATAATCGGCACATAGGCAAAGCCTGCGGAACGATTGCGCATAAATTCATGGACATATTCAGCCTCAATCTCATACTCCATCACGCCTGGCTTCACAAACTCCAACACCCTGCGGAACCCCTTATTGGTGATCTCACATGCCTTCCCGATCAGGTCGATCTCAAGGGCAGATTTAATGGCGCGCAACTGGTGCATAATAGGAGCAACACGCAAATATTGATGCAAAGGATAACGCTCCTGACATTGCTTGATAAAGCGTGCGTCGCGGGTCTGTACCTCAATTTCTGCACGCCAATGCTCATTGGTATTCAGGTAAACACAGTCCACTTCCGCCATCATCATCTGAAAAGTACTTTCAAATTCCGAGAGCCATTTCACTTCACGCACCCCCGAGGTCTGCGTAGCTTCCTCTTTTGAGTATTTGTGCCCTTCCCAGATAGCAATATGCTCGTTGGTCTCCCTTACAAAAAGCACCTCACGCCACTTTTCATCAACGGCATCAGGGTAAACCACCAAGATACTCTGCTCCTGATCAATCCCACTAAGGTAAAATAAATCCGAATGTTGCTTAAATGGCAGGGTACCATCGGCATTGGTCGGCATAATATCATTGGAATGAAACACCGCCAACGCATTGGGTTTCATGGCCTTTGCCAAATTAGCACGGTTCTGAATAAACAATTGTGGATCTATCGCCTCGTATTTCATAGTTTATGGTCATTTTTAATTGATGTATCAACGGATCAATTTACCCAATTTTCCCTCAAGATTAACATATTATTGCTATTTTGCAGTCCATACCTTTTTATAATTGAACCCCTAATTTAGCATGTTGCGCTCCCTGATTCTCTTTGTTTTTGCATTATATTCCGTTGGCGCAACGGCACATCAAAAAAAATACTGGGTCATTTTCAAAGACAAAGGGCAAGCAAATACAGCGGCCTCACTTGACCGCCCCCTGTATTCCCCCTATGTTTCGGCACTGAAAAAGGAACAACTGCCGATCATCTGCCAGTCGAAGTGGCTGAATGCCGTCTCCACCATCATGGAGCCTCAGGACAGCGCCCGTCTGCTGAGCTATCCCTTTATAGCGCAAATCAGGCCGCTGAATCAACACCTTCAATTAATGTGCAGCCATATTGCCTCGCCTCCAGGCCTTGAGAAAGACCAATATGCTTTTAATCAGATGCATGGGCAGGCCTTTGCCGACAAAGGACTCAATGGCACGGGCGTCAGGATTGGCGTGATTGATGCGGGCTATATTGACGCCAATGTAAAGCCAAGTCTGAAAACCATCTTTGAGCACCAGCATGTAATGGCCACCAAGGATTTCATCAGCCCATGGAAAGCCGATTTATACCAGTCGCCAGAAACTTTTCAGGATTGGCACGGCACCGAAGTGCTAGAATGTATTGGGGGGATTTTTGAAAAAGGAAAACAGCAGAAAGGCTTTGCGCCCAATGCCAATTATTATTTGGCGCGTACCGATCACGGGAATCAGGAGTACCGCGGGGAAGAGGATTATTGGGTACAGGCATTGGAATGGCTCGACAGCATGAACGTGCGGCTGGTCAATTCCTCCCTGGGTTATGCCAAAGGGTTCGATGACCCTGCCGAAAACTATCGACCAGCGGATATGGATGGCCAAACAAGCATGATCTCCAAGGTGGCCGAAATTGCGACCACAAAAAAAGGCATGTACCTGGTGGTGTCGGCAGGAAATGAGGGCGACGACCCCACATGGCGGGTAGTTTCTGCTCCTGCGGATGCAGAACATGTGCTTTCCGTTGGCGCAACAGAATACGCCTACGGCAATAAATTTGAATACTCGGCTCAAGGCCCCCAGCACCTGGATTATATTAAACCTGACATTGCCTGTTATGCCCCTTCTGGCACCTCATTTTCGGCGCCCATCATTACAGGTTTGGTGGCTTGCATGCTTCAATATAAGCCACAGCTCACCAATGAACAGATCACTGCCATCATTCAAAAGTCGAGCAATTTACATCAGTTCCCCAATAATTTTATTGGCTATGGTGTTCCGAACTGCCGCAGGATACTCGATATGATGAACGACCAAGGAAGTCTGTTCCCGAATAAATTGCTTGTGGCTGAAGAAAAAACGATCACTTTGCCGATTCAACACGAGGAGGCGCTGATCTTTCAGAAAAAGGACGAACGTAATGTGGTCAGTCAGTCAATTAAAAAAGTGAAGAGAAAAGGACTGACCCTGAAAAGAATGCAGGGCATCAGCCGCACAACCGTCGTTACACCCGACGAAGTCTATGAAGTGAAATGGGCCGCCTTATAAATTTTGCGACAGGTACTTTTCCCTCGGGGATGCCAGTCTGATGGGCCTTTCGAAAAGCTGGGCAATTCGTCCTGACCAACTACTTTACCACTTGTATAATACCTGTAACCGCAACTGAAATCGCTGATTTCCTTCCGCCTGATCGAGCCCACTGCCAAATGACGTTCTGCCGTGGTACTGCTCATAGATTCCATGCAGCCAAAAATCCCAACGGCTTTCAGTATGGTACTGCACCATCCCTGCCAGTCGGCTCCCCTGCCCATAAAAAACGGGGGTGGAAAACTGGAACCGTACGTTCTTCTCATAAATATACTGACGCGCCTCCCAATCCTCGACATCAAACAATGCGAAACGCCCATAAAAGCGCCATATGCCATCATCGGTTCGGTAAGTAATATCTTGCACCAGCACTTGCCCGAGCGCCTTACCTGCGCCAGAAATATGCAATCGGCTCTGTCCAGCCCACCGCCCTTCGGGCTGATATTTATACAGCACATAGCCTCGCCATTTCCGCACCGTTAATAAGTCTTTGTACCGCTGATCTGCTGTAAAAACATGATCGCGCTCTTTCTCCTCCAGTCTGAAATTTACTGCCCAGCGGTGTGTTCGCTTTGGCTGATAATGAATGGTCATGCTGTGCTCATAACCTGCTGAATTACTTGACAGCCGATATTGCGGCGACTGAAAATAAAACTGATCCATATACAGGTCGATCCACAGTTTCGCGGACAGATACAACTTATTCGCCCAATACAATCCCTGCTCTCCAGATTGCTGACCACTTTCAGAAAGCCCCTGTCCCAAATCGCCCTCATACGCCTGATGATAATACCGATAATACAAGCCCGTCGTCCATCGGGCGGAAAGGGCATTCATCCATAAAGCATTCACGACCAGCCCCCGCCCATTATTGGAAGCCAACTCTACTGCCAGGCGGTTTTTGCTGAAGGTATGATCTGCATAAGCGCCGATCGTAACAGATTGCTGAAAACGTGCCGTCGGGGTCGCCCTCAACTGCAACTGCCCGCCATACAAATAAGCACCCGCGAAAATGGCTTTCGATTCATTGCGATAACCAACACTGGTACCGACGTGCTGCTGCCATACATTATGCCGATGGTCTTGCTCACTGCCCCTTCGGTGGTATCCTGTTGTGTATTGAGTGGTGGGTGTTCCTTCAGCGATATTGTAGTCTTGCAGCCTGCTCGAAGCAAAACAGCTGTACTGCCATGCTCCCTGACGGTATTGCAACCCCAAGCCACTGAAATATCGGGAGGAAAAGCTGCCATTAGCACCCTTCATGACGCCTGCTGAACGATTAAAAGCCAATAATGGATCGCTGCTTTTTCCACCAAAAAATCCTTGATTCAGACTCAGACCCAAGCCCTGCGATAGCTGAAAATTCCCAAAAAACAATTTCAGTCCAGCATGTTGATAATGTAAGTAGCCACCATAATAATCCGCCCCATACTGCCGATTTTTTATGGCAAACTGAAAGGCCTCCCCCGCCTGAAGCTGTGCGTTCAAAGCCATTTGCCAACGGCCGTGGCCATATTTGAGCCGTAAGTTCCGATCCACTGCACTCCCCTGATAATCCCCCGACTGATACCCCACCGCTTTGGGAAACCGGGAGGTGGTCGTCAGCAATAAATAGCGTTGGCGCCTAAACGTTTTTTTACGGTGTGGTCGAATATCAAAACGCAGAAAGGGAGCTGCAACCTTTGCCAGTGCCTGATGCCAATGTGGCAAATATTGCAGTTCGTAGACCGCGAAAATATCCCCAAAATTACGCCGATACTGCCGAAGGCTTTCGAGCTGTGCGGTGGTCAGGAAAAATAAATCGGAATAGTCGTCGGTCAGGTTCACCTCCACGGGCGCATAAAGCAACTCCTCGAGGTCGGTACGCAAACGGGGCTCATCGATAGGCTCCGATTGCAATTCCTGCAAATAGCTGAAAACGGCCTCTACCTCAGGTTGAGCCACCAGTGCAGAAGGCAGGATCAGTCCAAATATGAGTATCCATTTCTTCATAGCACCTTATTTGGAGAAGGTATAGGCCAATGACAGCGCATGACTGAAACCGAGCGGATATTGCAGCCCTCCTAAATATTGCCCGCTGAATTGCTGAAAACGCCCACCAAAGCCGAAGGTTTGCGCAAAAGGGTAAAATTGACTTTGCCCGATGAGATACCACTGTGAAGGAAAAACATACTGCAAAGCAAATCGGCCACTGGTATGATGGCCCAGTGATTTATCCACTTCAAAATGCGCAAAAAGAGAGGATGATACCGCATAGCGCAATCCGATACGATACCGTTTCCGCATCGCCTGCGCCTCGTTTGATCCCCCCCACTCGGAACCAATATGCTGGGCATCCAACACTGCCATCCACTGCTGATTAATGGTATAGCCCAGCCCGAGGTCAAGGCTGTAAATATGCTGCGGAGCCCTTTGCTCCGCCAAGCTGCCATGCTGGTTCAGGCGCAGCCCGAAGGTAAACGCCCCAAGCCGATGCGTATAAGCAAGCCCTATTTGTTGCTGACCAAGGTAGCGATCACCAAAATACTGATAGCCAAGATTGAAAACCCCCTCCCGATGTGGAACAGCCACTGCCAAACCTACCAGTGGCAAAGTAAAGGTTCCGTAAATCAGCTGATAATCTGATTGTAAACGGCTTGAACTCACATTACTGAGGCTCCCGAGAGCCACCTGTGAAGACACATCCCCATTATTGATGGTTACTGGCAATAGCAGGCGAGGGATTGGAGAAAGATAGGACTGGGCAGCAGCTTTTAAAGGAATAAATACCACCCATAATAATAGCACAAAAAAACGGATCATCAGCTTAAATTTCTTTAAACCAATGACCCGTTTTGATCCTTCAAGTTAAAATTCGGCTCGTTTAACCCTGTACGTAAACGAAATGACTTTGAACCTTATCAATATATGTGGCTAATTTCTCTTCACTTTCTGACGTCCAATCGATCACGTCTATGGCTTCTGGCTCGATCATAGAAAGCTTATCCTTGGCATGACGCAAATTGAGCCCTTCCACCCAAATAGTGTGTACCTCTCGATCTACCTTATAGGAAAGGTAAAATTTATAAAGTCTTCTATGTTCCATTACCTTATTATTTAAATCGTGTATGATTAAAACATTTTCTTTGCAGTCTATGTGGTTACCTTTGCGATTATAATTGTTATACTAAATTTACAAATAAAATCAGTACGCAAACCGTTCGAGTAATAAATGACTACTTTTAAGAAACCATTGTTTAATCTGATACTATGCTTTAGTATATTTTGTTTTGCCTTCGCCCACAAGGCCGCGGCCCAAACACCTCATAATCAAGTCAATAAAAAAGGACAAAAAGAAGGAAAATGGATTTACTTCTATCCCGATTCGACGGTAAGTGCGGTTGAATTCTATAAAGCTGATCAACTCGATGGAAAACTGACCACCTATTACCCCAATGGCCAACTCAAGAGTGATGAATTATGGCAAAAAGGGCTCTTAGAAGGCCGTGCGACGTATTTTTTTGAAAATCAGCAGGTGGAAAAAATGGGCAGTTACCTCAATGGGTTTTATCATGGGCAATGGACGTTTTATCATGAAAATGGGAAGAAGAAAAGGGCTGGAAGCTATCAGTTTGGAATTCCAGAAGGAGAATGGTGCTTTTATGACCACAAAGGGCGACCACTGGAA
The DNA here is from genome assembly GCF_036492425.1 of Persicobacter psychrovividus. Taxonomy (NCBI): domain Bacteria; kingdom Pseudomonadati; phylum Bacteroidota; class Cytophagia; order Cytophagales; family Persicobacteraceae; genus Persicobacter; species Persicobacter psychrovividus. The sequence continues at coordinate 2,247,575 of NZ_AP025292.1, forward strand.
AAAGGATTATTTTCAGAAGGCATGCGGCAGGGAAAATGGCAGTACTTCAGCAAAAAAGGTATAGTAAGATTTTATGCTTTTTTTGACCAAAACAAAGATACAGTATGGTATAAAGTGCATAAAGATGGAAGAACAACGCTAATTAATGATAAGTAATAAATATAAACTTCGTTGATCCAAAAAATCACCTGTTCATAATTTTCTTATTCTACCCTTATGCTGAAGGCAAAAAAAAGGGAGCCCGCTTATCGCTGACTCCCTTTTTTTTATTCAAGAATTCTTTAGTTCTTTTTCCTTCTTGATTTTTTCTTTTTCTTACTCCTCTTCTTTGAAGTAGCTTCCTTAGGCGTTTTCACCAAGGTCATTTCGTCAATCAAATGGCTTGCCCCAGCAAATTTATCAATGATAAAAAGTGTATAGCGGATATCGACCGAGATAGTACGCTGAACGTCTGGCTCAAAGGCAATATCACCACTCATGGCTTCCCAGTTACCGTCAAATGCCGTACCGATCAGTTCGCCTTTTCCATTAATCACAGGCGATCCAGAGTTCCCGCCAGTAATGTCATTATTACTCAGGAAACAAGTAACCAACTCACCTTTATCGTTGGCGTACTGCCCGTAGTCTTTGGCTTCCCAAAGCGATTTCAGCTTGGCAGGCACCACAAACTCTGGGTTGGTCGGATCTTCTTTTTCCATCACACCATCCAAAGTGGTGTACAGGTCATAATGCACGGCATCTGCAGGGTCGTAAGCCAGCGTTTGTCCGTAGGTAACACGCATGGTACTGTTGGCATCAGGATAATACGCTTTGTCTGGGTGCATCATCATCAAAGCCTTGATATACCCGCGCTCTCCACGTGCAATTTCCTTGCTCGCTTCGGCTACTTTACCCTGCACCATTCGGCTGTTATCAATAAATGCATCTGCCACATTCATTGCAGGATCATTTTTGAAAGCTTCGGCGCTTGGATTGTTCAAGAAAGCCATCAGTTTATCTTCCTCAAAAAGGAAGGAGTTTTCAAAAATATAATCTACCAACTGGTCGAAATCAGCGGCTGATTTTTCACCATCTTCACCAAACTTCACATTGTTTACCGCAGCAAATACATCTGGGCGGTACTCATCTGATACTTCTTTATAGTACATCTCAAGTAATGCACGGAAAACTTTTTTGTCCACTTTGGCACTGTAATCCTTGAAATACTCTTCAACCATTGGTTTCAGTGCTTCAGTATATTCCTCCAGTCCTTCTGCTTTCTCGTCCTCAGCAAGGAATGGCTGAAGCCCCTGGAATCTGCGGGTAAAGTAGATAAATTCGGTCAGGTAAGGCACGAAGATAGAATACTGAATAGGCGCCGAGTAGTCGGTCATCATTTTGAATCCATGTTCCAGCTCAGGCAATACCTTGCCGAACTCATCGGTACGTTTGCTGTCAGCTTTAACCCAGGATGCAAATTCATTTTCCTCTTTCTGCTTTTTGTCATAAACACGCAGGCGTTTAAGTCCTTTGGTCTGACCTATCAGATATTTCCAGTAATTGGCCGTAGAGGCATATTTTGAAGCATACTGAATTCTTGTCTTGTCGTCAGCACTCATATCCTGCTTCAGGATTTCCAGTTTTGTCTGCATCAATTTGATACGCAAAGCATAAGAAACATCCAAAGCTTCTTTCACGCCATAAGACGACAAGTAACGCTTGGTGCTTCCAGGGTATCCCATAATCATGGCAAAGTCCCCTTCCTGAACACCATCCAACGATACTGGCAAATAATGCTTCGGCTTGAAAGGAACGTTTTTCGGGTCGTATGATGCTGGCTTACCATCTGGCGACATATAGATTCGGAAGAGCGAAAAGTCACCCGTATGGCGAGGCCACATCCAGTTGTCGGTATCGCCACCGTATTTACCGATAGACGACGGAGGCGTTCCTACCAATCGAACATCGCGGTAGGTTTCATATACAAACATATAGTAAGCATTGCCCTTGAACAACGGCTTAACATCCACCTGGTAATCGTTGCCTTCTTCTGCCTTTTTTGCAATTTCACGCATGGCCTGACCGATACCTTTTGAGCGTTCTTCGTCAGACATGCTCGAATTTACCGCCGCTTTAACCTGATCGGTAACATCTTCCATGCGCACTAAAAAGCGAACAAATAGCTTTGGGTTGGGTAACTCATGCTGCTTGGAGGTTGCCCAGAACCCGTCTGTCAGATAATCGTGCTCCAATGTTGAATGCTCCTGAATAGACCCGTATCCGCAATGGTGGTTGGTCAGTACCAAGCCTTCCTTGGAGATCACCTCGCCAGTACAAAATCCACCGAAGGAAACAATGGCATCTTTTAAGCTTGCCTGGTTTACGCTGTAAATCTCCTCAGGAGTCAGCTTCAGACCTTTCTTTTGCATGTCCTCATAATTGAGGCGCTTGATCAACATTGGAAGCCACATGCCTTCGTCTGCCAATGCAGGGAAGGTTACTGACAGCAATAAGACCGCTACAAGTAAACGCTTAATCATAAAAAATTATAAGTTAAAGTTGAATTTACATTTCAGTGCAAAGCTGATCAAAATTTATAAAAAATAAAACCACAATAGCACGAAAGGTAATAATGTTTTAATAACGGTCTAAATTGCCGATAAAAATGAAAATCCAAAATGCGTTTGTCGCATGGAGTTATAAGAAACTTCTAATCTAAACACAAAATCATAGGAGCCCGCAATGTCCATTCCAGACCCAAAGGAATAGATCATTTTATCCGTCAGGGCGATATTCTGCGGGTAATTGGGGTAATTTTGGACATATCCGTAATCACCGAACACCTTGAGGTAAACGGCAAAGGGTAAACCATTAAATTGATTTTTTTTCGTAATGGGATAAAAGCTATAGTTGCCTGAAAATACTTGTTTTTTAAAATCCCATTTATTCAAAAAATAGTGTTGCCCCTCTATCACATTAAGTTCATAGCCTCTGATATCAAAAGGTCTGAAGCCCAAACCATTCATCAGGGTGTAGGCAGGAATTGCTCTTGGGCTCGACAAACTGACCGAAGCAAGGGTGCTAAAATAAAATTGATGAGGTAATTTCCAGTATTTACTGTAACGGGTCAAAAACTGCCAAACATCGACATCATTCTGTGTGCCAATCCCCATTTTCTTCAGGGAGAATTCGAGCAAATCCCCCTCGGTGGCATAGTTCTGAAAATCACGGTGATCGATCAGTAAATGATAATACAGACTAAAATATTGCTGACTTCGCGCCCCGTTTTTATAATAATTGGGATTTTCCTGAATCACCGTATCCGCCACCCACTCATGGTTAAACCTCAGCCCGAATTCATGCCGCACATAAAAGCCTTTGCGGAGGAAGAACATCCAGTCGGCATCATACGATTCCCAGGCAGGTTGTTGCGCATCGAGAAACACCCGCTTGTGGTCGATGGTTTTCACGGCCAGGTTCTGATTCATCCGATAGTTAAACTTCAGCTTACTGCCAAAATTCTGTTTTTTGTTGAGGTAAGGGATCTTGTAATAAATCCCAAACCGACGGGTATAACCAAACTGCGCTAAAACACCGAGTTCCTCATTACGCCCTCTGATGTTGCTCTGCCGAAACTGAATCCCGTAATTCAGTCGGCTGAAATCGGCATTGTGATTTTCCACCCAATCGTTGATGTTCCGATCAGCAAGGGAAAAAATAGGCAAAGGCCAGGTGTACCACCGCTCTTTCATCCGAACGATCATGTCCATGCTTTGCCTGCTGCTATCGGTTACCAGGTCGATTTTTACTGATATAAACAG